>DASQPE010000101.1:0-3163 GCA_035644115.1 Gemmatimonadales bacterium
GAGCAGCTCGCTCAGATCCTGCCACCGCTTGGCGTGGCGGGAGCCGGGCGCGTTGCTGTGGGCCAGCTCATCGAGGATCAGGAGGGCGGGTCGCCGCGCCAGCGCCCCATCGAGGTCGAACTCCTCGAGCGTGGTGCCGCGATACTCCATCTTCCGCCGCGGGAGGATCTCGAAACCCTCGAGCAGGCGGCGGGTCTCCTGGCGGCCGTGGGTCTCGACCAGCCCGATCACGACGTCGAGACCGGTGGTCCGCTTCGCGGCGGCAGCTTCCAGCATCGCGAAGGTCTTGCCGACGCCGGGCGACGCCCCAAAGAACACCTTCAGCTGCCCGCGCCTGGCGCGAGCCTCCTCGGCTCGGACTTGCTCGAGCAGGGCGTCGGGGTCGGGGCGTCGCACCATGGCTCCTAGAAGCTAACGTCGTCGCAGGCATCAGAAATGCGCTGCGGACCGGCCGATCGCGACGAGGAAGCCATGACCTACCGAACCGTGCTGCTCTTCGACTTCGGGGGGACGCTGGATGCCGACGGCGAACGCTGGGCCGAGCGCTTCCACCACGCGTATGTGGCGGCGGGGGGTCGCCTTGCGCTGGAGGCCTTCGAGCCACTCTTTCGCCAGTCCGACCGGCAGCTCGAGCTTGAGCCTGCCACCCGAACTTTGGGGTTCCGGGCCATGATCGAGGCCCAGGCCGAGCTGTTGGCTGGTCTCCTGCCGGACGGGCGCTCGATCGATTCGGGCCGCGTGGTCGAGCGCTTCCACCGCAGTGCGCTCGAGGTCGTGCAGCGCAACCGCGGCGTGCTCCAGCGCCTGGCCAGGCACTACCGGCTCGGCGTGGTGTCGAACTTCATGGGCAACCTCGACCGCTGTCTGATGGACCTGGAGCTCCTGCCGTTCTTCAGGGTGATCGCCGATTCGGCGCTGGTAGGCTGGGCCAAGCCCGACCCGCGGATCTTCCAATTCGCGCTCGATACTCTCGACGCCGGGGCCCACGACGCCTGGATGATCGGCGACAACGTCGAAGCGGATATCCGGCCCGCGGCGGCGCTCGGGCTCTGCACCTGCTGGCTTGCCCCGCCGGAGCGGGCGGCGCCCATCGGCCTGGTCCCAACCGGCCGCATCGCCCGACTCACCGATCTGCCCGATCTGCTCCGCGCGTGCACGGACTGATTCTCGCAGGGGGCCAAGGGAGCCGGCTGGCCGCGAGCGGCATCGCGACCCCGAAGGCGCTGGTCCCGATCGCAGGAGTGCCGCAGCTGGCTCGCCTCGCGCGGACCTTCGAGGACCTCGGGTGTGCCTCGCTCACCTGTCTGGTGCGTGAAGGCGTCGCCCTCGAACCCGTCGCCGACCAGCTGGCGCAGCTCTCCATTCCGCTCACCATCCGCTCCTGTCTCACTCCGTCGTCGCTCCATACGCTGGCGCTCGGCCTCTCACTCGCGCCGGCGGGCTCCGTTTTTTGCTCGATGGTAGACACGATCATGCCGGCCGCGGACTGGGTCCGGGCCTATGCCGAATCACGCCGCGCTCTGACCGCTGGTGCCGATGCGGTGCTGGTGGTGACGCCGTTCATCGACGACGAGCGCCCGCTCTTCGTCGCGCGCGATCGCGAGAGTCGGGTGACCGCAATCGCCGACCAGCGAATGGAGCCGGCACTGGTGACCGGGGGAGTCTATGCCCTGAGCCCCAGGGCCCGCGGGGCCGCGCACGCAGCGCTCGCCGCCGGACACAGCCGCATGCGGGCACTCCTCGGCGCGATGGTGCGAGAGGGATACGAGGTGCGCGCGGTGGAGATTGCCAAGGTGATCGATCTCGACCACCGCCGGGATCTGGACCGGGCCAATGCGTGGCAAGAGTTCTGCGAAGGCGAGGGCCTGCCGATGGGTTGAGGCCACTGAGGAGACAGATTGTCGCCAATGCGTGAACGAGCGGGACATTGTGTCGCACTGCATCGCAAGCCGGCCTATTCACCGCTGCAGCATCTCGCGAACGACACCGCGATCATGAACGCGGTGGTCGCGGGGCTCGAGCTTCGTGGCTGGCGGGTTTCCCGGTCGTCCGAAGAGCGGCTCGAGAGCGGACCACTTCCGTCCGCCGATCTTCATCTTAACATGTGTCAGGGCGTGACCGCTTCAGAGCGTCTCGTCACGCTGGAGCGGGGCGGCGCGACCATGGTCAATACGCCCAGCAGCGTGCTGGCCTGCCACCGCCATCAGCTGGTACGCGCCCTGACCAACAGTGGAATCCCCTTCCCCCGCACACTGATCGTCCCGACCTGGCTGTCGGCCGAGGCGGCCACCGCGCTGGCCGAGTTCATCGCGCCGCACCAGAGCTTGTGGGTCAAGCGGGGCGACGTGCATGCGGAGGCCCCGGAGGACGTCGTGCTGACCCACAGCGATGAGGTCGTCGCCGCGCTCTCCCGCTTCGCGGCCCGCGGCATCGGCAAGGTCGCCGTGCAGGAGCACGTGCGGGGACCCGTGCTCAAGTTCTACGGAGTGGCTGATCGCAGCTTCTTCCGGTTCTACGATGCCAGGTGGGGGCCCGCCGGCCCGACGCCAGTCGTGGATGAGGCTCGGCTGCGAACCGTCGCTTTCGCTGCCGCCGACCGCCTGGGGCTCCACGTATTCGGTGGCGACGTGGTGCTGCCGGCCCCCGATCAGCCGGTGCTGATCGATCTGAACGACTGGCCCAGCTTCGCACCTTTTCGCGCCGAAGCAGCCGCGGCCATCGCGGCGTTCGCCCATGCCCACGCCCAGCACGGAGTCGCTGCATGACCGCGCTCGAGCCCCTGCTCGAGATCCCCGGTCCGGCCTCCCGCGCCTGGTTCGATGCCGAGGCGGCGTACCTCGCACCGGGGACGCAGAGCGT
Source organism: Gemmatimonadales bacterium (assembly GCA_035644115.1). Classification (GTDB taxonomy): domain Bacteria; phylum Gemmatimonadota; class Gemmatimonadetes; order Gemmatimonadales; family GWC2-71-9; genus DASQPE01. The sequence goes on from DASQPE010000101.1 coordinate 2,860, forward strand.
CGCGCTCTTCACCCGCCTCACGATGGACCACGGCGAAGGCGCGCTGCTGTACGACGCGGACGGTAACCGCTACATCGACCTCCTGGCGGGCGTCGGAGTCGCCAGCCTGGGTTACGCCCATCCCCGGTACGTGGCCGCGATGCAGCGCCAGCTGGGTCGCATTCACGTGGGAAGCTGTACCTCGGAGCATCGCGCCGCGCTGGTCCGGCTGATCGCCGAGATCGCGCCCGGCGACCTCACCCGCACCCAGCTCTACTCGAGTGGAGCGGAAGCCGTGGAGGCGGCGGTGCGGCTCGCGAAGTCG
>DASQPE010000102.1:0-11584 GCA_035644115.1 Gemmatimonadales bacterium
TCACCTTGCTCCCTCGTGAAAAATTTCACGTTCTCTTAGCGAGAGAAGCTAACCGCGGCCGGAGGGCACTTCAACCCTGCTGTTTTCCCTTATATTCCCGCCCGACTCTGCCCGAGGTTTCCCTTGTCCATCAAGTCCGACCGCTGGATCCGGCGCATGGCGCGCGAGCACCGGATGATCGAACCCTTCGTCGACTCGCCTGCCCGGGGGGTGGAGGGAGAAACCCGTAAGGCAATTTCCTATGGCCTTTCCTCCTATGGCTACGATATGCGGGTGGCGCCCGAGTTCAAGATCTTCACCAACGTGCTCTCGGCCATTGTGGACCCCAAGCACTTCGACTCGAAGAGCTTCGTCGAGTTCGAGGGCGACGTGTGCATCGTCCCACCCAACAGCTTTGCGCTGGCGCGTTCGGTCGAGTACTTCCGCATCCCCCGGAACGTCCTGACCATCTGCCTGGGGAAATCCACTTACGCCCGCTGCGGCATCATAACCAACGTGACGCCGTTCGAGCCCGAGTGGGAAGGGTTCGTCACGCTGGAGATCAGCAACACCACACCGTTGCCGGCCAAGGTCTACGCCAACGAGGGGATCTGTCAGGTCCTCTTCTTTGAAGCGGACGACGACGACATCTGCGAGACCAGCTACAAGGACAAGGCCGGCAAGTATCAGGGGCAGCAGGGCGTGACGCTGCCGAAACTCTGATCAGACAGGACCAACCCTGTGCGCTCCATCCTCACATTGCTGGTGGTCGGCGCAGCCGCGGCCGGCGGTGCGTCGGCGCAGGCACCCGCCACTCGCGCCGCCGACGATCAGTCGATGTTCCGCCGGCTCGAGCTCCCCACGCCGACCGCCCTCCGCACCGGCAGTGGGGCGCCCGGCCGGGCGTATTGGCAGCAGCGGGTGGACTACGTCATCAAGGCCACACTCGACACGGTCGCGAAAGCGGTGAGCGGCGAAGAACAGATCACCTACACCAACAACTCGCCTGACACGCTGCGCTATCTCTGGCTCCAGGTCGATCAGAACCTCTTCACCGACTCGAGCGTGGGCGAGGCGCTGTTCCCCGAGTTCAGCGGCACCGACGGTGGGATCCGCATCGTCTGGGTCGGGCAGCCGGGCCGGCCGGCCGCCCGGGGCCGCAAGGCCGAGCCCGCGGCTCCGCTGCACTATTCGGTCAACGGCACGATGATGCGGGTGGACCTCGAGCGACCGTTGCCGCCGGGGGATCGGCAGGCGCTGGGCATCTCCTGGACCTTCCCCTTCGGCCCCCTCCGGAACCGGATGGGGATCGAGACCGCGGACGGCGCGACTACCTATGAAGTGGCACAGTGGTATCCCCGCCTAGCCGTGTACGACGACGTCCGCGGCTGGAATACCGAGCAGTACATCGGTCTGGGCGAGTTTTATCTCGAGTATGGCAGCTTCGACGTCAGTCTTACGCTGCCGGCCAACATGCTGGCGGCGGCGACCGGGACCCTGCGGAACCCGGAGCAGGTGTTGACTGCGCGGGAGCGCGCGCGGTTGGCCCAGGCGCGGCGCAGCGACCGGACCGTGATCATTCGGGGCAAGGACGAAATCGGGGGGCATGCGTCGGCGCCAGCGCCGGGCGGGCACCGCATCTGGCGGTTCACGGCAGACAGCGTGCGGGACTTTGCCTGGGCGGCTGCCCCGCATTTCATCTGGGACGCCGTCTCGGCCAACCAGGGCAAGGTACTGGTGATGAGCTTCTATCCGCCGTCAGCCGACTCGATCTGGAACCGCGCGTCGGAATACGGCAAGCTCGCCATCGAGCGGTACTCCAAGCAGTGGTTCCCCTTCCCCTATCCGAGCGCGGTGAACGTGAACGGGGTCGAAGGCGGCATGGAGTACCCCATGATCGTCTTCTGCCACGACCGCACGACCGCGCGGGGGCTGTACGGGGTAACCGACCACGAGTTCGGGCATACCTGGTTCCCCATGCTGGTCGGCAGCAACGAGCGGCTGTACGCCTGGATGGACGAAGGGTTCAACACCTTCATGAACTACTACAACTGGAAGCAACAGTACCCGGATGTTCCGACCCGGCGCGGCAGCGCGGAGAGCTACCTCGCCTACGCTCGGTCGGGTCACGAGCAGCCGATCATGACCCCTCCGGACCGGGTCCCCTACGAGGATCTGCACGAGGTCGGCTACAACAAGCCCGGCTTCGGCCTCCGCCTGCTCCGGGACCACATCCTGGGTCCCGATCGGTTCGATCCCGCGTTCCGGGAGTACATCCGGCGCTGGGCCTACAAGCACCCGACGCCGGCGGACTTCTTCCGCACCATCGAGGACGGGGCGGGAGAGGACCTGAGCTGGTTCTGGCGGGGCTGGTTCTACACCACCGCCACCGTCGACCAGGCGGTGGATTCCGTGGTGCTGTCCGACACGGCGGGGGTGGTATCCCGGATACATCTTCAGAACGTGGGAGCCATGCCGATGCCGGTCGAGCTGGCGGTGACCCTGCGCGGTGGCAAGACTCTACGAATCAGGCTCCCGGTGGAGGTCTGGTACCTGGGGAGGACCTACGTGGCGGCGGTTCCGGGAGACGTGACAGGGGTCCGGGTCGACCCGGACGAGGCCCTCCCGGACCTGGATCGTTCCAATAACGTCTGGCCGCGCGGCGAGCCGGTGAGATCACCATAGGAGGACCCCATGTTCGTGGAACGGAGGACGCAGCGATTCCTGGACGCGCTCCGGGTCGCCGGCGGACCGAAGATCCACGAGCTGACCCCGGGAGAGGCCCGCCGGGTATGGGCCGCAACCCAGGCGGTCGAGGTGAGCAAGCTGCCGGCCGACATCGACGACCGGACCATCCCCGGCGGACCCACCGGCACGGTGTCGCTCCGCATCCTCCGCCCGCGCGACCGCACCCACCCCCTCCCGGCCCTGATGTACTTCCACGGCGGCGGATGGGTGGTCGGCGATCGGGACACCCACGACCGCCTCATCCGCGAGCTGGCGAACGGCGCCGATGTCGCGGTGGTCTTCGTGGATTTCACCCGGGCGCCCGAAGCCCAGTACCCGGTCGCAATCGAGCAGGCCTACAGCGCGACGCGGTGGGTCGCCGAGATGGGCCGGGAGATCGATCTCGATCCGACCCGGATCGCGGTGGCGGGAGACGACGCCGGCGGTAACCTGGCGGCGGCGGTGACGTTGCTCGCCAAGGAGCGACGGGCGCCCCAGATCGTCGCCCAGCTTCTCTTCTACCCGGTGACCGACGCGGACTTCGACACCGGCAGCTACCACCAGTTCGCCAATGACCTGTGGCTCACCCGGGAAACGATGAAGTGGTGCTGGAGCCGCTATCTGCCGGACGAATCCGCCCGCACCCGCCCCACCGCATCGCCGCTCCGTGCCTCGCTCGACCAGCTCGACGGGCTCCCGCCAGCGCTCGTGATCAGCGCCGAGAATGACGTGCTGCGCGACGAGGGGGAGGCCTACGCCCAGAAGCTCAGCATGGCCGGGGTCGAAGTGACCGCGGTCAGCTATCTGGGGACCATCCACGATTTCCTGTTGCTGAATCCCATTGCCGCCACTCCCGCCCCCCGGGCCGCGATCGCTCAGGCATGCGAGTTCCTTCGGAAGGTTCTGGGGACCGGCGTCGCCGACCCTCGGCAGGCGCCGGCGCTGGTGACCGCCCGGCGGTGAGGCCCGCCCTCAGGGGGTCAGATCGGTGACGTCGAATATCACGAGCGCCGGCGGCGGCGCGGCCTGCGGCCCCGGGTTGCGAGCCCCGAACACGTAGCGCCTGCCGCCTATGGTGGCAAAGGTGCCGGTATGGAGCCCGCCGCCCTGGTTGCCGACGCCGGGTACATTGGCAAAGGCAATGAGCGCGGGATTGGCCGGATTGGCCAACCCATAGAGATAGAGGCCCTTGGCCTCGTCCGCTCCCCGCTCGGTCACCGCGAGCAGATACTTGCCGTCGGACGAGACCTCGTTGTCTCCCACATTGCCCGCCCCCGCGATGCTGACGGCGCTGGCCAGGGTGGGAGCGCCTGCCCCGGACAGCTGCCACACCTTGAGCTGGTTGCCCGAGTTGGCGCCGCGGGGAATGCTCCCCCACGTGCCGGTGTAGGCGTATCCGCCGGCGACCCAGAGATCGGCACTGTAGCGCTCCGGTACGTTGTTTCCCCCGCCGAGAATACCGAACGTGCCGGCGCCCCGATTGAGTCGCAGCTGCCACAGCCCGCTCAGCATGTCGGAGGCGTACAGGTCGCCGTTGTAGAGTTGCACGCCCCAGACGTAGGTGTTGCCGGGACCGCCCGGCTGCAGGTTGGCGATGAGGCGTGATGACAGATCGCCGGTGAGAGTGCCCGAGACGTCGAGCGCGACGACCCCGCCGTTGTAATAGGCGGCGTACAGGACTTGAGCCGGTTCGTCCACCCAGAAGTTGTGGGTGCCGGTCGAGGCGCCCGCGATCGGGCCCAAATGAAAGAACGCGACCTCCTGTGGAGCCGTCAGGTCGCTCACGTCCACCACATGGATGTCGCCCTGCGCGCTGGTCCCGACCGAGCCCGGTCCCTCCTGACCCACGAACACGTAGCGCTTCTCGGCCGACACCGGATTATGGAACCACCAGGAGTTGTGGACCTGGGGCCCGCCGGCGACGCCGTCGTCGCTGGTCACGATACGACCGAGCTCGACCGGGTTGGCGGGGCTGCCGCCGTGCCCGCCGCCGCCCACGTCCAGGATGATGAGGCCGGTGTTCCAGGCGCAGAGGAAGGCGATCCCATCGCGGACGTAGGTGTCGTGCGCGCCGTAGTTCGCCGGCACCTCGACCGTGCCGATGAGCGGTGGCGACGGGACCGCCGCCGTCGCCGTTGCGGTGAAGCTCACCGGAGACCCACTGGCATCGGCGAGAACCGCCCGGGCCGCCTGCCCGCCGCCTGCCGGGCCCAGCCGCCACGCGGTGCTCGCCACGCCGCTCCCGTCCGTGCTCGACGTCGCCGGATCGAGCGATCCTCCCGTCGTGGTCCAAGTCACTGCCTGGCCCGTTACCGGGTTGCCGCTGCCGTTGGTGACGAGCACGGCCAGCGCCGCGGCTAGCGGTCCGCCGGCCGGCCCGGACTGGTTCTGGCCCGCCTGGACGGCAATCGTGAGGCTCGAGGGTCCGGTGCCGCCGTCGCCGCCGCAGGCGCTGACGACTGCGGCAAGCGCGAGCAGGCGAGTGATGTCGCGCAGCGCGTGGGGGTTTCTCATTCGGGCCCGCTCATCGCATGCGAGTGCGCCATCCCCGACGCCGGCAACGCGGCCCCGTACCGGCCCATGCGGTGCATCCGCATGCCGATGGCGATGCGGGCGCCGACCGTCAGCGCCCAGAATGTGGTCTTGCCGTAGAACGACTCGGGATCGAACAGTCCCTCGAGCCGGGTCACCCGGCCCGCGGACAGCTCGGCGAGCGGCACCACCTCGGCCGGCAGCGCGTCGATCGGCAGCGAGAATGTGTAGCCCAAGGTATGCACCGTCCAGCGAGTGATGCCGAAAATCTGGTTGTCCAGATGGGGCCGCTCGGAGCGAAAGGGATCGAGCAGCCGTTCTTCCTCGGGTCTGGTGGTACGCTCCAGCCGGTAGGCGACGCGGTGGCGTCCAGGACTCCACGCCGCCTCGCCAAGCAGGCTGCTGAAGTGGAAGAACCCATCGGCCTCGTCGGTGCGGGCCCATTCGAGGAGCACATAGGCGGGGTGGTGCGCCACCGGCGGCGTGAGCCGGGCGGAGACGTCCCACTTCCGCTGCGTCAGGCCGGCCCCCGGCCGATGTTCCGGGCTCGCGACCGAGGCGTGCGAGCCCTGCAGCTCGACCGCCGCCGCCGGCCGCAGCGTAACCCGGGCCGACCACGAGTCTCCGAACCGCCCACCGAAGCGGGGCCATTGTCCCGGACGCTCCGGCTCGTCGCCGTCGAACAGCCCGGCCTCGATCGTGATCGGGCCGTTCCGCCAGGCGGCAAGGGCCACCCACCGCTCGAGAATCTGCGCCAGGTGGTGATTCACCGGAAAGCGCACGAACGGGCGACTCATCGGATCGTCGGTGCCGAAGGGGGCGAACCCCTTGCCGACCGCGAGCGAAAGCCGGTTCGAGCGGGCACCGGTCAAGTCGTCGACCACGAGCAGGAGCTCGTGGGCGTAGGTGTGAGGATGGCGTCGATCCACGAAGCCCTCGCCCCAATCGCCCGGCGCCAACTCTCCGGCGGGCATGGTCAGCCCCTCGAGATCGAGAGTCCCGATAAAGTGGAGGCGCAGAGCCGGGAGCGCGGCATGGACCATGACCAGAGGCTGTACCAGCTTGAGCTCGGTGAGCGGACCTCCGCCCGGGACCGGGTCGGCGTGGTAGACCGCGGCTACCGCCTGCGCCCCGGCGTCGGCGGTGAGACTCTGGGCGCGCACGGCCACGGGCAGAACCAGCGCGCCCAAGACCAGGAGGCGCGTCAGGCCGGCCGGAACGTGAGCAACGCCCGCAAGTAGTCGCGATTCATGCGCGAGATGGTCTCGATGCCGATCTCTTTGGGGCAGGCGTCCTGACACTCGCCGAACAGGGTACAGCCGCCGAATCCTTCCGCATCCATCCGCAGCACCATGCCGAGCGCGCGCCGCTGCCGTTCGGGCTGGCCCTGAGGAAGCAGCGCCAGGTGGGTAATCTTGGCCGCGGTAAAGAGCGAGGCGGAGCCGTTGGGACAGGCGGCGACGCAGGCGCCGCAGCCGATGCACTGGGCGGCGTCCATCGCCTGCTCCACTGCGTCTTTCGGGATCGGGATCGCGTTGCCGTCGGGCGCGCTCCCGGTGTTGGCCGAAATGAAGCCGCCCGCCTGGATCACGCGGTCCAGGGCGCTCCGATCGACCACCAGGTCGCGGAGCACCGGAAAGGCACGAGCGCGCCACGGCTCGATGGTGATCACGTCGCCGTCGCGGAAGCGCCGCATGTGGAGCTGGCAGGTGGCCGTGCCCCGCTCGGGGCCGTGCGCCACCCCATTGATCATCATCCCGCAGGAGCCGCAGATCCCCTCGCGACAATCGTGATCGAACGCGATGGGCGTGTCGCCGGTCTCGATCAGCCGCTCGTTCACGATGTCGAGCATCTCGAGAAAGGAAGCGTCCTGGCTGATGCCGGGCGCCGGATACTCGACGAACCGGCCGGGAGCGCCCGGCCCGGGCTGGCGCCAGACCCGCAGCGTGAGGCTCAGTTCCACGGCTGACGGCGGATAGCGGTCACTTGTAGCTCCTCGTCGCCAGCTGCACGTCGTCGAACACCAGCGGCTCTCGAACCAGACACGGTTCCTGCCCGTCGCCGCGCCATTCCCACGCCGCGACGTACGCGAAGTGCTCGTCGTCCCGTCTGGCCTCGCCTTCCTCGGTCTGATGCTCGACCCGGAAGTGCCCGCCGCAGGACTCCTCCCGATGGAGCGCGTCGCGGCACATGAGCTCACCCAGCTCGAGGAAATCAGCTACCCGGCCGGCGCGCTCCAACCCCTGGTTCAGCTCGGCGTCGGTCCCGGGCACGTTCACGTTCTGCCAGAACTCCTCTCGCAGCGCGGGAATCTGCTGGATGGCTTCGCGCAGGCCATCGGCGCTCCGGGCCATCCCGCACTTATCCCACATGACCTTGCCCAGCTCGCGATGAAACGAGTCCACCGTACGGCGTCCCGGGATCGCCAGCAGCCGGAGCAGCCGCTCGTTGACTACCGCCTCGGTGCCGATGACGTCGGGATGGCTCGCGTCCGCCTTCTCCAGCTTGGCGTTGGCCAGGTAGTCGCCGATGGTGTAGGGCACGATGAAGTAGCCGTCGGCCAGACCCTGCATGAGTGCGCTCGCGCCCAGCCGGTTGGCGCCGTGGTCGGAGAAGTTGGCTTCGCCGATCACGAACAGGCCGGGAATCGTGCTCATCAGGTCGTAGTCGACCCAGAGGCCCCCCATGGTGTAGTGCACCGCGGGGAAGATCCGCATGGGCATCCGGTAGGGATTCTCGTCGGTGATGCGCTGGTACATCTCGAACAGGTTGGCGTAGCGTTCCCGGATCCGGTCCTCGCCCACCCGCTTGATCGCGTCGGCGAAATCGAGATACACCCCCAGCCCGCTCGGCCCCACCCCGCGGCCGTCGTCGCACACCTCTTTGGCGGCGCGGGAGGCGATATCGCGGGGAGCGAGGTTGCCGAAGCTGGGATACTTCCGCTCGAGATAGTAGTCGCGCTCGGCCTCGGGGATCTCGTGCGGAGCGCGCCGGTCGCCCCGCTGCTTCGGCACCCATACCCGCCCGTCGTTCCGTAGCGATTCGCTCATCAAGGTGAGCTTGGACTGGTACTCGCCGCTGACCGGAATGCAGGTGGGATGGATCTGGGTGTAGCACGCATTGCCGAACAGCGCGCCCCGCTTATGCGCCCGCCAGATCGCGGTGGCGTTCGAGCCCTTGGCATTGGTGGAGAGATGGAAGACGTTGCCGTAGCCGCCGGTGCCCAGCACCACGGCGTCGGCGACGTGGGATTCCACCTTGCCGGTCACCATGTTTCGGGCGACGATGCCCCGCGCCCGCCCGTTGATCACGATGAGGTCGAGCATCTCCATCCGGGGCAGCATCGTGACCCCGCCCTTTGCCACCTCCTTCTCCAGCGCCTGGTAGGCGCCGAGCAGCAGCTGCTGGCCGGTCTGGCCGCGGGCATAGAAGGTCCGCGACACCTGCGCCCCGCCGAAGGAGCGGTTGGCCAGCAGCCCGCCGTATTCCCGGGCGAACGGCACGCCCTGGGCGACGCACTGGTCGATGATGTTCACGCTGATCTGCGCCAGGCGGTACACGTTGGCCTCGCGGGCCCGGAAGTCCCCGCCCTTCACCGTGTCGTAGAACAGGCGCCAGACACTGTCGCCGTCGTTCTGGTAGTTCTTGGCCGCGTTGATGCCGCCCTGCGCGGCGATGCTGTGCGCCCGCCGGGGCGAGTCCTGGAAACAGAAGCACTTCACCTGGTAGCCCAGCTCGCTCAGCGTCGCGGCGGCGCTGGCGCCGGCCAGCCCGCTCCCGACCACGACGACGCTGTATTTCCGCTTGTTGGCCGGGTTCACCAGCTTCAGCTCGAAGCGGTGGCGATCCCACTTTTCTTGAATGGGGCCGGATGGGATCCGCGAGTTGAGCTCCATGTACGCTCCGAAAGACGTGAAAAGTGAAAAGTAAAAAGTGAAAGGGGTGCTCCGATGAGATGCGGAGCTCCCTTTTCACTTTTCACTTTTCACTTTTTACGTTGTTTCATTTAACCAGCCCAAGGAACACGGCCAGCGGCACCAGGCAAAATCCCCCCGCCACCACCACCGCCAGGAATATCGCCACGGGACGATGGCGCAGGTCGCGGCTGGGAGCGGCGGCGCCGAGAGTCCGCACCGAGCTCCAGGCCCCGTGGTAGAGATGGAACCCGAGCGCCACCATGGCCGCGACATAGAACAGCGTCACCCACCAGAGCCGAAAGCTGCCGACGACGTTGCCGTATACGTCGCCCGGCACGAACGTCCCGGTGGGGCGGACGGTCCCGGTAGTGAAGTGGAGGATGTGGAGCACGATGAAGGCGAGCAGCAGGACCCCACCCCACCGCATGGTGCGCGCCGCGAGAGTGGAGACCTGCGGGCGCCGCACGCGATAGTCGGTGGGACGAGCGGCCCGGTCCCGCTGGGTGAGCTGCCAGGCAGCCACCACGTGCAGCACGACGGCCGCGAGCAGAATGCCGCGCGCGACCCAGAGGAGCTCGTTCAGCGGTCCGTGCAGCAGCGCGGCGTAGGCGTTGAGCCGCTCCGCCCCCTGAAACACCTGGAGATTGCCGACCATGTGCAGGCCCACGTAGCCGATCCCGATCAGACCGGTGACCGCCATGACGACCTTCTTGCCGACCGAGCTGTCCCAGAAGGCGCGGACGATGCGGCCCCGGCTGCCGCCGATCTGCTGGGCGCCCGCCGTCATACCGTGGCCTGGAGTGCCCGGACCGCCTCGGCCGACGCGTGCAGATCACGCCGCTCTGCGTCGGTGAGCGTCACCTCGACCACCTGCTGGAGGCCCTGACGGCCGAGCTTGCAGGGAACTCCGCAGAACACGTCGCGCAGTCCGAACTCGCCCTGGAGCCACGCGGCGCAGGGCAGGATCCGCTTCTTGTCCAGGGCGATCGCTTCGACCATCTGTACCGCCGCGGCGCTGGGCGCGTAGTAGGCCGATCCGCTCTTGAGGTGGGCCACGATCTCCGCGCCGCCGTTGCGGGTGCGCGCCACGATCGCGTCGAGCTTGTCCTTCGCCAGCAGCTGAGTCACCGGGATGCCGGAGACCGTGGTGTACGAGATCAACGGCACCATCGAGTCGCCGTGGCCGCCGAGGACCATCGCCTGGATGTCCTCGACCGAGACGTCCAGCGCTTCGGCCAGGAACATCCGGTAGCGCGCCGTATCCAGCACGCCCGCCATCCCGATCACCCGCTCGCGGGGAAAGCCGGTCGCTTTCAGCGCGACGTAGCACATCACGTCCAGCGGATTCGAGACCACGATCACGATGGCGTGGGGGGCGACCTGGTTGATCTGCTCGCCGACCGACCGCACGATGCTCGCGTTGGTCTGGATCAGGTCGTCCCGGCTCATGCCCGGCTTTCGGGCGATCCCCGCAGTCACGACGAAGACCTCGGCGCCGGCCGCGGCATCGTAGGTCTGCCCGCCCAGCACCCGGGTGTCGAATCCTTCGATGGGCGCGGATTGCCACTGGTCGAGCGCCTTGCCCTGGGGGATGCCCTCGATCACGTCCACCATGACGACCGTGCGCGCCAGCGATTTCTCGGCCAGCCGCTGGGCCACCGTCGCGCCTACGTTACCTGCCCCGACTACGGCAATCTTCTTCAACATTGGTCTCACTCGATGGACGATCGGCCGGCCGGGCCGCGGCTCAGCGCGGCCCGGCATCAAAAGTCCAAAAGTATAGCGCGGCGCCGTCGGCGCCCGCCACTCATGATTAGTGGTCCGGTTCGGGATCCGGCGCAGGTATCCCGAGCTGTCGCAGGCCCTCGTAGAGGACCACACTCACCGCGTTCGCGAGATTGAGGCTCCGCACGTCGCCCGGCATCGGGATCCGGAAGCATCGCTGGGGATGCTTCTCGAGAATGCGGGTGGGCAGCCCGTCGGTCTCGTTGCCGAAGATCAGACAGCTATTGGGCCGGAACGGCGCCTTGCGGTAGTCGCGGGTGGCGTTGGCGGAAAAGTAGAGGCACCGTTCCCGCGCGATGGCGTCGCGGAATGGTCCCCACCCGGGATGCACCCAGAGATCCACCCGGTCCCAATAGTCGAGCCCGGCGCGACGCACTTCGCGCTCGTCCAGGGAGAAGCCGAGCGGCTCGATCAGATGCAGGGGGGTATCAGTGGCGGCGCAGAGCCGCGCGATGTTGCCCGTGTTGGGCGGGATCCGCGGCTCGATCAGCACGACGTGCATGGTCAGGCGGGCAGGCGGGCAGGCGGGCAGGCGGACAGAGGGACTGTCCGACTCGCGGACGCGGGGCGCCGGAGCGCCCAAGGTCCCCCGGGTCCGCTGTCCGCCTGTCCGCCTGCCCGCCTGCCCGCCTTACCCGCCACGC
>DASQPE010000103.1:0-19981 GCA_035644115.1 Gemmatimonadales bacterium
CGGGGCGACGACTACGGCTGGCCCTACTGCTACTTCGACGTCGATCTCGGCCGGAACGTGCTTGCGCCCGAGTACGGCGGCGACGGTAAGCAGATCGGCCGTTGCACCGCCGCGAAGGCGCCCCTGCTCGCATTCCCGGGACATTGGGCGCCGCTGGCGATCGCGTTCGGTCCAGCGCGGCAGCTCGGGCCCACCTATGCGAGCGGCGCGTTCATCGCGTTCCACGGCTCGTGGAACCGGGCGCCGCTCCCCGAGCAGGGATACCGGATCGTCTGGCAGCCGCTGGAAAACGGTCGCCCGGCGGGCAAGTACCAGACCTTCGCCACTCCCAGCAAGAACCCCACGGCGATCCGGCCCTCCGGCCTTGCCGTGGGGCCCGATGGGTCGCTGTACCTCGCCGCCGACGAGAGCGGGACCGTCTGGCGCATCATGAACGTTGCCGGTGCCGAGCGCACCAAGGAGAGAACGTGAAACTCGGGAAGTGGGCCGCCGTGGCGTGGGCGTTGGCGGTGTGGCCGGCGACGGCCGCGGCTCAGCAGGAGCAGGGCCCCGCGGTGGGGCAGCGGGCGCCCGACTTTACCTTGCCGGCGGCTACTCGTGCCGGTCCGCAGCCCCGACCGGTCCGGCTCCGCGACTTCAAGGGGAAGACCGTGGTCCTTGCGTTCTTTTACAAGGCACGGACCAAGGGCTGAACCATCCAGATGAACGCGTACCGTGATCAGTACGCGACCCTCTTCCACGGCGGCAAGGACGTGGTCCTGCTCGCCATCAGCGCTGATTCGATCGAGACCCTCGCCTCCTGGGCCAAGGACGCGGACTTTCCGTTCACCTTTCTCTCCGACGCCCACGGCGACGCCGGCAAGCTCTACGGAGCGTGGCTCCCCGAGCACCAGCTGGACGACCGGAGCCTGTTCGTGGTTGGGCCCAACGGAAAGGTTACCTATCGAGCGACCCCGTTCCGCGAGGTCGATCCCACCGCTTACGAGGAGCTCGGCGCCGCCATAAAGGGCGCTGCCCGCGGCCCGACGTCATCCGGCTATTGAGCCCGGTGCTCAGGCGGGGGGCCCGGAACCGGCGTCGTCCACCGTGGGTGGGAAGTAGCGTTCGAAGTACACGTTTTCCGTCTCGCTCCCGAGCGCCGGCCGCGGCCGCCGGCGCTCGCGGAGCTTGTACGCCGTGTAGCTCGCCGCTGCGAGCACGACGGTCACGATGAACGAGATCAGAATGATGATCGACAGCAGGGTGTTGAGGCCGAGCGAAGTGGGTTCCACAGGCCCTCCCGGTTAGATCCGTCCTGCGCGCTGGAGCTTGCCCCACGTCATCCGAACGCCGAGAAACTCCTCGACGGTCGCGAGGAGCTTGGTAACGTCGATAGTCGCGATGAACAGGTAGCGGTAGACCACCGCGTAGGGGATGAGCCAGAGGTCCTCCTCCTCCATCGCGATGGTGTAGGCCGCGGCGGTCACGTCGAGCAGCGTGAGGAGCAGCCACCAGTAGAGCACGTAGGTCGCCACTCCCGCCTCCAGTGCCGCTATCGCGAACACCAGGTTCCCCAGGATGTTCGCGGCGGGCCAGAGTATCGCCTCGAAGAACATGAACAGGAGCGAGGCCCAGATCGCCGCCCCGTGTTTGGGCAGGAACAGCCAGGCCTTGCGCTTCATGAGCGACTGCAGGATTCCCCGAGTCCAGCGATACCGTTGCTTCAGCAGATCGAGCAGCTCCTCGGGGGCTTCGGTGTACGCGATGGCCTGGTCTTCGAAGATGACGTGGTATCCGGCGGTCAGGAGCTTGAGGGTGAGGTCCGCATCCTCCGCGAAGGTGTCGGTGTCGTATCCACCGACCTGGGTGAGCACGTCCCGCCGGAAGATCCCGATCGGGCCGGGGATGATGTTCACCGCGCGGAGGAATCCCTGGGCCCGGCGCGCCATGTTGAGGCCTTCGATGTACTCCAGTGCCTGGAGCTTGGTCCACAGATTCCGGCGATTTACCACCTTCACGTTGCCGGCCACCGCGGCGACGCGGGGGTCGCGGAAGTGCCGCATCGCGTAGCGCAGGGTAGGCGGAGTGAGCCGGGAATCGCCGTCCATGCACAGCACGAACGGGTGCCGGGCCAGAGCGATCCCGGTATTGAGCGCGGCGGCTTTGCCCCCGTTCTCCTTGCTCACCAGCCGGATGGTGACGTCGCCGTAGTGTCCTTCCAGGGCGGACACCCGAGCCGCCGTCCCGTCGCTGGAGCCGTCGTCCACCACCAGGATCTCGTACGCCGGATAGTCGAGCTCGAGCAGGCTCTGCACCGCGGAGTCGATCACTGCCTCCTCGTTGAAGGCAGGGACGATGATGGTGACCAGCGGCTCATAGGGCGACTCTTCCGGCGGGTCCACGATCTTGGTCTCGATGTGGTGGAGGTAGCCGAGCCACATGAGCGAGAGGTACCGGATGATCAGGATGACCAGGAAGACGAGCAGCATGGTCACCCCGAGGAAGAGCACCAGTCCCTGGCCGGCGAACGGGATCCGCGAGATGAGATACACCATCGCCGTGACGGCGAGGAGCATCACCAGGACGCCGATGAAGAGGACCAGCAGGTAGCGAGGTCGCATGGCGGTTACCAGTACCAGCGGAGCCGGAACAGGCCGCCACCGGCCTCGTAGCCGGCATCGGAGCGATCCCGTCCGTAACTGCCGTACGCTCCCAGCTCCCAGCGCGGCCGGCGGTAGGCGAGATCGAGCGCCACCGACCACTGGAATACCGAGCGCGAGGCAACCGGGCCGTCGGCGACCGCGCGTTCCCTGAGAAACGCCACGCCCGGCAGCCCGCGCAGCGCCAGCGTGAAGCCAGAAGGACGCTGCACCCGGTATTCCAGCCCCACCGCTTGCAGGAGATAGCGGTCGGGCGACCAGTACTCCGGCGCGAGGTCGCCGAAGCCCAATCCGCCGCCCGAGTACACCGCGGCGAAGCCCGCGATCAGCGGATATCGGACGGCCAGGTTGAGCCCCGTCCGCTCGTTGTCGTCGCTGAGCCACAAGTGCTCGGCCGCCAACCACAGCTCGGCGCCGTTCCGGAACGGGATGGAGACGGAACCCGCCAGGGTCGTCGCCTTGAGCGCGGGATCGGTACCCGGCGCCACCGCGAGGCCGAGGGTGCGGCCGGCGCGGAGCGTCTCGTAGGCGGCGGAGCGGCTCACCCCGACCCGGACGTGCGCCGATGGTTCCACCAGCTCAGCCGACACGCCCCAGGTGCCGATGTCCGGCACGTCCTCGTGATGCAGCAGCCCAGCCCGGGCGCTCGCGCGGAGCCGACCGATCCATTGGGCAACGCCGCCTTGAACCGCGAAGCCGTCCACCTGCCGGGGCCCGGGGAAGGTCACCGTGTCCCGGGAGACCCGGCGAACGTCACCGCTGGCGAACACGATGGTCCGGTTGGCTTCCCCGAAGCCCACGCCCGCCCCTACCTCACTCGACACGAAGTCGAAGCCCGCGTTGTCGGAGAGGAACCGGGTGGTACTGGCGAGGCCTTCGTCTTCGTCCCGCCGCCGCCGGCCCTTCGCCTCCCGCCGCGCGGTCTGGATCCCGGCGAGGGCGGTGTTGTCACCAGGCCGAAGCCCGAGAGCCTCCCGGTAGGCTTGCACCGATTTCCTGGTGTCGCCCCGCCAGCGGTACAGATCGCCGAGCAAGGCGTAGGTCTCGTAGCTCGGCCGGCGCTGCGCCGACTCGAGCAGATCGGCTTCCGCCGCCCGGTCGTTCCCGGACCACAGATAGAGCTGGCCGCGAGCAAACAGCAGGTCCGGGTCGCGATTCCGTTCGATGAGGACCGAATACTCCCGGATCGCGCCGGCGTAGTCTCCCGACCAGGTGAGTGCCCTGGCGTATTCGTGTCGCAGGGCCGTGTCCGCGGGGGTGAGGGCCACGGCCTCGCCCAGGAGGCGGGCCGCCGTGGTCGAGTCGGGCGCGGCGTGCGCCTCCCGCACCAGCGCGCCAACCAGGGCGAGACGATACCCAGGCTCGTCCGGTGACTCGCGGAGCCAGGCGGCGGCTTCTTCCGACGAGGGCTGGTAGCTCAGGCGGGTGGCTCGAAGCAATTGCGCGGCCGCGGTGTCGCCGGGCGTCAGCCCTCGAGCCAGCTCCAGCGCCGCCTCCCGCGGATGGCCGCCCCAGGCCAGGGCCCGGCCGAGCCCGAGCCGATAGTCCGCGTTGTCGGGGTCGTCGGCCAGCAGTCGCCGGTACTCGACCGCGGCCTCGTCGTATCGTCCGGCCGCCAGCAGCGCGGCCGCGTACTCCGAGCGGGTGGTCGCCGAGGAGTCCCGCTCCAGGAGCGTCCGGTAGCGGGTAAACGCCTCGTCCTGCCGGCCGATCTGGATCAGCAGACGGGCCGACGCGTGGATCGCGGCTGTGTCGGCCGGATGGACCGCGATCCAGCGGTCCAGCAGCGCGGCCGCTTCCGGTTGTCGGTTGGCATGGCCGAGCAGATACACGCTGTCGCGGAGGACCTGCTCCGGCGAGGGGCGCCAGCGGCGGACGGCCGGGCTGGGCGGCGGTGATGGCGGCGGGACCGGTGCGGGCGGCGGAGGTGGCGCCTGGGCCGGGGGGGCGGGGGCGACCGGCGCCGGGGGAGTGCTGCGCGGCCCTGCCGCCACCGTCTCAGCTCCGGTGAGACCGGCCCGGAGCTTGACGATGACGAACGCCGCCGCGACGCCCAGGGCGACCAGCGTCAGCCCCAGGACGAGCGCGTATCGAAGACCCTTCATGGGGCCGGCGCTATCCTCGCGAAGCTGCGGATCTGGCTTTCATCCGCCGGAAATCCGAACGTCTCGACCGCCATCTCGTCGCCGGCGATCCGGCGCCACTCGTCGTTCAGCCGCCCGAGATAGGCCTTGAGCTCCTTCGGCCGCGCCCCGTCCAGGTAGAGGAGCACGCTCCGGCCCTCGAAGCCCACCAGGTCTCCGCTGTCCAGCCGGCTCATGCGGAGCGCGAGGTCGGCCAGCGTCATGACATCTCCGCTCACCGGCTCGGCCCGAATTACGGTGAAGAACGGCGCCCGCTCCCGGGCCAGGTGGAGCCCGATTGCATTGCGGAAGCCGGCGGCGTCGAGCAGGTAATAGGACTCGCCGTCGCGCGACGGCTGGAGGAATATCGGCGGCTCGGGCTCCGCCGCCGGCGCGTTCTCCGAACGTCCCCGCTGCGCGATGGTGCCCACCCGCGCAATGAACTCGTCGGGCGGCAGGTTGGTCGACAGGAAGTCGTCCGCGCCGGCCCGGAGCGCTCGGGTGCGGTCGCTCGAGCGAAGCACGTACGGGGTGACCACTACGATCGGGACGGCGTTCTCGGCCCGCCGGAGCTCGCGAACGAGCTGAAGGGCATCGGCAACGACGTCCCGCCGCACGTTGAGCAGGACCGCGCCCAGACCCGACCGTACCAGATCCGAGAACGCGCTCGCTACCCCGGTCCGCACCGTGACGGAGTGGTCTCGCTGCAGAATGCGCAGCAGCTCTTCCGGAAACGGGTCCGCCAGATTCAGCACCAGCAGCTTCCGCTGGATTTCCTCGGCCGGCGGGGTCCCCGCCTCGTGGACCACCACGAATCCGGCGCCGGCCTGGATCCGGAACGGGATCGAGCCGAGGGACTTGGCCTGGTAGCGAAGCTTGCGCACCTCGAGCAGCCCGTAACGCCGGGCCTGGCTGTGATTGGAGAGATGGAACACGCCGGCGGCCCGCTGCATGATCGGCTCGAGCCGCTTGTCGTACAGGCCGGCGAGATCGCCGGGGTAGGTCAGGAGCGAGGTCGTTTCCAGCTGGTCGATGAACTGGATCAACGCGAACATGCTGGCCGAGCCCGAGCTGGCCCCGCCCTCCAGGAACGGCACGATGGAGTCGATGGCGAGCCGGACCGGCTGACGGGAGCCGAGAAGCCGCCTCAGCTCCGCAAACACGGCGTCCGCGCTGGGCGTACGGCTGAACAGCTTGATGAAGTTGAGCTGGTACCGAATCAGGATCAGCCGCTCGTCCCGCAGCGCCCGCTGCAGGTCCATCCCGAGAAACCCGCCGGAGGAGAGAACGTCGCTGGGATCGTCGTGGGTGAGGAGCGCCGCAGGCTCGCCCCGCTCCAGCGCGACGTCGAGGAACTCGAGGCAGGACACACTCTTGCCGCTACCGGGGCTGCCGCTGATCACATACGGCCGGCCAGGCATGAGACCACCCACCTGGTGGTCCAGAGGCGCGATCCCGCTTTGAATGAGCATGGCGCCGCGCGAAGGAGGGGAATGTCGGACAAGATACTACGAACCTGACCGGGTCGCCGTACCGGCCACGGATTTAGCGGGCTCGGAGAACTTCGCTCACGGCCTCCAGGGTCGGCTCGATCTCGATCGGGCGGTTGGCGCCGGGCGGCGGGGGATCGGTCTCCCGGTGGTACTGCAGCAGGATGCCGGGGTCCTTCAGCACGTGGCCGGTCAGCACGGCAACCACCCGGTCGTTCGGCTGGATGGTTCCTGCCGCGACCAGGCGCCTGACGCCGGCCACACTCGCCGCGCTCGCCGGCTCGCAGCCGACACCCGCCGCGTCAACCACCGCTTTCGCCTCGAGGATCTCCGCGTCGCTCGCGGCCAGCACGACTCCGTTGGTCTCCCGAATCGCCTTCACGGCGCGATCGTACGATGCCGGATCGCCGATTCTGATCGCGGTGGCCACTGTGTCGGCCTTCACCCGGTGCCGCCGGGCAAAGCCTTCGGCGAAGCTCTGGGCGAACGGTGCCGCACCTTCGGCTTGCACCGCGGCGAGCCGGGGCAATCGCTGGATGAGCCCCCACGTCTTTGCCTCGACCAACGCTTTCCCGAAGGCCGCGGTGTTGCCCAGGTTGCCCGCCGGGAGGACGATCCAGTCGGGCGGCTCCCACCCCAGCTGCTCCAGCGCCTCCAGCACGATGGTCTTCTGCCCTTCGATCCGAAACGGGTTGATCGAGTTGAGCAGATAGACGCCCAGCTGTTCGCTGGCCTGCTCCACCAGCCGCAGGCAGTCGTCGAAGTCACCCCGGACCAGGAGGGTCTTCGCCCCGTACGCCAGCGACTGGGCGAGCTTACCCAGCGCCACGTTGCCGGCCGGCACCAATACCAGCGCCGGGATCCCCGCCTGCGCGGCGTATGCCGCGAGCGAGGCAGACGTGTTGCCGGTCGAAGCGCAGCCGACGGCAGTCGCGCCGATGCGCTTTGCCTGGGTCACGCCCACTGTCATGCCTCGGTCCTTGAACGAGCCGGTGGGATTGTGTCCCTCGTGCTTGAGCAGCAGACCGGCCACGCCGGTCCAGCGATCCAGCGCAGGCCGGTGCAGCATCGGCGTGTTGCCTTCGGGGTGCGAGATCACACTCGTCGCCGATGGCAGCACAATCTCCTTGTACCGCCATACCCCCGACGCACCTGCGCCGACTCGCGCCCCTCGTCGCTCGGTCAAGCGGCGCAACAGGTCCCCACCTAGCGGCGGGCGGTGCTCGATCTCCAGCAGCCCGCCGCACCGGGTGCACCGCGCATGAGGGTCGGTCTCGTCCATCTCGTTGCCGCAGGCGATGCAAACCTGCCAGGTTCCGGATCGCTGGCTGTCGATCGTCACGGGAGCACCCGGGCCCCGAGCCGGTCGACCTGATCCACCCGCACCCGGGCGGCGACGCCGGCCTCGGCGTAGGCCGCCTGCATTGCCGTGGCTACGACTTGGGCGCTGGCGTCGCCCCGGGCCAGCGCGAACGCCGTGGGGCCGCTGCCCGAGATCGACGCGCCCAGCGCCCCTGCGGCGATGGCCGCCCGCTTGGCGGCCGCGAATCCGGGCAGCAGGGAGGCCCGCGCCGGCTCGGCAATGCGGTCGTCCAGCGCG
Source organism: Gemmatimonadales bacterium (assembly GCA_035644115.1). Taxonomy (GTDB): domain Bacteria; phylum Gemmatimonadota; class Gemmatimonadetes; order Gemmatimonadales; family GWC2-71-9; genus DASQPE01. The sequence goes on from DASQPE010000103.1 coordinate 7,853, forward strand.
CGCCCCAGCAGAGCGTAGTCCTCGGCGGCGAGCGCCGCGGCCATCGCCGCGACCTGGGCTGCCTGGTGCAGGGCGGTGGCCAGAAAAACCTTGCGGGGCAGCACCGCCCGGGCGTCCTTGGTCCGAAGCCGCTGGTCGGGGTGGACCAGGACGACACGAAGCTCGGGCGGCACCGGGAGCGCCACCAGATCAACCGGCTCGAGCGAACGGACCAGCACGATCCCGCCCAACAACGACGGCGCGACGTTGTCCGGGTGCCGGCCGGTTACCGCCGCCTCCGCCTCCAGGCTGGCGGCGAAGAGCGCCGCCCGATCGAGCGGGTTTCCCAGCAGGTGATTCACCGCGACCGCCCCCGCCACTGCCGATGCCGCGCTCCCGCCCTGACCCCCGGCCAGCGGGAGGCCCTTGTGGACCACGAGCGCGAGGGCCACGCCGGAGGCCCCGGCGCGGCCGAGCACCTCACGGGCCGCCAGCGCGGCCGTGTTGCGCCGGGGATTGGTGGGGAGATCGGGGTGGCCGGCATCGCGCACCACGATGCCGTCCCCGTTGGTCCGCTCCGCGGTGACTTCGTCACCCGCACCGGCGACCGCGAGGCCGAGGATGTCGAGGCCCGGTCCCACATTGCCGACCGAGCCGGGCGCGAATGCGGTGCAGCTGAGACGCTCGGCGCTCACGAGCCGGTCAGTTGCAGGATGTCGTTGAGCACGCCGGCCGCGGTCACCGCGGGGCCGGCGCCGGGACCGGTGATCACCAGCGGATTCGACTTGTAGCGTGCGGTCGTGAACACCACCGTGTTGTCAGCGCCTTTCAGCGCCGCGAACGGGCTCGATCGGTCCACCTCCCGGAGAGACACGGCCATTGACCGGCGGGTCACCGATGCCACGTAGCGCAGGACCCGGCCGCGCGCGGCCGCAGCCTGAACCCGGCGTTCCCACTCCGGGTCGAAGCGCTCGAGGCGGTCGAGAAACCGCTGCAACGGCAGCGCCCGGGCGCTCCGGGGCACGAGCGACTCCACCTGGCGCGGTGAAAGCTCGCCGGCGAAGCCCAGCAGCCGGCCCAGAATGAGCGCCTTCCGGCCGACGTCCATGCCCGAGAGGTCCTCCCGAGGATCGGGCTCGGTGTAGCCGCTTCTCATCGCGGCGCGCAGGGTCTCTGAGAACTTCCGTCCCCGGCCCAGCTCGGTGAGCAGGAACCCCAGCGTCCCCGAAAGGCAGCCTTCGATCCGCTCCACCCGGTCGCCCGACTCGATCAGCTTGTAATAGGTATCGATGACCGGCAGGCCGGCGCCGACGGTGGTCTCATGCCGGAGCCGGCGTCCGTAGGCTCGCGCCAGCTCGTAGAGGCGGGCGCTCTCCGCCCTGGGGCCCGCGAGGGGGAGCTTGTTCGAGAGCACCAGATCCATGCCCGAGGCCAGGCCCTGCTCCAGCAGCTTGCCGGTATGGGTGGCGGTGAGATCCACCAGGATCGGGCGGCGAAGCGCATGGCGGGCAATGAATCCGATCGCCTCGTCGGGCGTGGCCGCGCGCCCGCCGGGTGCGTTCGCGAGCGCGACGCCCCGCTCCTTGGCCGCCGCCAGCGACGCGAGGCGCCCCTGGTCCAGCCCGCGGTGCTCGAAGACGTAGCCGCTCCGGTCGATCACACCGACCACCCGGAGCGTGAGCCGCGGGCGGCTCAGTCGGGCCAGCAGCCCCGCGAGCATGCGCCCGATCTGGCCAAAGCCGAGGAGCACGACCTCGACCCGCTCCGGCCGGGTCACCGTTCCTCCGCCAATGCGGGAGAGTTGGAAAGCGGCATGGATCCGCCGCTGCGCGTCCCCGGCGCGCTCGCCGTCCACGACCACCGAGATGTTGAGCTCGCTCGAGCCCTGGGCGATCGCGACCACGTTGATGCCGCCGGCGGCGAGGGCGGAGAACACCCCGGCCGCGACGCCCGGGGTCCCGGCCATCCCGAGCCCGACAACCGCGATGGTGGCCACGCCGTGCCGGACGTCCACGCCATCGATCTCCCGGCGGTCGATCTCCTCCCGGAACTCCTCCAGCAGGGCACTCCGCGCGTCCCGGGCCGCGGCGTCCGGGACGCTCAAGCAGATCGAATGCTCAGAGGAAGCCTGCGAGATCAGCGAGACCGAGAGATGCCGTCGCTGCAGGGCGGCGAAGGTTCGCGCCGCGATTCCGGGGACACCCAGCATGCCGTTGCCGGCGACGGTGATGAGGGTCTGATGGGTTGCCGCCGAGAGGGCTTTGACCGGAAGCCAGGTCGCCGCGACGCCTTCGGATACTTCGGTCCCGGCCGATGCGGGATCGCCGAACGGGCGCACGTACAACGGAATCCTGCGCCCCGCGATCGGGATCAGCGCACGCGGGTGAAGGACCTTGGCCCCATAGTAGGCCAGCTCGGCGGCCTCGCGGGTGTGCAGCGCCGGGATCACTCTCGCGTCAGGCACCACCTTGGGGTCGGCGGTGAGCAGCCCGGGTACGTCCTTCCAGAGCGAGACCTGGCTGGCGCCGAGCGCACGGGCAATGAGGGTGGCGGTGAGGTCGGAGCCGCCGCGCCCCAGCGTCGTCAGCTCGCCGGCCGGCGAGGTGCCGAGGAAGCCGGGGATCACCGGCACGACACCCTGAGCCAACAGCGGCCGGAGGGCGTGGCGCGCCGCCCGATCGGTGCGGTCGTAGTCGGGCGACGCGTGCCCGAAGTGAGCGTCGGTGCGGATGAGGCCGCTCGCGTCGAGGTAGCGGGCCCGGACGCGCCGGGCGGCCAGGGCCGCGGCCAGGATCTGCGCACTCAGCCGTTCGCCCCGGGCCACGAGGACGTCGCTGGTACGGGGGCTCAGATCCCGGAGGAGGCTGAGCCCCGCGGCCAGGCCGGCGAGCTCGTCGAACTGCTGGCCGATGAAGGCAACCAGCCTGGCCCGGGCCGCGCCCGCCGGTAACACGGCCCGCGCCGCCCTGCTGTGCTTCGCCCGGAGCCCGGCGATCAGCTCGGCGACCCGGGACGCCTCGCCCCGCACGGCATGCTCGGCGACGGCGAAGAGCTGGTCCGTAACCCCGGCCATGGCGGACACCACCACGACCACGGGGGTGGAGCGATGGCTGCGGACGATGGCGACCGCGTGGGCGATCGCCGCCGCGTCGGCCAGCGAGGCGCCGCCGAACTTGTGCACGTGCGGGGCGCGTTTCGATGGGGGCATGGTCGCGGAGGATATAACGCGCGCTGGTGCTCCGGAAGGCGTCAGTGCGTGCCCGAGGTGCCTCCCATCTGCTTCACCAGCTCGCCGATCACGCTCTTCGCGTCGCCGAACAGCATCCAGGTCTTGTCCGAGAAATAGAGCTCGTTGTCGATGCCGGCGAAGCCCGGATTCTTGCTGCGCTTGATGGCGAACACCGTGCGGGCCCGATCCGCGGCGATGATGGGCATCCCGTAGATCGGACTGGTCTTGTCCGTGCGCGCGGCCGGGTTCACGACGTCGTTCGCCCCCACCACCAGGGCCACGTCCACCTGCGGCATGTCCGGATTGATCTCGTCCATCTCGACCAGATCGGTGTACGGAATATCCGCTTCGGCGAGCAGCACGTTCATGTGGCCCGGCATGCGGCCGGCGACCGGATGAATGGCGAACTTGACGGTGACGCCGCGCTTCTTGAGCAGATCGTACAGCTCGCGCACCTTGTGCTGCGCCTGGGCGACCGCCATCCCGTAGCCGGGGATGATCACCACCAGGCTCGATTGCTCCAGGACCTGCCCGGCCCCCTCGATCGTCTCCGACTTGTAGAGCTTCTGCTCCCCGCCGGCCTTCGCCTGCTGCACCTGGCCGAATGCGCCGAACAGGACGTTGGCGAAGGAGCGGTTCATCGCGTTGCACATGATGATCGCGAGGATGAGGCCGCTCGAGCCGTCCAGCGCGCCGGCAGTGATCAGCAGCTTGTTGTCCAGCACGAACCCCATCGCGACCGCGGACAACCCGGCGTAGGAATTCAGGATCGCGATCACCGTCGGCATGTCCGCGCCGCCGATCGGGATGATCAGCAGCACGCCGAACAGGAGCGCCAGGCCGGCGATCACGGGAAAGATCTTGGGCGCCCAGTCGGCGGTCGGGTGGAGCACCAGCGCCACCCCGAGCACCACCGCGACCAGAAAGAGCCCGAGATTGGTGATGTTCTGGAGCGGATAGGTGACCGGCCGCTGCGGAATCCACTTGACTTCCTGCAGCTTGCCCGCCGCGAGGAGGCTGCCGGTGAAAGTCAGATAACCGAGAATGATCTCGGCGATGATCGCGACCATGCGAAAGGCCGTCAGGTTCTCGGGACCCTCGCTGAGCCAGAGGTAGTACTTGGCGGTCCCGACCAGCCCGGCCGCCAGCCCGCCGAACGCATGGGAGAGCGCGGTCCGCTGAGGCACCGCGGTGAGCGGCACCCGCGCGAGAGGTACACCGACGAGGAACCCGGCGGCGATCGCAAGGACGATCCAGCCGTGATGAATCACTTCCGGCTGGGCCCAGGTCACGGCCACGGCGATGCCCATCGCGGCGACCCCCGCGGCCACGCCACGGCGCGCGGTCGCGGGGGCGTTCATCCAGTGCAGCGCGAAAATGAACAGCGCGGTGGCGACGATGTAGGCGAGCTGGACGATCCCGGGGCTCATGCCGGCCCTCCGGCACCCGGCTTCCGGTCGGTCTTGAACATCTTGAGCATCCGGTCAGTGATCAGAAACCCGCTCACGATGTTGGTCATCGACGCAAAGAGCGCGATCCCCCCGAGGAGCCGTATGCGCGGCGGGTAGTCGGCGCCGGTGACGATGATCGAGCCCACCACCGCGATGGCGGAGATCGCGTTGGTGATCGACATGAGCGGCGTGTGCAGGAGCCGCGAGACCCGCCGGATCACGCCCAGCCCGATGAAGGTCGCGAGGACGAAGACGAACAGCTGCGACCAGAGATCGGCCGACTGAACGGGGATCGGTTCGGGGGTCATGCGCTCTCCTTGGCCAGTGCTTCGCGGGTGCGCGCGTGCTTTACCTCGCCGTCGTGGGTGATCAGCGCGCCCTGCTGGATGTCGTCGGTGAAGTCGAGCCGGAATGCCTTGTCGGCGGTGAAGGCCTGCACGAACGCGGTGAGGTTTCGCGAGAACAGGAGGCTCGCATCGGACGGCATCGTCGCCGCGAGGTTGAGCGGGGCGACGATCGTCACGCCCCCCACCCGCACGGTTTCGCCCGGCCGCGAGAGCTCGCAGTTGCCCCCGCCGTCCGCCGCCAGGTCGATCAGCACCGAGCCCGGCTTCATGGCCCTCACCATATCGGCGGTCACCAGCCTGGGGGCGAAAATGCCGCCGATGAGCGCCGTCGTGATCACCGCGTCGGCCTGGGCGCATTGCTCGGCCAGCAGCTCGCGCTGCCGGAGGCGGTCGGCTTCCGAGAGCTCTTTGGCGTAGCCGCCCCCGGCGGCGGCGCTCTCGCCCAGCTCGATTCCGACGTACTTGCCCCCGACGCTCTCGATCTGCTCCTTCACTTCGGGTCGCACGTCGGTCGCAACCACGGTGGCGCCCAACCGCCGGGCGGTGGCGATTGCCTGGAGACCGGCCACGGCGGCGCCGACCACGAACACCCGCGCCGGCCGAACCATACCCGCCGCGGTCATGAGCATCGGGAAGTACTTCGGGAGCTCCGTGGCCGCGAGCAACGCGCCCTTGTAGCCCGCGATATTGGCCATCGACGACAAGGTGTCCATGGCCTGCGCCCGGGTGGTTCGGGGGATCGCGTCGGTGGAGAATGCCGTGATCCGGGCGGCGGCCAGGGCCCGCACGGCGGCCAGGTTCCGCAGCGGCATGAGCGAGCCGAGGAGAATGGCGCGTGGTCGCATTGAGCCGGCTTCATCCCGGCCCGAGCCGTTCGTGGCGGGCGGATTGACCTTGAGCACGAGATCGGCCGACCCGAGCAGCCCGGCGGCATCCGTCTCGACGGCGGCGCCGACGTCCCGGTAGGTCGAGTCGGGAAAGCCGGCGGCTTCGCCGGCGCCGCTCTCTATCGCGATCTGGTAGCCGGCCTGCGCCAGTTTCTTGCACGATTCAGGGACCAGTGCGACGCGCAGCTCACGCGGCGCACTCTCCTTGGGAACAGCGATTCGCATCCGGGGCTCCGGGGGCTGCGGGAGAGTTCGGAGGACTAATCTTCACCGGCCGGGATGGTGGTCAAGTCGGCACTCCCTGGGGGCGGATCCAAGGCAGCCCGGGCTTGGGCACTGCGCTCCGCGGGAGCACCGCCGAGGGGGCGACGCTGCCGTTTCGGCAACCATGGTGAGGGGAGTCACTGGCCGTCTGGGCCACGCGGGGCAATGTGGGAAATTTGTGCAAAGCATATGCGGACAGTATGTTACGCTAAGCCATTGATTTTCCGAGCGTTAGCCATTATATTCGCCGACTGATTCTGATGCGCCCCCCCGCTAGGGTCCCGCCCACTGGGGTCCTGCTCCCATAGGAGGTTCCGAGAGTGACTGTAAAGCCACGTGCCAAGCGTCGCGCGGTGCGGCCGGCCCAGATCGCTCGCGCTGTGGATGAGGGCAGGGAAAGCCTCGATCTCTACCTCGACGAGATCAGCCGAGTACCGCTGTTGAACCGCGAAGAGGAGATGGAGCTCGCGCGGAAGGCATTCAAGGGCAGCATCGCCGCGCAGGAACGGCTCGCCCGCCACAACGTCCGGTTCGTCGTCTCAGTCGCCAAGAAGTTCCAGAATCGCGGTGTACCTCTGGTGGACCTCATCGGCGAGGGCAACCTCGGCCTGATGACGGCGGCCCGGAAGTTCGACCCGGACCGCGGGGTGAAGTTTATCTCCTACGCCGTGTGGTGGATCCGCCAGGCGGTACAGGCCGCCATTGCGCGGCACGGCCGCCCGGTGCGGGTGCCGCTCAATCGCACCGCCGACCTGAGCCGCCTCGGCCGTACCACGACCCTGCTCAAGGACCGGCTGGGTCGTATGCCTACCACCGAAGAGCTGGCCCGCGCCACGGGGCTCACGGTCGAGGCCGTGCGCAGCCTGAGCGCGCTCAACTCCGAGGCGGTCCGGCTGGATCATCCCACCCGGGATGGCGAGGGCAATGAACGGATCGAGCGCTTTTCCACCGGTGAGCAGGAGGGCACCGATACCTCCGCCCTGGCCAACAGCCAGACCCGGGACATCGAGCTGGCGCTCGCCTCTCTGCCCCCGCGCGATGCCAAGGTGCTGCGGCTCTATTTCGGACTCGACGACGGCAACAGCCGCACGCTCGAGGAGATCGGCCGGATGATGGGTGTCACCCGGGAGCGGATCCGTCAGTTGCGCGACCGGGCGCTGTTGCGGCTGCGCGAGGGCGAAACCGGCGACCGGCTGCGGGATCTGGTCGCGTAGCTCGGCGGTCAGCACGAACTCAGAAGCCCTCCCAGCTCGGGAGGGCTTTTTTTCGTTTGAACCGCAGAGACGCAGAGGGCGCAGAGAACAGCAACAAAGGGTTTGTCTCGGCGTCCTTTGCCGCTCTGCGGTGAAACAATTAGACGTTCAATCCTTCCCGCAGGAACTGCCGCAACACCCGCTGCAGGATCCCGCCGTGCTGGTAGTACTCCAGCTCGACCGGTGAGTTGAGTCGGACCACGGCAGGGAAGGTGGTCTTCTTGCCGGTCTCGTCGGTCGCGGTCACCTGGACCCGGCCGCCCGGCGCGAGCCCGGTGGCGACTCCGACGATGTCGAAGATCTCCCGCCCGGTGAGGGCGAGGCTCTTGCGGTCGGTACCGGGCTCGTAGGCCAGCGGCAGCACGCCCATGCCAACCAGGTTGCTCCGGTGGATCCGCTCGTAGCTTTCGGCGATCACAGCCCTCACCCCGAGCAGCGCCGGTCCCTTGGCCGCCCAATCGCGGCTCGAGCCGGTCCCGTATTCCTTCCCGGTGAGGATGATCAACGGCGTCCGATCGGCCACGTAGCGCATCGCGGCGTCATAGATCGAGACCACCTCGCCGCTGGGGAAGTGGATGGTCCAGTTGCCCTCTTTGTCCGGGACCAGCGCGTTCTTGATGCGGACGTTGCCGAACGTGCCCCGCATCATGACCTCGTGGTTCCCGCGCCGGGCGCCGAACGTGTTCCAGTCGGTCTGCTCGACTCCGTGCTCCCGGAGGTAGCGGGCCGCGGGGCCGTTCTTGGGGATCGATCCCGCCGGCGAGATGTGATCAGTCGTGACGGAATCGCCCAGCACGGCCAGCACTCGGGCGGCGCTCACGTCGCGGAGCGGCGGTGGTTCGGCCGGCAACTCCTGGAAGAACGGTGGCTCCTGGACGTAGGTGCTCGTCGAATCCCAGGCATAGCGGCTTCCCTCGGGCACCGGGAGCGCGCGCCAGACGTCGTCGCCGTCGAACACCGACGCATAGCGGTCGCGGAACAGCGGCGGCTTGAGCGACGCAGCCATCGCGTCGGCGACCTCTTTCGGACTGGGCCAGATATCCCGCAGATAGACCGGCTTTCCGTCCTTGCCGGTCCCCAGCGGCTCCCGGTCGAGATCGATGTCGACCTGGCCCGCGAGCGCGAACGCGACCACCAGCACCGGTGACGCGAGGTAGTTGGCCCGGACCTGCGGATGGACCCGGGCCTCGAAGTTCCGGTTGCCGGAGAGCACCGCGGCGGTCACCAGAGCATGCTCGTCGATCGCCTGGGCAATTGGCTCGGGGAGCGGGCCGGAGTTGCCGATGCAGGTGGTGCAGCCATAGCCGACGATGTTGAAGTGCAGCTGCTCGAGGTAGGGCAGGAGGCCCGAGCCCTTGAGGTAGTCGGTGACGACCCGCGAGCCCGGTGCCATGCTGGTCTTGACCCACGCCCGGGTCTCAAGGCCCCGCTCGACGGCCTTCTTGGCCAGCAGACCGGCGCCGATCATGACCGAGGGATTCGAGGTGTTGGTACAGCTGGTGATCGCCGCGATCACGACCGATCCGTCGTGGAGCTCGCACGCCTCGCCGTTCAGCACCGGCTGGGCCACGGCCGGGCTTTCCTCCGTCAGCGTGACGGTGCCGCCACCGCCCTCGTTGACCCAGCGTGAATAGTTCGCCTGGGCGACCTCGTGGCGCGCGGCGGGCGCGGCCGGCGTGAGCAGCTCCGGCAGCGACATCTGAAAGCTCCGTTTGAGCGAGCTCAACGGGACCATGTCCTGGGGACGCCGGGGCCCCGCGAGGGCGGGCACGACGGTCGAGAGATCGAGGGTCACCGTATCGGTGAAAACCGGGTCCGGCGTAGCGTCGGTCCGGAACAGCTGTTGCTCCTTGCAATACCGTTCCACTCGCTCGATCACGTTCCGCTCCCGCCCGGTTCGCTCGAGGTATCGGACCGTCTCGGCGTCCACCGGGAAGAAGCCCATCGTGGCGCCGTACTCGGGCGCCATGTTGGCGATGGTCGCGCGGTCGGCCAGTCCGAGCGAGGACAGCCCCGGACCGTAGAACTCCACGAACTTGTCCACCACGCCCTTCGTCCGGAGGATCTGGGTCACCGTGAGCACCAGATCCGTGGCCGTGGTGCCGAGCGGGAGCTCGCCGACGAGCTTCATGCCGATCACGTCGGGGATGAGCATGAAGTAGGGCTGGCCCAGCATGACCGCCTCGGCCTCGATCCCTCCGACCCCCCATCCCACCACGCCGAGTCCGTTGATCATGGTGGTGTGGGAATCGGTCCCGACCAGCGTGTCCGGGTAGGCCGTCAGCTCGCCCAGCTGCGGTCGGAGCTGCACCACCGGGGCCAGATACTCCAGGTTCACTTGATGAACGATGCCGGTCCCCGGCGGCACGACGCTGAAGTTCCGGAACGCGCGCTGGGCGAACTTGAGCAGCTGGTAGCGCTCCCGGTTGCGGTCGAACTCGAGGTCCACGTTGCGCTGAAAGGCATCGCCGGTGCCGTAGTAGTCCACTTGTACCGAGTGGTCGATCACCAGATCGCACGGCACTACGGGGTTGATGACGTCCGGATCTCCCTTCATCCGGGCCATGGCATCGCGCATGGCGACCAGATCCACGACGCAAGGCACTCCGGTGAAGTCCTGGAGCACCACCCGCGCAGGCATGAACGGGATCTCGCTGCGCGGGCTTGCTGCGGCGGTCCAGCCGGCGAGCTCTCGGACATGGCTCTCGCCGACTACCCCCCGGCCCGCGTGTCGCAACGCGTTCTCCAGCAGGACCCGGATCGAGAACGGAAGCCGGTCGAGATTGGCGACTCCCTGGCGGGCGAGCTCGGGCAGACGATAGACCGTCGCGCGCTCGGCGCCCAGCTGCAGGGTGCCGCGGGTTTCGAATGGATTGGAGGGGGAGGTCATCGGATCGAGGGTCGCAGTTAGACTTGTCGAGGAGAGACAATGTACGCCGACAACTGGCCATAACCAACAGCCCCGCTTCCCATGCCGCTTCCGCCCATCCCCCACGCCATCACCCGCGAGCCGGGCGGCGTACGTATAGACTGGGACGATGCGGGTCACACCTGGCTCTACCCCGCACGCTCCCTCCGGCTTGCGTGTCCCTGCGCCGGGTGTGTCGAAGAGATGACGGGGCGGACCTTGCTGAACCCCTCATCGGTACCGGAAGACGTCCGACCCGAATCGCTGGCGTTGGTGGGGTCGTATGGCCTTCGCATCCGGTGGAGCGACGGACACGATACCGGGATCTACGCCTTCGACCGGCTGCTTGGCGCGTGTGGCTGCCCCCGCTGCCGCCCGGTGTGAGGGACTGGTAAACCGGCGGGCCGGGGGGTAACGTAGGCACCTCCCTTCCGGACAGTTTCCTTCGCGAGGTCGGCTATGATCGTGGGCCGGCGGTACTGGATCCTGATCTGGTACGGGATCCTGTTGCTGGGCGTGCTCGGCCTGGGGGCCTCGGCCCACTGGGGCCGGCGTACCCACTGGCGAAACGTGGACGAGGTGTTGCGAGCGGCCGGTACCGTTCTGGTATCGGTCGGGATGCTGATTCTGCTGTACCCTCTCCGTTGGCCCTTCGCCGAGCTCCTGGGCGAGGTGCTGCTCACCGTTGCTCTCGTGTCCTTCATCGCAGCGTTCATTCTGGGACGGCGGGCGGAGCGCGAGCGCGAGCAGCGGCGCTCGGGCGAAACGTTGCGCCCACCCGAATGACCGCTCTCTTGCGTCGCTCGGGTGGCACCCCCACTGTACAGATGGGCCGCGGGGTGCGGCGTCCGGAGCTTTGATTCCGGGCCGTCCCCCCGAGCAGTCTGCCCGGGGCGACGCCGATCCTTCCTGCAACCGGGGAGGGAAGGGCCATGGCTCGGTCCGACCTTTCGAGTGGCGACGAAGGCACCTACGTCGGGGCAATCGGTGCCGGCTGTGTCGCCCTCTGGTTTTTCGTCATCGACCTGATCCAAGGTCACCCGCTGCGGACGCCCAGCGTCTTGGGCCAGGTGCTGCTGTTCGGCCAGGCGCGGCCCGACCTCACCCACGTGGAGTTCGCTGCGGTCATCGCCTACACCGCGGTTCACTTCGCGCTCTTCCTCGCGTTCGGCATCGGCCTGGTCGCCCTGATTCGCTGGGCGGCACGGGAATCCGCCGTACGCTATGCGATCCTGCAGGTGTTCCTGGTCTTCGAGGTCTTGTTCTACGGGCTCCTGTCGCTGGTCTCCCAGGCGACCCGCGAGCTGTTCCCCTTCTGGACCGTGCTCGGCGCGAACACCTTCGCGGCGATAACGATGGCGTTCTTCCTGTATCGGCAGCATCCGGAGTTCCGGCAGCTGTTGCGGGAGGTGCCGCTGGGGGCAGCGCCCGTCAAGTAAGAGGTGAGAGGTAAGAGGTGAGGGGGAGCTCCGTATAGCCGCGGAGTTCCCCTCTCACTTCTTACTTCTCACTTCTCACTGGTTTACCTTGCTTCCGTCTCCCTGCCGGCGGGGTCGTCTGCGCACCGTCCTTGCCCGTTTTCTCTGTCCGCTCGCTCTCATCCCCGTTTCGCTCGCCGCCCAGCTGGAGCCGCCGTCCGCCGGCGGGACTGTCGCCGTGGAGCACGAGCTCCGAATGCTGGGACACTACAAGCGCGTCCTGGTCATCGGCGCCCACCCGGACGACGAAGACACCGAGCTGCTCACCATCCTGGTCCGCGGCGAAGGCGCCGAAGTCGCGTACCTCTCGCTCAATCGGGGCGAAGGCGGGCA
>DASQPE010000104.1:0-12529 GCA_035644115.1 Gemmatimonadales bacterium
TCGCGAAATCTTCATCCAGGCGGTCGAGATCGATCGCTTCCGTCTTCCGGGCAAGCTGGATCAGCGGCAGCCCGATGCGGCGCGCGAGCCACGCGGCAGCGAGCACCGCTGCAGCCGTGGTGAGCCCGAGCGCGGCGACAAACCAGGCGTCCACTCCCCGCTGAAGGGCTTCCAGCTGCGCCAAAGACTGGGTCACGACGACCCGGGCAGTGTCGGGCCCGCTTCCGTCCGCCCGGGTGAGGTCGAGATAGCGCAGTCCGAGCTCGGCCACGACCTCGCCGGCCGCCGGCGGGGCCGGTTTGCTGCCAGGCAGCAGCAGCGACACGGCGAGACCTCCCGCCGAGTCCACCTGCACCAGCCGGTCCGGATCGAGCGCGGCGCCGCCGATCAGACTGTATCGGCGGCCGGCGATCTCGAGCGAGTCGAGCCTCGCCAGCGCGAGGAACTCGGTTTCAGCGGTGCGGGCGCGGACGACTGCCAGCGTGTCCGAGGCTGCCGCGAGCAGCCGGGGCAGGGCAGGCTCCTCCCGGTCGAACTCGTTGCGAAAGTGCCCCGAGCTCAAGACTCGGCCCGCGCTGTCCTGGATCTGGAGCAGGGAGAGTCCGGCGAGACGCATGGCACCACCGGCATAGTCGAGCAGCCATCCGCGGGCCCGCGGGTCGTTCTGCAATGCCGCAAGCCGAAACCGGTTGTCGGCTGCAAGGTCGTCGCGCAGCGCGGCCAGCCGGGCCGCGACCTCGCCGCTCCGGCGCCGCAAGTCGTCCTCGATCACGTCGGCCAGCGCGTGAACCCGGCGATCGTACTCAGCCGTGAGCCGCCGGTCCATTTCGCGACGCACGCCGAGGCCGAGGACTGCCAGGGGGATCAGCAGCACGCCGAGAAACGCGATGAACAGACGGACCCGGAAGGTCACGGGCCCCCGGGCACCAAGCGAAGCGTCCCGTCCCAATCCGCCGTCATCGGTGGCGCGCCTCGCCGCACGATTGCGTGCTGCCGGGTGTCCACCAGCGGCACGACGGTCACATCTGCCGGCCAGGTCACCGGCTCGGCACAGGGAATGAGCGGTGCTCTAGGCTGCGCCAGGACGTAGCCGGTCTCCCGCGCCTCCCGCAGCGACTCCCGCAAGGCCGCGGGTTCCAGGGCGACGATCGAGCGCGCGGGCGCGGCGCCTACCGCCACGATTCTCGCCGCCAGATCGCGAGCCGTTGGATCCCCCGCTGGGTAGGCGATGCGGGCAACGGGAGGGGAAGCCGCGCCGCGTGGGTCGGGAAGGGGGCCGGCGCAGGCCCCCCAGGGGAACGGCGGTTCGGCCGCGCGGGCATCGACCCGAACCGCATCGTGAGCCAGGGTCTCCCGAAGCCGTGCGGTCCCGGTCGTGTCCATTCGCGCGCCCAGGCGGTTGGGAACGACGAGCAGGTAGGTGCGGCTCCAGGGCAAGGCGACCGACGTGAGCTCGGGTCGAGCGTCGGCGTAGGTCAGCGTCGAGGGCTCGTCGGTGACGACGAGGTCGGCGCCGGCGTCCAGGAGGTCGCGGAGGTCACGGGGCCCGGTGAGCAGCTTGATGACCTCGTGCGCGCTGCTGTCGGCCGGCGCGAGGAGCCGCGGCGGGTGATCCGCGGTGCCGGGCCGGTAGCGTCCGGTGCCGACCGCGTGGCTGGGGTCGGTCCGAACAATCGCTAGCGCGGGGTCTGCCAGCGCCGGTGGCAACGAATCGCGGGGGGCGGCCAGCGTCAGCCGAATGTCCCGGTCTCCGGCCGGCTCGACGGCAAGAATCCCGGCCGCCCGCACCGGGGTACCGGCGGCCGAGTCGGGTGCCCAAGCGGCTGCGATATCTGCCGGCGTCACCCGCGCACCATCCCAGTAGCGGGCCCCGGGCCGAAGGGTCAGGACCCACACCCTGCCCCGGTTTTCCGGATGCCAGGTCAATGCGAGGGCGGGGCGCAGCTGGCCGGCGCAGTCGAAGCGAACCAGCGTCTCGAACAGCTGGCGGTTGGCGAATGCTTCCGGGGCAACCACCCGGACCGTATCCCTGCCCGGAGGGGTATACCGGCTGACCGCGCACTGGTCGGGCGCGGGCGGCGCGGCCGGGGGTGGGGGAGGGACCGGCTTGGGGGCAGCCGCAGACTCGGCCGCGACGGAAGGCGCCGGCTTGGCCGGCGGCTCGGTCCGCGGGCGCGGCGAAGGGGCACAAGCTGCGGCGAGCCACGCCACGACGAGCAGCATAACCGGGGTCGCGGCGAACATCGCAGCCCGGCGCGAGTATCGAGGCATCGGTCCAGTGAATCTAACCGCTGCACTCTTCCGTATCCGGGCCGAGCGACCCATCATAGACTCTCGCCGGAACGGAGGCATCGCATGGCCAAGCCCGAGTCCGCGTCGACCCCGGTGAGCACTGCGGCCACGCCCGAGGGCAAGGGCCGGGTGGCCCTCTTCGTCGACTCGGGGGCAAAGCCTGACCAGGTGGGGGCGATCGCCACCATCCTCTCGGGCCAGGCCGGCGGCATGCCCTGGGAAGCCCTCGCGGGCACGGTGGCCTCGTTCAAGGGACCGGTGGTGAAGCCGATCCAGATGACGGTGAACGGGATCAGCTCCAGCTTTGCGGTGCCCGGGATACTCGCGGTCACCCACACACCGATCCGGGACGCCGTGTCCGGCCAGGACAAAGAGGTCCACATCACCGACCCCAAAGGCGGGTTCATGTGGAACGACGGGAGCATCTGCACGACGAGCGCCATGCACCTCGATTACGAAGACCTGGCGTTCGATCACAAGGGCCGCTACGCCTGCTACGCGCGCGCCACATGGACCAACCAGTAGGCGCCATCGAGGGACTGCTTCGGCGCGACCGCACGGTTGCGGTGGCGGCACTGGCCACGCTCACGCTCCTGGCTTGGGTCGTCACCTTCCACACCGCGCGCTCCATGGCCGCCATGAGCCCGACCGCGTCCGCGATGGGCCGTGCCATGACCATGCCGACCTCCGCATCCTGGGAGCCGACCCAGCTCATGGGCCTCTTCGCGATGTGGGTCGTGATGATGGTCGCAATGATGCTGCCATCGGCGGCGCCGGTCGTGATCCTCTTTCTGGGAGTGCTCCGCCGCCGCCACGGCTCCCGGCTTCCGTTGGTTCCAACCGCCGCGTTCCTGGGGGGCTACCTGGTGGTCTGGGCGGGATTCAGTCTGCTGGCCACCGTCGCGCAATGGGGTCTTCATCGTGCGGCCCTGTTGTCGGCCGACACCATGCGGGCGACGCCGCTCGTGGCCGGGCTCCTCCTGCTCGTGGCGGGAGCATTCCAGTGGACCCCGGCCAAGCGGACCTGCCTCAGTCACTGCCGCTCACCATTTCACTTCTTTGCCACCGAGTGGCGCGAGGGCCCCCGGGGCGCCCTGGTGATGGGGCTCCGGCACGGCGGCTGGTGCGTCGGCTGCTGCTGGCTCCTGATGTCCCTGCTGTTCGTCGCCGGCGTGATGAATCTGGCCTGGGTGGCGGTGCTGGCGGTGGTCGTGCTGCTGGAGAAGGTGACGCCGGCGGGCCCGCTGCTGGGCCGGGCCGTTGGTGTGCTGCTGGGCCTCTGGGGTGTCTGGCTGGCAGCCGCCGGCGGGTAGCTCAGGTCAGCTCGGGCCGCGCTCGCGAAGCCGCCCGGCCACCACGGTGACGTTGTCCATGGCTCCGCGCGCGAGCGTGAGGTCGACCAGGTTCCGGCAGATCCCCTCGGACGTTTTCACCGTGGCCAGCTGCTCCGCGATCTCCTGGTCGGTGACGTGCTTGGTGAGGCCATCGGTGCACAGCAGCATGACGTCGTCCCAGTGGTGCTCCGTCATCGCGATCATCGGGGTCGCCTGGTTGGCGCCGAGCGCGCTCGACAGGACGTGGGCCCAACGAGTCTCGCTGGCTCGCGCGGGAGGCAGCACGCCTGCGTCGACCAGAGCTTGCGCCATGGTCTGATCCTTGGTCAGCTGGTCGAGCCGGCCGTCTCGAAGGCGATAGCACCGGCTGTCACCCACGTGGACCAGATAGGCGCGCGGCCAGCGAAACACCACCATGGTCAAGGTGGTCGCCGAGCTCTGCGGGTCCTCCAGCACGGCAGCATGGCTTTCCTCGACCGCTCGCTCGAGCTCCTCCAAAAACTTTCCTTCCTGTCCCGGATCGTGGCGATACGAGAGCTTGAGCGTGTGGGTGGCGTACCGCGCGATGGTCTTGAGCGCGGTGCCGCTGGCGTACTCGCCGCCGGGGCGGCCCCCGACCCCGTCGGCCACGATACAGAGGTAGAAGCGGGATTCGCTGGTGAGGTCGCCGAGCTCCTCGGCCGGCAGGCTCGACGCGTGCACTTGCATGGTCTTGTGCAGGCTCGCGATCAGGAACTGGTCCTGATTCACCTGCCGCACCTTGCCCGCGTGCGTGAGGCCGAAGACGTCGATGTCGGAGGCCAAGGGCCGACCCAGGGCCTTCGATTCCGCGGCGAGAGTCATAGTCGTCTGTCCTGCCGATCGTTCGTTTGCCCTAACATGCGCCCCGGAGCGGACACCGCAACCCCGGGTGCGCCGCTCGACTAGTGGTTGTGGCGGCGGACGGCCGGCGCCGGCTCGCGGGGGGCCTCGAAATCCTCTGGCGCCGGAGGGCGGAAGAGCAGGTCGAACGCGAGAAAGACCGTGTGGGACCAGGGGTAGAGGAGGAACGGAGAGACGAGCATCCCCGCGCCGAGTCCCCACTCGAGGCCCTGCCAGGGCGGGTCGGGCCAGGTCCACCAGAGCGCTACGCACAGCACCGCGGCGAAAACCGTTTCCACGGTCATGAGATTGACGAACTGAGCGCCCAGCCAGTAGCCGCGCTCACCCCGACTGAAGGTCAAGCCGCACGAGGGGCAGGCCGGCGAGATCCGGAGCCAGCGCAGAAAAACCGGCCCTCCGCCGCAGGCGGGGCAGCGGAGTCGCAGCGCCCGCCAGAAGGCGGATGCAACAGTGGGACGGGGTGGCACCACAGGCCACTCGAGCACGGCGGGCATCCAAAGCGGTCTCCCGTCGCATGGATACACGCCGGGCCCGCTGTTGTCTAGCTAGACGTACGTGCGACGGAGCATTTCCGCCGCCGACTCGTCGAGCATATCCGCGTTTCGGAGCCGGTCGAACCGGTCGAGCAGATCCTCGACTCTGATCCGACGCTTCCGCGCCCCGGAGAGGTCCTCGACGATGCGGCCGCGGTGGACTACCAGCAGGCGGTCTCCCAGCCGCACGGCCTGGTGCATCGAGTGGGTCACCATGAGCGTGGTCAGGCCGTCCCGCACCACGATTTCTTCGGTCAGCCGCAAGACCTGCTCGGCGCTGCGGGGATCCAGCGCGGCGGTATGCTCGTCGAGCAGCAGCAGGGTCGGCCGGACGATGGTGGCCATCACCAGCGTCAGCGCCTGCCGCTGGCCGCCGGAGAGCACCCCCATCGGGGTGTCGAGCCGGTCCTCCAGGCCCAGGCCCATGTCGGCCAGGCGGGCAGCCAGCTGGGTGCGCCGGGTGCTCCGCATCCGCCAGCCGCGGAGGCCGCGCCATCGCCCGCGCAGCGAAGCGACCGCCAGATTCTCGGCGACCGTCAGGTGAGGCGCCGTGCCGGAAAAGGGATTCTGGAAGACCCGGCCGATCAGGGCGGCCCGCCGGTGCTCGGGCCAGTGGGTAACGTCGCGCCCCGCCAACCGGACCATGCCTCGATCGAGGGTCACGGTGCCGGCGATGGCGTTGAGCAGAGTGGACTTTCCCGAGCCGTTGATCCCGATGACGACGACGAAGCCGCCGGGCTCGACGGTGAGGTCGACGCCCTCGAGCGCGCGCTGTTCGCTGGGAGTGCCGGGGAAGAAGGTGTGGTGCAGCCCCACCAGCTCGAGGACCGGCCCGCTCACCGCGCGACCGTGGATCGGGCCGGCACCCGGAAGGCCCGCCCAATGGCTGCAGGGACCACGAGGGCAACCAGCACAAAGATGGCGGTCACCAGCTTGAGCGCATTGGCGTCGAGCCCGGCGCGGAGCGCACCGGCGACCAGCAGGCGAAACAGCACCGTCCCCACCAGCACGCCGGTAATCTGGCGCCCGGGTCCGCTCCTCCCGGTCAAGGCTTCGCCCACGATGAGGCAGGCCAGACCGACCACCACCATGCCCAGCCCCATCTGCACGCTGGCGAAGCCCTGGTACTGGGCGAAGAGCGCTCCCGACAGCGCCACCAGACCGTTTGCCATGACCAGGCCCAGCGTCACCATCAGGCCGACGTCGATCCCGAGCGCGCGCGCCATCTGGGGATTGTCGCCGGTCGAGCGAACCGCCATCCCCAGATCGGTCCGAAGGAAACGCACCATCAGGAACATGCTGCCCAGGATGAAGACCACGAACAGCACCAGCCCGGCCAGGTTGGCCGCGCTCACCGGGGTGCCGAAGAGCACGACGGCCGGGGGCGCGCCGAGCCGGGTCCAGATCCGCTCTGCCATGCCGGGCAGAGTGTCAGCGGTCGCAAGGGATATGTCGCCGCCGCCCATGACGTAGAGCTGCACCGAATAGAGCGCGGTGCTGACCAGGATTCCGCCCAGCAGGGTATCCACCCCGAAGGCCGTGTGCACGACTCCGGTGGTAGCGCCGGCGAGCCAGCCGGCACCGGTGGCGATCAGGGTTGCGGCTATGGGATTGACCCCGCGGGCGAGCAGCGTGGCGGCGACCGCCGCGCCCAGTCCGAAGGAGCCGTCGGTGGTGAGATCGAGCCGGTTGAGCACCCGGTACGTCAGGAACACACCAAGCGTCAGCAACGACAGCAGCAGCCCGACCGACAGCGCACCGACCAGCAGGTTCATGCGCCCGCGACCACCCGGGTGACCGGAGACGCCCAGCAGAGGCCGCGGCGAAACTCGCTCTCTCCCGCGCCGGCGCTGCTGCGGTCGTCGCTCAAGAGGTGCAACACACCGCGGATGCGTTGCTGGGTGAAGAGCTTCGTGACCAGCACCCGGAGGTCCACCGTGCGCTGGGGGACCGGCCGGTAGGCGAACACCACCGCGTGGAAATGGCCGGACAACCCGTAACGCTCGCCCAGGGGCCGGAGCTGCGGAGCGAGCAGGGGGTCCGGGGCGCGCGAGGCGACTCCCACGACCAGTGCCGTGGTGCCCTGGTGAATCGGCTGCGGGGTGGTGCCCAGCCACTCCCGGGCACCCTGGACGTCGAACCCGATCGCCGGCACCGCCGCGGCCGGAGAGCGGCGCAACCAGGCGCCGACCAGCCCCGCGGTTTCCGCCAGCATGACCATACCCACCGTGTCCCCTCGTACCGCCTCGAGGCAGACCCCCGCCAGCTCGGCCAGCGGCACGCCTTCGGTGTCCGGCTGGGTCGAAAAGCGGACCAGCTGAGCGAAGGGGCCGTCGCAGACCAGACCCGAGCCGAGCACCGCCACCGGCGAGCGGCCCCCGAGCCCGAGCTCGAAGTCCGGCACGTGGGCGCCTTCGCTCGGCAGATAGGCGGCCGAGCCTGCGGCCCCCAGGAGCTCGCCGAAGCGGGTCGCGCAGTCGCCGGGGTCCGCCCCCAGCGCCCCGATGCCGAGGCCGAAGGTGGTCTCAGAGAACTCGACCGAGCGAGCATCGCCCGGGAGCACGCCTCCGCGGACGATGGTCTCCGCTCGGCCGTAGACCCGGCAGGTCAGGGCCCCATCGGGTTCGCGGGCGGAGACCTCATACGAGCCGTGGATGGGGACGGCTACGGGAGATCGCCAGCCGTCACGGGTCAGGTCCATGGCGCGCAACGCGGTGGACGTGCGGAGCCGGGTTAGCGTGGCCTTGTCATTCGGGTCCACCACCAGCTTGGACTGGAGAGCGGCGGGGGAGAGCGCTTCGATCACGGCAGCCGAGGGGGAACGGAGCCGGAGCTCCCCCCGGAGCGACGAGAACTCCTGATAGGCGTGTTGCAGCACCTGGACGCCGGGCGAGCTGAGGTAGGTGACTTCGCCCATCTCGAGCAGCACGCTCCGTTGTCCATCGCGCAGCAACCGGTCCAGGGCCTCCGAGAGCTGTTCGGCCGACTCGCCGTCGAGACGGCCGGCGAGGCGTACGACGACGCAGCCGCCGTCGTACGCGCTGGACATCCTCATTGAGGCTTCGCCGCGCCTCCTGTGGCACTGTCCGAGGCGAGCTTGGTCTTGGTGGTCTGGAGCCGGTAGAACGGGATCTTGGCCGGGCTCTCGCCCTTGAGGATCCGGGCAATCATCTTGCCCGCCACGACCCCGCCCTCCTGGAAGTCGGGATAGAGCGCCGCCGTCGCCCCCTTCATGATCTCGAACGGAGAAGGAGAGAAGACGGGGATCTTCTTCTCTTTGGCGGTCTTGATGATGCTCTCGAAGCCGCCGTGGGCGGCGTTCCCGTAGATCTCGATGGCGTCGATCTTCTTGCCGACGAGAAGGTTGGTGGCTTCGGCCGCGTCGGTCGGGGCATTGATGGGCACCGCGACCACCGTGAGCCCGGATTTCTTGGCGGCGCTGGTGAGCCGATTCTTGAGATCGACCGACAGCTGCTCCCCCGGGCTGAACAGCACGCCGACCCGCTTGGCCTTGGGCACGATGCGCTTGATCAGCTCCACCCGGCGCTCCTGCTCCGGGTCGCCGAACCCGGGTGAATAGACGCCTGTCACGTTGGGCAGATGGACCGAGTCGCTGGTGCCGGCGCCGGCAGCGAACGGGTCCGACAGAATGTGAAAGACGATCGGCGTGTCTTTCACCCGCTTCACCGCGACCTGCAGGGTGGCGTCCTGGAGGGTGACGATCACCTTCACTTTGGCGTCGAGCGCCGCGTCGATCAGGTTGGGCAGGGTCGCGAGATCACCCTGGGCGCTGGATGACTTGAAGACGAAGTCGCGGTCGCGCTCCATGTTCTCTTCCTGGAGGCCGACCTTGAGGGCGTCCTCGCTCCACTCGCTGCCGATCCAGTCGGCCGCGCGAATCAACGCTATTGTCGCCGGGGCGGCAGGCGTCGAGGTGGCGGCCGCGCCCTTCTCGGGAGGGGTCTCCTTTGCGCATCCGGCAGCCAGGCCGACGATGCCGGTGAGCGTCATGCACCGGACGAGAAACTGCCGAGCGGACCCATGCTGCCCGATCATGCGACTGCCTCCGAGTGGCGGTGAGACTTCGAGCCGAACCGGATGATTCTACATGGGCACGGTCATTCCGCAAATCACCGCGCGAAGGACTCGGCACATCGCGGGCCGGTTCAGGAGAGCCGGGGCTCCATCCAGCGCTCGAGATCGCCGAGCACCAGGTCGCGGTCGAGGTCGGCGAACAGCGCGTGATACGCCCCGGGGTACTCGAGGTAACACTTGTCCGCCAGTCCGACCTCGCCGAAGAACGCCCGGGTGCCGTCCGGGAAGACCATCCGGTCAGCACCACCGTGGATCAGGAGCAGAGGGACCGGGAACGCCGGGGCGTCACGCCGCAGGGCCTTCGCCGTGGCGAGGACCTCCGCCGCCAGCCGGGCGGAGGCCCTGCGGTGGAACAGCGGATCGGAGAGGATCGCCTCCTTCACCGCCGCATCCCGCGATAGCCCGGACAGGTCGAGCCCGGTCTCGAGGGTAAATGCCGGCCAGACCCACGACATGGCGCGGCCCACCGCGAGCAGCCAGGCGGGGGTCCCCAGCCGCCCCAGCGGCGGCGCCACCGCGATGACGCCGCGCAGCCCGTCAGGGTGGTGCAGCGCATAGTCGAGGACGACCAGACCGCCCAGGCTGTTCCCGAGCAGGAAGAGCGGCCGTTGCTCTTCGTCCCGGCGGACCTCCTGCAGGAAGCGATCGAGATCGCCGCGGAGCTCGGACCACCGGCCGATGTGCCCCCGCCGGCCCGGCGAGCGACCATTGCCCCGAAGGTCGAAGGCGTGCACCGCCCAGCCCCGGGGGACGAAGTACTCGGGCAGCGCCGGGTAGAGTCCGCTGTGGTCGCCGATGCCGTGCAGGTTGACCAGTACCGCGCGGGCGAGTTGGTCCTCGGGCCTCCACTGCTGGCGGAAAAGCTCGAGTCCGTCGGCTCCGCGAAAGGTCGTTTCGAGGTGGATCACGGCAGCTCGCTTGACATCGGTGGTCCGGGGTTCAAACATAGCCACTGGTTCCCAGCACCCCGACCCAGTCCGGAGATCGATTTCATGACCCTCACACTCGAGGCGGTCACGGCGCTTGCGCTCGCCGTGGCGATGGGGTCCGTCGTCCCCCCGCCGATGCAGGCACAGTTCGGCAAGCGACTGACCCAGGCGGTCCAGAGCAATGCGGAGAACCGCGCGATCCAGAAGGTGGTGGAGCACGAGAACAAGGCGATCGACGCCGCGCTGGCCACCAACCTCTCCTCCACTGACAAGTCGGCCGGCGAGGGACTCTACGGCAGCGTGAAGGCGGACGGTCGAGTCACCGCGACCGGCGTCTCCTTCAAGGAAGGCACCGCGACGCTAACCGACGAGTCCGCCCCGGCACTGAAGGCCATGGGGTCGATGCTCCAGTCGCACGGCGATCTCAAGCTCCGCATCGAAGCCTACGCGGACGACAAGGCGGTGGCGGCGGCGCGTGCCCAAGCGGTCAGCGACGCCCTGGTGAAGGCCTACGGGATCGATGCCGGGCGGCTGCAAGCCGAGGGGTACAAGAAGGCGGGGGAGCAACGGGTCGAGCTGGTCCAGCTCTAGCGTCAGCGGCCAACGATCGTCGGCCGGTCCTCGACCAGCCAGTCGGCGGGCGCGGCCCGCGCTGCGGAGGCCGGCAGCGTCACCGGCGCCGTCTCGGGCCGGCGCAGGTGCAGCGGGTCATGACCGAAGCGAAGCAGATAGAGGGTGGGTCCGGCATTGCGGGCATGCTCGGCCACAAAGGCGGCGAGCGCGGCTTGCCAAACGGCGGGCGCGGCGAGCGGGCGGCCGGGGCCAGCGCGGTGGACGTCGAGCGCCTCGATCACCTGCGCTCGCGAGAGGCCCGCGCCGAACAGTCGGGTCCGCAGGTGTCGTTCGGCGCCACCGGGTGCGGAGTCGCGTGCGATCACGAAGTCGCAGGAGCAGCGACCGACCAGGAGACGGACACCGGTCCGCGCGGCCGGGTAGAGGTCGCGAAGCGCCTGCTGCTCCGCCGGCGGAAGAAGGTCGGCGGTGATGCCGGGGGGCAGCATCGCCCGCACCTCGGAGAGGGTGAGCGGGCTGGCGAGATAGAGGAAGTAGCACATAACAGCGTGAAAAGTGAAAAGTAAAAGGTGAAAAGGGGCTCCGCTGTTACGGACCCCTTTTCACTTTTCACTTTTCACTTTTCACGCAGCTCAAATGGGAAGATCGTCTCGCACCAAGACCAGGATCGCTGCCTGGGGGACGACGAGGTACTTCTTCTCCTCGAACGTGATCTCGACGGCGGCCTTGCGAAAGAAGATCGCGTGGTCGCCGACCCGGGCCTGCATGGTGCGGGAGCGGCGCTCGGATCCTTCCAGTTTCCAGGGCTCGTCGTCCAGACTGCCGAGGTCGGCCACGGGATCGCCCGGACCGGTCGCGACAATGAGCCCGGTCTGCACCTGCTGGGTGTCGAGCGCGGTCGGCGGCAGGTAGAGTCCCACCCGGGTGCGGTCCTCCCCCTCTTCCGGGGTGATGAGAACACGGTCACCGACCACGAGGAGCTGCTTGTTGGGGAAGTCCATGGCCTGAGCTGCGCGAACGGTTCACCGTCTCCCGTTTACGCTCTCTCCGATTTGGTGTATCGTCACCAATTCCGTTATCCGAAGCTTGCGGTTCGCGGTAGGGAGCCGGAGGCCGATCTCATCGCCAACCCGCCCGTCCTTGAGCGCGCGACCCAGGGGCGAGGCGAGCGAGATGTGGCCCGCGTCGATGTCCATCATCTCCGCCAGCACCACGGTGTAGATGTCGATCTCGTTGGTCTCGAGGTCCAGCACCGTCACCCGGGAGCCGAGTCCCACGCGATCGGCCGGCGCCTGGGTGTCCGCCAGCTGGGTCAGCTGGTTCAAGCGCTGGTGCAATTGCCCCAACCGCGCCTGGACGAACTGCTGGCGTTCCAGCGCCGCCTTGTACTCCGAGTTCTCTCGGAGATCGCCCAGGGCGACCGCCTGGGCGATGGCCTGCGGGAGCAGAATGTTGAGCTCGTGGCTGAGCGCGTCGACCTCTCGGCTCAGTTTCTCGCGCATCTCTCGAATCATGGGTCGGACCGCAGAGGCAAGAAAACAAGGGCCCGGAAAAGGGACTCTCTCCGGGTCCGGGACTAACCGACATTCACCAAAAGAAGATATCACCGTGCGGCAAGCGCCCGATAGGGCACACCCAAGCTCAAGTCCTGTAACGCGTTCAGCGGTCGCCGCCGGGCGGCTGCTCGCGCTGGTGGGGCTGGCCGGCTGCGCCGGCCAGGGGTCGAGGGCGGCGACGCCGGCGCCCCAGCCCACCCGCGCCATGGTCACATGGGCGGAACGGACCGGCCGGACCGACCTGCTGGACCAGGAGTACATCGCCCGGCGGAGCCGGCACAACCTGGGCGTGGCGGTGGACCTCACCCTGGTCGATCTGGCCACCGGGAAGGAGC
>DASQPE010000105.1:0-18620 GCA_035644115.1 Gemmatimonadales bacterium
CCGAGACTGATCGGCACCAAAGTTTGCTGGAGGGCTGGCAAGTCACGAGCCCGACGGGTGAAACGATCCGGCTGGCCGGCCGGCGACCCGAGCCGCGCACGTTCGAGCCGATCGTGACTCGTGAAGTGCCCTTCCGGCAGACCGGCATCGCGCTCCAGGTGAGCCCGCCGCCGGCGCTCGATGGCACGCTCGACGGATTCGACCTCTCGGAACCGCTCGCGCTGGACCACGAAGACCAGTACCGGCGAAGCGAAGAGCCCTATTCCGGGCCGGAGGACTTCGGGGCGGTCGCCTACGTCAACTGGGACGACGATGCGCTCTATCTGGCGGTCGAGGTGTCAAAGCCGGAAATCGTGCTGCGCGCGGAAGACGCGCCGGCCCTGCTGCTCGACAACGAGCCCGATGACATCCACTCGGACGGAGTCCAGGTGTATGCCCGCCTCGAGCCGGCGGGCGAGGTGTTCGGCTTCCTGGTGGTCCCGCAATCGGAGGGAGACGGCATACGGGTCCGGGTTGCCGGCGGCTGCGCCGGCGAGCCGGCCATGGTGAGCGGCGCCTGGACCACCACCGACCTGGGCTACAGCGTTACTCTATCACTCGCCCTGCCGGGCTGGGAGCTGCGCCGGTCCGGCGACCGCATCGCGTTTGATCTGCTGGTCAACGAGATGCTGCCCGATCGCGAGCGGCGATCGGGCCAGCTCGTCTGGAGCGGGGGCAGCGGCTGGGTGTGGCTCCGGGGCGACCGGCAGGAGCAGGAGCGCTTCGGGGAGCTCGAGCTGGCGTGAGCGACGGCCCGGTCGCCGGCTTCAGCTCCACCGTCAGCAAGCGGCCGGAGGCGCTGTTCGGCGCCGCCGGCGGCAACTGGGCGCCCCCCGCTCGCATGGTCCGGGCTGAGGGCTGCCGGGTGTGGGACGCCTCCGGGCGCGAATACCTCGACTTCATCATGGCGCTGGGGGCGGTCGCCCTGGGGTACGGACACCCCGAGGTTGCCCACGCCGCAATCGATGCGATACGCGCCGGGGTCGTGGGGCCGCTGGCACCGGTGCTGGAAGAAGAGCTGGCTGGCGACCTGCGGCGGCTCATGCCCTGGCTCGAACAGGTCCGGTTTCTCAAGTCCGGCGCGGAAGCCTGCGCAGCGGCCGTCCGGCTCGCGCGGGTCGCGACCGGGCGGGACCTGGTGCTGGGCTGCGGCTATCACGGGTGGCTCGACTGGTGCGAAGGCAGCGCCGGCGTTCCGGCGGCTACCCGCGCGCTCTTCGCCGAGCTGCCGTTCAACGATCTCGACGGCACTCGGCGCCTGCTCGACATTGCCGGCGATGCAATCGCCTGTGTCATAACCGAACCGATCGTAGTGCGCGAGCCAAGCGCCGAATGGCTGGAGCTGCTGCGGACCGAGACCGAGCGGCGCGGCGCGCTCCTGATCGTCGATGAGATCAAGACGGCCTGCCGGATCGCGGTCGGCGGCGGCACCGAGCGCTACGGCATCCGTCCCGATCTGGTCGTGCTGGGAAAGGCGATCGCCAACGGATTTCCGCTCGCGGTCGTAGGCGGTCGGCGCGAGGTCATGGCCGGCGTCACTCGCACCTGGATCTCGTCTACCCTCGCAACCGAGCTGGTTTCGCTGGCTGCGGCCCGGGCTACGCTGGCGGTGGTCGAGCGGGAGGCCGTGCCGGCTCGCCTTGGCATCGTCGGCGGCCGGCTGCTCGATGGGTTCCGCCGGCTCCAGGCGCGGTACCCCCGTCTGCTCACCGGCGTCGGCGGCGTGCCTGAGATGTGCTTCCTGCAGTTCGCCGACGAGGCGGTCTCGCGGGCGGTGGCTCGCGGCGCGGCCGATCGCGGCCTCCTGTTCAAGCGGTCGGCGTACAACTTCGTCTCGCTCGCCCACACCGAGGGCCAGATCGACCGCGCACTCGCGCTGCTCGAGGAAGCGGTCGCCGCAGCCCGGCCGTGACGTATCTTCCTCAGATGCTGATCGACGTCCACGCCCACTTCTACACCGACCGCTCGGCCCGGCCCGACTGGCGGGAGCGAAACGCGAGCCGGCTCGCCGCCGGCGACCGGGTCGGCATCACCATTCACGTGGCATCGATTCTGGGCACCTGGGGGCGGACGTCGCCCACCTATTTCCCCTCGCCGGCCGATCTCACCCACGCGAACGACGCGCTCCGGGTGCTCGAGCGCGAGCACCCCAACCGTATCCGCGGCTACGTCGCCGTCAATCCGAACTTCGGGGCGCATGCCGAGCGTGAGATCCGGCGCGGGATCGCCGCCGGAATGATCGGGATCAAGCTCGCCGCGAGTCGCCGGGCCGACGATCCGTTGCTCGATGGCATCGCCGAGCTGGCGCAGGAGCACGAGGTGCCGATCCTGCACCACATCTGGCAGCACCGTCGGGGGGACGTGGCGGGACAGGAAGCGTCCGATGGCATCGAGCTGGGCCGACTGGCCGGCCGCCATCCCCGGGTGAGCTTCATCCTGGCCCACATTGCCGGCGGCGGTGATTGGCTCCACTCACTCCACGCCGTGCGCGAGCTGCCCAACGTGTTCGTGGATCTTTCCGGCAGCGGCGTCGATGGCGGCATGCTGGAGGCGTGCCTCGACGCCGTGGGAGTGGGCCGCCTCCTGTGGGGCTGCGATCTCACGATCGACACCGGCTGGGCCAAGCTGCGGTATCTCGAGCATCTGCTTTCGCCGGCCGATCGCTCACGCGTTGAGTGGAAGAACGCGGCCGGGATCTTCCCGGCCGACGCGTTCCCCGCGGACTGATGCGCATCGACGTCAACGCGTTTCTCGGCGCCTACCCCTTCCGTCGCGTGCCGGGCACCTCGCCGGACGCGGTGATCCGCGCGATGGATCGGGTCGGGATCGACCAGGCCTGGGCCAGCCACCTTCCAGGTCTGTTCTGGCGCGACCCCACCGAGGGCAATGCGTGGCTCTACCAGACGGCGAGCCGCGAGCCGCGCCTCCGGGCAGTCCCGGCCATCCATCCGGGTCTCTCGGGCTGGGAACGGGTGCTGGCGGAAGCGGTAGCCGGGGGCACACCGGCCGTCCGGTGCGACCCCACGTTCTATGCGATCGATCCCGCCGGTGCCGCGATGCGCCAGCTGGTGGGCGCTTGCGGCGAGGCCGGGAAGCTCCTCGTGCTCGCCGTCCGGCTGGAGGATGCGCGCCAGCGACACCTGAACGATGCGGCCCCGGAGCTGCCGGCCGCGGCGGTGCGAACCCTGATCCGTAGTCACCCAGCGGCCCGGCTGCTCATCACTCACGCTCATCGCGGATTCGTAGAGGAGGTCCACTTCGGGTCCACACCCCCGGAGGCGGCACGACTGTGGTGGGATCTCTCGTGGATCTGGGGTCCGCCCGAGGACGACCTCGCGACCCTGCTCTCCACGGTGGGGCCCGACCGATTCGTGTTTGGCACCGGCCAGCCGCTCCGTCTGCCCGAGGCGAGCGTTGCCAAGCTCGATCTGCTCGACCTGGGCCCGGACCAGCGGGTGCTGATCGAGCGGGGCAACGTCGAGAGTGCTGTGGGCTGATGAGCGATTCCCTCGAGCGGGAGCACTACCGCATCCAGTATCCTCCGGCGGCCCGTCCGCGCATCCTGATCGAGGACCGGTCGTTCGACGTGATTGACCTCTCCGAACGCGGTATACGCTTCAGGGTGGAGGAGGGCGTCACCTTTCCCGTTGGCCGCGAGGTGTCGGGGGCGATCCGCTTCCGCCGCAACGAGCCGGTCGAGGTCATGGGGTCGGTAGTTCGCGTCGCAGCGCTCGAGGTGGCGGTCAAGCTGGATGTCGGGGTCCCGCTTCGGACCATCATCGAGGAGCAGCGCTTCCTCCGCGAGCACCATCGGGGTACGGCATGGTAAGGCCGGAGTGAGCAGCGACGCTGCGGATCTGGCCGGGCGGTTGCGCCGCGGGCTGGTGCCGGCGGTGCCGGTGCCGTGGCGCAAGGACAGCGGGCTCGACGAAGTGGCGCTCGCGGGCTACGTGCGGTGGATGGCGCGGCAGCCGGTCGCCGGAGTCGCCGTCGGCGTGCACACCGGCCGTGGGCGCCATCTCGCCCCGGCCGACCGGCGCCGGGTCCTCGCGGCCTGGCGCAATGGCTTGCCTGAGCGCGTGATCGTGGCGGGGGCGTGGGATGAGGCGAGCGCGGTGGAAGCCCGCGAGGGCGGGGCGGACGCGATTCTGGCGTTCCCCTGCCGGGACGATCCGCTGGCCTATCACGAGCGGCTCGCCCGGCAGCTACCGGTGATTCTCTTCTATCTCTACGAGGCTGCTGGCGGGGTCGCCTGGCCGATGGCGTCGTTGCGTCAGCTGCTCGCCCTCCGCGGGGTGCTGGGCATCAAGGTCGCCACGCTCGATTCCGTGATGACCTTCCAGGACATCGCGAGCGTAATGCGGGATGTGCCGGACAAGCTCCTCATTACCGGCGAAGATCGCTTTCTCGGCTACTCGCTGCTGCTGGGCGCGGAGGCGGCGCTCATCGGCATGGGCGCCGCCCTGCCCGACCTTCAGGCCGGGTTGCTCCGAGCGCGGTTCGATCAGGATTGGGGTCGCTTCGTCCAGTTGACTGGACTGTGCGACGATTTCGCCCGGGCCACGTTCCGGGCACCGATGGAGGGGTACGTGCGCCGGATGCTCTGGGCGGCGGCGGCCGACGGCGCGATTCCTCCCGACGCCTGCGAGGACCCCTGGGGCCCCGCGCTCCCGCCCCATGAGCGGGACGC
The DNA here is from genome assembly GCA_035644115.1 of Gemmatimonadales bacterium. Lineage (GTDB taxonomy): Bacteria > Gemmatimonadota > Gemmatimonadetes > Gemmatimonadales > GWC2-71-9 > DASQPE01. Next base: position 4,730 of record DASQPE010000105.1, read on the forward strand.
GGTCGAGCAGGTGGTGCGCCGTGCGCGCTCGGCTCGCGACTGACTTCGCGCGGTTCGGTCGCGAGCTTCCTCGCGATTTCGCCGGGTACGTGCGCCAGGCCTACCGGATCGATCTCACCGCGCGGTATCTCGGTTACGACCTGCCCCATCCCTTCGGCAAGGGCTCGGGGCAGCTCTCTCTCAATACCGACCAGCTCGAGACCGACCGCGCGGCCGGGCTCGCGTTCGTGGTGTTGAAGACCCTCATCGCGGAAACCGCCTCCGGTGAGCGCACGATGGGCGCGTGGGCCATCCACGAAACCCGCATGGCCGTGGAGCGGCGGCTCAGTCTGGACGGGCGAGAGGGCTGGACCGTTACCTGGAAGGGCAGGGGCTGGGATCGGTCGCTCAGCGCATATCTGGAGCTGGTCCGTGCGGGCCGCGACCTTACCCGCGCCGGGCCCGACGGGATGCTGGTCGTGCCCTCGGTCAAGTACCATCTGCCGCGGCTGGACGAGCCATTCGTCGAGGCCGAGTACGCCCACACCACCGCGCAGCTGGCCGCCGCCTGGGGTGACGCCCAGCTTCCGATCGAGAAGGACTTCTCGCCCACGCTCGCGGGAGATCCGCTGGCGGACGAGCGGGCCCAGGTTCTCCGCTGGATCGGCGAGGTTCCCGGCCGGATCCGCCGCGCGGCTCCTCACGGCGCTCGAGTACAGCTCAAGCTGATGAACGCGCGATTCGACGACGCCTTCCAGGTTGAGATGCTCGCCGCGGCGCGCGACGCCGATGGCGTAACCGGGTTCAACCGGTTGTTCGATGCCGAGCGGCGGGTGGCCTACGGCGGCTGGGACCTGAGCGACCGGAATCTCCGCGTCCTGCACCTGGCCGCTGAGCACGGCGTGGCCCGAGCCGGGCTTTCGGCCACCGGGAACATCTGCTCGGGGCGGGCGCTGCTCGATTACGCGAGGCGGGGCTGCGAGAGCTGCCAGCTCCACACCTTCTTTCAACTCCCGCTCAGCGAATACCCCGCGACGGCCGGCTCGCGCATCGCCCGCGCACTCCATGCGCTGGTGTTTCATCCGACGGACGGACTGATCGCGGGCATGCTCGAGCTCGAGGAGCAGGGTGTGCTTGCCCGTCACAATGGCGAGCTGAGGTTCCTGGACCTGGCTTCGATGGGGAACCGCAGTGGCGCAGAGCACGCAGAGGACCGCGTGAGATGAACACCACCCCTGCAATTCTCCGCGTCCTCTGCGCCTCGGCGGTTCAACAAACGAGATGAAAATCACGGCTGCCGAGTTGTACGAGCTGACCCTCCCGCTCAAAGAGCCGTTCGCGATCTCCGGCGGCGTCATGCGCGAGCGCCGCTCGCTGGTGGTCGTGCTTCATGACGAGGAAGGCCACACCGGCTACGGCGAGTCTCCCCCGTTCGAGCTGCCGTTCTACTCGGGAGAGACCCTGGTGAGCGCGCGGGACCTGCTCGAACGGGTGTTGTTGCCCCGGGTAGTGGGCCAGACCTTCGAGCGCCCGGAGGAGGTGGACGCCGTGCTCATCCCCGGCGTGCGGGGCAACCGGTTTGCCCGTGCGGGGCTCGAGACTGCCGCCTGGGACCTCGAGGCCGACCGCCGGCGCGTCGGGCTGGCTGCGTTGGTAGCCGAGCGGGTCGGGGTGAGCCCAGCCACGTCCATCGCCTGCGGGATCGCCCTCGGCATCCCGGAAGACCGCCAACCCGCCACGCTGGCACGGTCGATCGAAGCCGCGCTGGTGGAAGGGTATCGTCGCGTCAAGATCAAGGTCGCGCCCGGCTGGGACGAGACTCCCGCACGCGCGGCGCGCGGCGCGCTCGCCGGAACCGAGATTCCGCTCACGGTGGATGCGAACGGGGCGTACCAGTGGCCGGCCCACGAGTCCAGCCTCCGGGCGCTGGATGCGGCAGGCTTGCTCTATATCGAGCAGCCACTCGGTCCCGACGAGCTGGTCGGGCACGCCCGCCTGGGCCGGGAGCTGCGCACGCCGGTGTGCCTCGACGAAACGCTGCACGACGCCGGCTGGGCCCGCCAGGTAGTCGAGCTCGAGGGCCCGAAAGTCTGGAATCTGAAAGTGCACCGCGTGGGGGGGCTCACCGAGGCGCTGCGGGTCTACCGTGAGGGGATCGGGTACGGGGCCGCGCTCTGGGCCGGCACCATGCCCGAGTCGGGCATCGGAAGCCAGGCCGACCTCGCGGTCGCGGCGTTGCCCGGCTTTGTCTATCCCTCCGATCTGGAGCCCAGCACCCGCTGGTACGGCCGGAACGTGGACGTCATCAAGCTGGTCATGGGGCGGGACGGGCGCATGGCGGTTCCCGCGCAGTCAGCGGCGAAGCTGCTGGATCCCGGCCGCTTCCGCGCGGCGACGCGGCGCCTGCTCTGAGCCGGCCCTTTTGAGCCGCCGGGTGCGCGCGTAGTGACGCCGCGCCTTCGCGCTGTTGCCGCAGGCCTTCATGTCGCACCATCGCCGGGATCGATTGCGGCTTCGATCCAGGAACAGCCAGCCGCAGCGCTCCGCCGCGCAGCAGCGGACGAGTTGTGCCTCCTCCGACGTCAACAGGCTGGCGGCTGACCACGCGACCGGCCAGAGCATGCGCTCGAGCTCGTCGCCCTCGTCCAAGAATACCCACAAGCAGGCGCAATCCTCGACCTGAAGCCGCAGCCGGCCGAGTGCCTGACCCAGAAACCGGTTCAGCGTCCCGGACGCCGCGGCCTCCGGTTCGCGGCCCTCGGCTCGAGCCAGGAACACCTCGTGAATCGCTTCTCGAAGCGCGTGCGCGCTCCGCAGCGCGACGTCCGCTGCCGCGGGGGCGCTTCGGGCGGCGCGCCGAAGCCGGCGGAGGGCAGCCTGGTCGAGGACCTCCGCCTGGTCCGCCCACTCGAGCAGATCACCGTAGCTCCCCAGCCGTTCGTTGGGGTGGGCCGAGCCGATCCAGCTGACGCTATTAGCGAAGTCGAGGCAGGTGTGGCCGCCGATCCATTCGAACGGTGGGTGCTCAGTCGGCTCTGTGGTCATGCGTTACCCCTCCAGGGACCGTCAATATAACCGGTGAAGCTCACTTGAGAGGTTATGGGACCACGGATTGACCCGCCCCGGCCGTTTGGGTACCCTGCGTAAGGGACAGTCGTGCTTGCTCTTCGTGGAGGGGGACCATGGTCGAGTACGCGCTGCTCGTGAGCCACAATGCCCTCAGCTCCTTGGCCGGCCAGGTCAACGCCTTGGCCAGCTCGGTCAACTGGGGCTTGGTCGGCGCCATCGTCGGCGGGCTGCTGTTCGTCCGGTTCGCGCTCAAGCCTCCGCGGGTGCACTGAGCCGCCCGGTGGGATGCCGTTCACCCGCGAAGCCATTCGTGATTCGGTCGAGCGCGCCGGCGACGAACACTGGCGCGCCCTCGTCGCCCACCACGAAGATGCCTACCCCGCGAGTCGACCAACCCCCGGCGATGTCTGCCGCGCCGAGGCCGAGCGACTGAACGGGTTGGGGCTCGGCGGCAGCGCTGATTTCGAGTTGCTCCAGACTCGGGTCGAGCGCGTCGGCGATGCCGAGGTCAGACTTACCCATGTTTTCCGCTACAAGCCATTGAATCTCACGCTCCTGCTCGATCCCTTCACCGATTACAGCTGACTCCGTCGAGCCGGTGACCCGCCTCGTCTTCCACCTGATCCCCCACACCCACTGGGATCGGGAGTGGTACCTGTCGCGGGCCGGCTTCGGTGCTCGACTCATTCTGATGATCGACGACCTGCTGGCGCGGCTGGAGCAGGATGCCGGCTTCCGGACCTTTCTCCTCGATGGCCAGGCGATTCTCGTCGCCGACTATCTCGCGGCCCGGCCCGAGGCCGCGCCAAGGGTCGAGGCGCTGGCTCGGGCCGGGCGCCTGCAGATCGGACCCTGGTACGTTCTGGCGGACGAGCAGATCCCTTCCGGCGAGGCGTTGATTCGCAACCTCCTGCTCGGCCGCGCGGAGTCGGAGCGGGTCGGCGGCCGCACCGACGTGCTCTATTCGCCCGACGCGTTCGGCCATCCGGCGATGCTGCCCGATCTCGCACGCGAGTTCGCGCTGCCGGCCGCCGTGCTGTGGCGGGGGCTCGATCCTCAAGCCGCTCGAGGCCGCGATCTGGTCCGCTGGCGCGGTCCTGCCGGGGGCGAGGTGCTCCTGTACCACCTGCCGCCGGCCGGGTACGAGGTCGGCGCTTCGCTTTTCGCCGGCGGGGCGGCAGCTGCCGAGGCGTGGCCCGCCCTACGATCGGTGCTGGCGGCCCGCGCCGCGGGCCCTCACGTGGCTGTCTTTGTGGGAGCCGATCATCACTGGGCGCACCCTGCGATCGGTCGCCTCCGGGAGCGGTTGGCGGCGCTCGAGCCGGAGCATGAGGTCAGGGTGTCCCGGCTCGACGATTTTCTGCGGCTGGCGGCGGACGGGGTGGGCGGTCTTCCCGTCGTCACCGGGGAGCTGCGCTGGTCATACGGCTATACCTGGACGTTGCAGGGTGTCCATGCGACCCGCGCTCCGCTCAAGCGCCGGAACGCCGGGCTCGAGCTCTTGCTCGAACGGGTCGCGGAGCCGCTGTCGGCGCTTGGCGCGCCGAGCTCCCAGCTCACGACTCTGCTTGGTCTCGCCTGGCGCGGCCTGGTCGCCGCCCAGTTTCACGACGCGATCGGCGGCTGCTCCAGCGATGCGGTGGCGCGCGAGCTTGAGGTCCGGTTCGCCGACGTCGAGTCGATCGCCCGGGAGGTGATTCGTCGCGGCGTGCAGCGGCTGGTGGGCCACGCGCCCGACCGGGCGCGCGAAAGCCCCGGGCTGCCCAACCCGAGGCTCATCCTCTGGAATCCGATCACCCGCCCCCGGAGCGGGGTCGTGCTGGCCGATACCACGTGGTTTCGCCAGGACGTGCTGGTGGGCCCGCCCGGTGGCCGCCGGCCTCGGCGCACCGCCGGCGCCCGGCCGTTTGGGCTGGCCGGTACTGACGGGCAGATCTGCGCGGTGCAGGTCCTCGGTCGCCGGGTCACCCACTGCCGACTCGATGCTGACCGGCACTACCCCGACCAGGACGAGGTGGATGTTGTGCGGGTGGCTCTGGCGGTCGAGAACCTGCCGGGACTGGGGTTCGCGTCGTTTGCCCCATCGAATCCGGGCCACGCTTTGCCGGGGGATGTCCGGACGCGGGCAGGCAGCATCGGGAACGGACTGGTCGAGGTGTCGATCGCGCGGGGTGGTGCCGTCCACTTGCTCGATCGGGTGTCGGGCGAGCGATACGACGGATTGCTGCGGCTCGAGGACGAAACCGATGCCGGCGACACTTACACCTACTGCCCGGCGCGCCCCAGAGGTTTCCTTCGCAGTAACGGGCCGGTGCGTACTCGGGTGCTGGCTCCCGGGCCTCTGGTCGGGATACTCGAGGGCCGGTGGACCCTCGCCGCCGGACGGATCGGCGTGCGCCTCGTGCTCCGGGTCCATGCGGCGAGTCCCCTGGTGCACTGCCGCCTCGAGCTCGACAATGGGGCAACCGATCACCGGTTGCGCGCCCGGCTGCCCACTGCCCTGACCGGGGCGGAGCTGCTCGCTGGGGCGCAGTTTGGTGCTCTCCGGCGCGCGCCGGTGCGGTTTGATCCGCGGGACTTTGCCGACGAGACGCCGGTTGCTACGGCGCCGGTGCATCGTTTCGCCGCGGCCGCGCGGGGGCGGCGCGGCCTCGCGCTGCTGCTCCCCGGTTTCGCCGAGGTCGAGTGGACCAACGGTGGCGACCTCCTGCTTACGGTGCTGCGGGCCGTCGGCCGGCTTTCCCGGGAAGATCTTCCCACCCGGCCCGGACACGCGGGCTGGCCGGAGCCCACGCCGTTGGCCCAGTGCATCGGTCGCCAGGTCGTCGAGTTGGCCCTGGCGTCCGTCGACGAGGCCGCGGTGGAGCGGCCCGATCGGCTGGCCGAGCTGTGGGAGGAGGCGTGCCTCCCCGTGCAGGCCTTCTGGCTGGCGGACGCTACCGACCTGTCCGTGTGGGACGATGCGATCGAGCTCGAGGGTGATGGACTGGTGTGCTCGGCCATAAAGCCGGCCGACCAGCGCTCCGAGGGCATCGTTGTGCGGTGCTACAACGCGCGCCCCAAGCCGGTGGAAGGCCGCTGGCGGTTCGGGCGGCCGCGCGTGCGAGCCTGGCGGGTCCGCGCCGACGAGCGGGGCGGCAGTGCCGCGGACCTGGCGGAGGGCGGCCATGTGCTTCCCTTCCGGGCCGAGCCGCTGGCCTGGGTGACCCACCTGGTGAGCTAGCCGTAGTCCCCCTCTCGGCGCGGTCCTGTACTGCGAGGGTCCCCACCAACCGGCGGCAACTCAAGTCTCGGTAGGCGGATACCGATAACCCAGCTACCATGTTGCAGCACGGTAGCCCGGCGTGATCCCCGCGCCCCTCCAATCCGGTGAGTCTGCCCGACTCGCCGCAGTCAGCCGTGATGGCGTGCCGGATTCGACGCCAGAGCCCGGCTACGCCGATCTTGCCCGGCTGGCTGCAATGGTTTGCGGGGTCCCGATCGCGGTCGTCAGTCTGGCCGAGGGCGACCGCCAGCGGCTGACCGCCTGCATCGGGCTGGACTCCGTTGACCGGTCCCACCTGCAGGCCTTCTGGGCCCACGCCGCGCTGGCGCCGAGCCAGCCGCTCCTCATCACCGATGCGTCCGGGGACGAGCGGTTCACCCGAAACCCCCTCGTCGCGGGGGCCCCTCAGATCCGCTCCGGGGCCATCATCCTGCTGACCGCTCCGGGCGGGCGCGTGGTCGGGACTTTGGGCGTGCTCGATCAGCGAGCCCGAGCTCTGTCCTCGGACCAGCTCGACGCTCTCCGCATCATCGGCCGCCAGATCGTCGCCCAACTGGAGCGAGGTGTGCGGCAGCGGGCTTACCAGCCCGACGCCGAGGACGCGCTCCGCGCCAGCGAGGCGCGGCTGCAACGGCTGACCGAAAATCTTCCAGCCGGCGCTGTGTACGTCGAGGGCAATGCGATCCTCTTCAATCGTGCTGTCGAGCGAATTACCGGACTCGACCGCAACGAAGTCCGGACTCTGGACCAGTGGTTTGCGCGCGTGTACGGCGATGAGGAGCAGACGGTCCGGGAGATTTACGAGGCGCATCGGCGCACTGGCTTCAGTGGTACCCGGACTGTGCCGATCACCCGTCCGGACGGCACCCAGCGGTTCGTCGAGTTCATGGGGTACGTCGATGAGCGCGGCGAGGTCTGGCTCCTCACGGATGTGACGGAGCGGACCCAAGGGGAGCAGCGGTTCTGGGCCCAGTTCGAAGCGTCCTCGCAGGGGCAGGTCCTGCTGGATGTGAAGAGTGTCGTCGAGTGCAACAATGCCGCGCTCGACATGCTGCGATGCCGCGACAAGCGCGACGTGCTGGGGCTGGATCCTGCCGTCCTGTCGCCCGAGCTCCAGCCCGATGGACGCCTCTCTCGAGTCGCGGCCGCGGAGGTGCGGCTGGCGGCCCGCGAAAAGGGCACTCATCAGTTCGAGTGGGTGCTCCGTCGGATGGACGGAGACGATCTGCCGGTCGAGGTGACGCTCTCCCCGGTGATCGTCAACGGCCGCGACCTGTTGCTCGCCGTCTGGCACGAGCTCACCGACCAGAAGCGGGCCGAGCAGGTGTTGCGGCGAACCAAAGAGAGCCTCCAGGCCATCGTGGAGTTCGCCCCGCTCGGGATTTGTGCGATCGATCGGCAGGCGAGCGTGCTGACCTGGAACCCGGCCGCGGCGCAGATCTTCGGCTGGACCGCGGAGGAGATCGTGGGCCGGCCGTTCCCGCTGGTCGCGGCGCACGACATCGCGATGGCTCGGCAGTTGTGGGATCGTGTGTTTGGTGGGGAGACCGTCGTGGGACTGGAGACCCGTCGTCTCCGGAAGGATGGCTCCTTCGCGGATGTCGCCCTCTCGGCGTCGCCGCTACGCGATCCGGACGGCGCGGTGCGCAGTATCCTCTTCATGTATCTCGATGTGACTGCCCGCAAACAGGCCATCACCCGCATGCGTCTCCTGTCGTCGGTGGTCGAAGGCGCCACCGCCGGCGTGGCCATCGCGGACGCGGACGGGCGGCTGACCTACGTGAATCCGGGGTTCGAGCGGCTCTCGGGCTACCCGTCGGCCGAGGTGCTGGGCCAGCGCCCCGGCCCGCTGCTCCAGGGGCCGGACACCGACCCTAACGCCCGCGCCGAGCTGCGCCGGGCCATAGACGCGCGGGTTCCGACCACGGTGGAGATCCTCAACTACCAGAAGGACGGCACCGAATATTGGGTCGAGATCCGGATGGGTCCGGTGTTCGACGCCGGCGGGGAGGTGGCGAACTTCGTCGCCATCATGACCGACGTGACCGCGCGCCGCGCGGCCAAAGATGAGCTCGCCCGGTATTACGAGGAGGTCGAAGGGAGCCGGGCGCTGGCGGAGCGGCAGGCTCAGGAGATGGCGACCCTTGCCGAGGAGCTGGACGCGGCCCGTAACGCAGCCCTGGAAGCGGCCCGGCTCAAGTCCGGCTTTCTCGCGACCATGAGCCACGAGATCCGGACCCCGATGAATGCCGTCATCGGCATGACCGGACTGCTGCTCGATACCGAGCTCACGCCGCAGCAGCGGGGCTACGCCGACACGGTGCGCTCGTCCGGTGAGGCGCTCCTGAACCTCATCAACGACATTCTCGACTTCTCCAAGATCGAAGCCGGCAAGCTCTCCTTCGAACGGGTGGATTTCGACCTCCGGTCCAGCGTCGAAGACGTCCTCGACCTCATGGCCCAGCGGGCCCAGAGCAAGGGTCTCGAGCTGGTTGCGCTCATCGCGCCGGATGTCCCTGAGGTGGTTCAAGGCGACCCCGGCCGCTTGCGGCAGATCCTCACCAACCTGGTGGGCAACGCGGTCAAGTTCACCGAGAATGGAGAGGTGGTCGTCACTGTCCGTCCGGTCGGCCTGGCCGACGGAACCATGAGTCTCCGGTTCGACGTGGCCGACTCGGGCATCGGCATCCCGCCCGAAGGGCTGGCCCGGCTGTTCCAGGCGTTCGCCCAGGCCGACGATTCCACGACCCGCAAGTATGGCGGGACCGGACTCGGGCTCGCGATCAGCAAGCAGCTCGCCGAGCTCATGGGGGGTGAGATCGGCGCCGCGAGCGTGCCGGGCGAGGGTAGCAGGTTCTCGTTCACCCTGCCGCTGCCGCCCACGTCCACGGTGCCAGGCAGCGTCCATGCACGGGGACCCGAGCTCTCCGGCGTCCGGGTCCTGTGCGTCGACGATCATGCGGCCGCGGGCGAGGCGGTCGCGGGCGAGCTGGAGGCCCATGGGGCGACGGTCGACATCGCAGCATCCGGCACGGAAGCGTTCAACCTGCTCCGGCAGGCCGTGGCGGACGGGCGGGCCTATCGCCTGGTGGTCGCTGACCGCCACCTGCCCGACCCGGACGGGCTGGCTCTCGCCAGCGCTATCCAGGCGAACGCGGGCTTGGCCGGGACGGCGGTGGTGCTGCTCGGATCCTGGAACCATCGGGAGAGCGAAGCGGAGCTTCGAGAGGCCGGCGTCACGGCCCTGATCACCAAGCCGGTGCGACTCGCGGCGCTGCGGGACGCGGCTGCGAAAGCGCTCGGCCTGGGCGGCGCCGACGCCGGTGCCGGCCCGCGCGGGGGCGCGACTCCGGACCGGGACGAGCCGAGACTTCGCATTCTCGTCGCCGAAGACAACAAGATCAATCAGGAAGTCGCCAAGCACACGCTCAAGAAGCTGGGACACCGGGCGGACGTGGCCGCGAACGGCAACGAAGCGGTTGCGGCGCTGCAGCAGATCCCGTACGACCTGGTCCTCATGGACTGCCAGATGCCCGAGCTGGATGGCTACGAAGCCACCCGCGCGATTCGGCGGGGCGAAGGGTCCGCCCGGCACGTGCCCATCATCGCGATGACGGCGAACGCCATGCCGGGGGACCGCGAGCGCTGCCTTGCCGCGGGCATGGACGACTACATCGCCAAGCCGTTCCAGCTGGAGGCACTCCGCGCCGTCCTGCGCCTCTGGGCTCCGGCAACGGGCTCTCGCCGTGACGACGTCCCCATGATTGCAAAGGCCGCCGATGCAGCCCAGGTCTCCTCCGAGACGGTGGACGGCGAGACGCTGGCCGCTCTCCGGGAGCTGGAAGCGGCCGACGCGCCGGGATTCCTGGCCGAGCTGGTCGGGCTCTTCGTGGACGATCTCCCCGGGCGGCTCGACGCGATCGCGAACGGCATCGCGCGGGCCGATGCGCCCGCCACTTCCGCCGCGGCGCACTCGCTCAAAGGCAGCGCGGCGAACCTCGGCGCCAAGCCGCTCGCCTCTCTCTGCCAGCGACTCGAGGTGGCCGGCAAGGCCGGCTCGCTCGAGGGGGCCGAGCTGTTGCTGGAGGCGATTCGGGCCGAGGCGGAGCGCGCGCGGCTCCGCCTCGAGCTGGAGATCCGTTCCGCCGCCTGAGTCTGGTCGGCGCCGCTGCCGCGCAACGCGGGTTCCGGCTAAGTTGGCGTATGCCTTTCGTCCGCGGAGCGCTCGCCGTCGCGCTCGCGCTTCCGCTCGGTCCGTCGCCGTCGGCCGCGCCCCGCCCGCACCTGGTCGTGCTCATCGCCGTGGACCAGCTGCGCGGTGACTACTTCATCCGCTTCGAGCATCAGCTCACCGGCGGCTTCGCGCGATTCTGGCGCGAGGCCGCCTTTTTCGAGCAGGGCCGCCAGGACCACGCCATTACGGAGACCGCTCCCGGCCACTCCACGATGCTGTCGGGCCGTTGGCCCGCCCACACCGGCATCGCGACCAATCTGCTGGGCGTGACCGATCCATCGGCGCCGCTGCTGGAGCTGAAGGACATGGGGCAGGGGGCATCGCCCCGCCGGTTCCGCGGCACCACCCTCTACGATTGGCTTCGCGCCTCCGATTCGGCCTCGCGGGTGCTCTCGGTTTCCCGCAAGGACCGGGGGGCCATCCTGCCGGTCGGTCGAAGCCGGGGCGAGGTCTACTGGTTCGACCACGGCATCTTCACCACCAGCACGTGGTACCGCACCGAGGACACGTTGCCCGGCTGGGTGCGCGAGTTCAACCGCACCGATCCGGTCCGGACCCTCGCCGGGTCCACCTGGTCGCTGTTGCTGCCGGACTCCGCCTATCCCGAGCCCGACAGCGTCCGGTTCGAGGCGGGCGGCGGCGAGATAGCCTTTCCCCATCGGCTCTCGCCCAACGTCGACGCGGCGGTGCTTCAGATCGCGGGCTTCCCGGTCATGGACTCGCTTACGCTCGCGTTTGCTCTTCGCGGGGTCGAGCGGCTCCGGCTCGGCCAGGGCCGGGCGACCGATCTGCTGGTCGTATCGCTGTCCACCACCGACGCCGTCGGCCATGCCTACGGCCCCGACTCCCGCGAGCTGCATGATCAGGTGCTCCGCCTGGACCGGTGGCTTGGTCGCTTCATGGATTCGTTGGCCGTGCTGGTGCCGGCCGAGGGCACCGTGTGGGCCATGACGGGAGACCATGGCGTCACCGCTTTGCCGGAGGTCGCGGCCGGACGGGGCCAGACCGGCGGCCGTGTGTGGCTGGGTGATCTCCTCCGCGAGGTGGTGCAGCTCTCGGGCGAACCCTCCTTCGATTTCGAAGCGGGTCTGCTCTATGGCAACGTCGCGCAGCTTCGCTCGCGCGGGGTGAACGTGGATAGCCTCGCGACCGCGCTCGCAGCCAAGGCTGCGGCGGTGCCCGGGGTGGCCCGGGTGTACACCCCGAAGACGCTGCGGAGCGCGCCTGCGTCGGACACCGCCGCGGTGCTCTGGCGCCGTACCATCCCCGACGATTTCGGCTGGCTCCTCTGCGCCACTGTCCCGCCCGGCTTCGTCTGGTCGGCTCGCACGATCGGTGAACACGGCACCACCAACATCGACGACCAGTGGGTGCCGGTGGCGTTTCTCGGGCCGGGGTTCGTCCGGCAGCACTTTGTCCAGCCGGTGAGCACGACTGATATCGGGCCTACCCTGGCGCAGCGCCTCGGCGTGCGGCCGAGCGAGCGGATCGACGGCCACGTCCTGTCCCGGGCGCTGGGGCAGAGCGCTCGGTGAGCGACTCGGCGTATCCTCCGCTTCCCTGTTTTCCCTGCCCGCACGGCTCGGCCTGTTGCGCGTATGGCGTGACACTCAGCGAGGACGAAGCCGGGGTGATCGCGCGGGAGCACGGCGGAGACATGGTCTACCAGACCCGGTGGGGTGAGTGGCGCACCCGCGTCCGGCAGGGTCGCTGCGTCTTCCTGCTCGAGAACCGTTGCACCATTCATGGCCGGTCGTACTACCCGGCCGTGTGCCGCGGCTTCCCCTGGACCGACGCCGAGACCGGCGGGCCCTACGAATACGACCGGACCATCTGTCCGGAGTTCGTCAATCGACCCGAGTTGGTCCAGCTGACAAGAGGGTGAAACGTTACAAGTGAAAAGTGAAAAGGGGGTGCTCCGGACATGCCTCGCGATGCTGGGCGCTTGCTGTTCCTTGTCACTTTTCACTTTTCACTTTTCACGCAGTTGCTAAGCGCCCAGAGTCCGCCTGAGGACCCCGCCCTCGCCCGGGTCCGTAAGCTGCTTCGCTCCGTCCCCCTGATCGATGGTCACAACGATCTTCCCTGGCGCATCCGGGCCGAGGCCACGCCGCCCCGCGATGTCGCCGCGTACGATCTGCGCCAGCATACCAGCGGCCATACCGATCTCGCGCGACTGGCCCAGGGTCAGGTCGGAGCCCAGTTCTGGTCGGTGTACGTGCCGGGAGAGATCCGGGACAGCGGCTTCGCCCGGGTCCAGCTGGAGCAGATCGACATCGCACGCCAGGTCATCGCCCGGTACCCCGACCGGTTGGCGCTCGCTCTCTCAGCCGCGGACATCGAGCGCGAGTTCAAGCGCGGCCGTATTGCCTCGCTCATCGGGATGGAAGGCGGCCATGCGATCGAGAACTCGCTGGGGGCGCTCCGGATGTATTACGACCTGGGCGCGCGGTACCTGACGCTCACCCACAACGTCACCACCGACTGGGCGGACGCGGCCCTCGACTCGGCGCGGCACGCCGGGCTCACGCCGTTCGGCCGCGAGGTGGTGCGGGAGATGAACCGCCTCGGCATGCTGGTGGACCTGTCGCATGTGTCGCCGGCGACGATGAGCGCGGCGCTCGACGTCGCCGAGGCACCGGTGATCTTCTCGCACTCGGCCGCTCGGGCGTTGGTCGATCACCCTCGCAACGTGCCCGATTCGATCCTCCAGCGCCTGCCGGCCAACGGCGGCATTGTCATGGTCACCTTCGTCCCGGCCTTTGTGTCGGCGGGCGCGGCGGTCATCGACCTGCGCCGCATGGCTTACACCACTGAGGTGCAGCGAACCGTCGCCGATACCGCCGACCGGCGCCGCGCCATCGAGGCGTGGGACGCGGCTAACCCGGAGCCCCGGGCCACGCTGGCCCAGGTGGCCGATCACGTCGAGCACGTCCGGCGGATTGCGGGGGTGGAGCACGTCGGCATCGGCAGCGACTTCGACGGGATCGAGCGCGTTCCGGTGGGGCTCGAGGACGTGTCGCACTTCCCCGACCTCTTCGCGGAGCTGGCGCGGCGTGGCTGGACCGACGACGACCTGCGGAAGCTGGCCGGACGGAACCTGCTTCGGGTCCTGCGTCAGACCGAGGCCACAGCCGCGCGGCTCCAGCGGGAGCGGAGCCCCTCCAGCAAGAGCATCGATCAGGTGAGAGGTAAGAGGTGAGAGGTGAGAGGTGGCTCCGTGCGTCGGCAGCGCCCCTCTTACTTCTCACCTGGTCCGGTCCAGCTCGTCGATGCTCTTGCTGGAGGGACTCCGCTCCCGCTGGAGCCGCGCGGCTGTGGCCTCAGTCTGATGCAGGACCCGA
>DASQPE010000106.1:0-2032 GCA_035644115.1 Gemmatimonadales bacterium
GCACGGTCGCGCTCCATGCAGTGCCCGCTCCACACCCACGCTTCGATGGCGGCGCCTGCTTCCGGGAGACCATCGCCGACCTCGCACGGGGGCGGTTCGGCGGCTGGGCCAACCGGCTGGAGCGGTTCGCGGCCACGTTCGCCTGCCGGGCGGCGATCAAAGCAGGACAGTCGCTGAGCGAGCCCGAGATGCGGCAGCTTCTCCTCCGGCTGTTCGAGGCCGATCTTCCGCCGCACGACGTGCACGGCCGGGCCACGATCGTGCAGCTCCCCCGTGAGGAGCTGGAGCGCCGGTTTGGCCGGCGCTAACCTTCCGATCATCGTGGGGCCTACCGCGGTAGGGAAGACGGCGGTCGCGCTGGCGCTCGCGCGACACTGGCCGTTGGAGGTCATCTCGGCCGATTCCCGTCAGGTCTACCGTCGGCTGGACATCGGCACCGCCAAACCCACCCGGCGCGAGCGGGCTCGCCTGCCGCATCTCGGTCTGGATCTCGTCGATCCCGGCGAGCGGTACAGCGCCGGGCGATTCGCCCGGGATGCGGAGGCGTGGGTCCGCGAGATCACGGCGCGCGGCCACCTGCCCGTCGTCGTCGGTGGAACTGGGCTCTACGTCAAAGCACTGGCCGATGGCCTGTTTCTCGAGCCGCCGCTCGACCCGGCGCAGCGTCGGGCGCTGCAGGCGTGGGCAGCGGAGCTCGACGCGCGGGAGTTGCTCCGGTGGGCCGACCGGCTGGACCCTGAGTTCCGGGGCGGGGGACGCCAGCGCGCCTCTCGAGCTGTAGAGGTGGCGTTGCTCACCGGCCGGCCGCTCACCTGGTGGCAGGTGGCCGCCCGCGCGACGAGTGGGATCCGTCCGTGGTACATATACCTGACGGCGCCGCGCGCCGTGCTGCAGCAACGGATCATCAATCGGGCGGAGGAAATGATCCGGCGCGGCCTCGTCGAGGAAGTCGCGTCGGTGCTCGCCGAGGGGCACGCCGCTCACGCGCCGGGCCTGGATGGCATCGGCATCCGCGAAGCGGTCGAGTACCTTCATGGGCAGCGGCCCCGCGAAACCGTGGCAGAGGCCATCGCGATCGACACCCGCCGTTATGCCAAGCGGCAGGAGACCTGGTTCCGGCATCAGCTGTCCGGCCCGGTGCTGATGCTGGATGCGACCCGCCCGGTCGAGAAGCTGGCCGCGGAGATTGCGGCCGCCTGGGAGAGGAGTGCCGAGGCATGAGGTTGGGCATCACCTGTTACCCGACCTACGGCGGCTCGGGCGCCGTGGCCACCGAGCTCGGGCTCGCGCTCGCCCGGCGGGGCCACGAGGTCCACTTCATCACCTACGATTCTCCCTTTCGCCTCCGGGGCTATGCCGAGCGGGTCTACTTCCATCAGGTCGAGACCCGGATGGGCCGCTACCCGTTGTTCGACCACTACCCCTACACTCTGGCCCTCGCCTCGAAGCAGTACGAGGTCGCGCTTCGCGAAGAGCTCGACATCCTCCACGTTCACTACGCGATTCCCCACGCCACCACCGCCTATCTCGCGCGCGAGATGCTGCGCGGCACCCGCACGTTGCGGGTCATCACGACCCTGCACGGCACCGACATCACGCTGGTGGGCCAGGAATCGAGCTTCTACGGGATCACTCGCTTCTCCATCGAACAATCCGACGCCGTGACCGCGGTCTCGGCCTTCCTGCGCGACGAGACCTATCGGGCGTTCGGGTGCGTGAGCTGTGACGTCCGGGTGATCCCGAACTTCGTCAACCTCGAGGAGTATCGGCCGGCATCCGGCCCGCGCAGCGCGGCGCTCGCCCCCGCCGATCACAAGGTGATCACCCACGTGTCCAATTTCCGCGAGGTCAAACGGGTCAAGGACGTCGTCCGGGTGTTCGCCCGCATCCGCCGAGCCATGCCGGCGACCCTTCTCATGGTCGGCGACGGACCTGACCGGCCCGACGCGGAGAAAGAGGCCGAGGAGCTCGGTGTGACCGCAGACGTACGCTTTCTGGGCCGGCTCGACTCGATCGAGACGCTGCTCCAGGG
>DASQPE010000107.1:0-2635 GCA_035644115.1 Gemmatimonadales bacterium
ATCCTGGTCACGGCGATCCTGATCCAGCGCGAGGTCGGCGGCAATCTGGCCGAGGTGCTGGACAATCTGGCATCGGTGATCCGGGCCCGGTTCACCATCCGGCGGCAGCTCAAGGTGTACACCGCGCAGGGCCGGTTCACCGGCTATACGCTCGCGCTCCTGCCGGTCATCGTCGGGTTCGCGATCTATTTCATCAACCCGCCCTACATGCTGCTCCTGTTCCACCACCCGATGGGCAAGCTGATGGTGGGCGTCGCGGCGGTGATGCAGGTCATCGGCTACATCTGGATCCGCCGCATCGTGGACATCGAGATCTGAGGTCGCCGTGTTCCTGATCCTCGCCATCGGATTGATCGCTCTGTCGGTCACTTTCGCCGTGCTGTTCATCGGCGAGGTGGCGCCCGGGCGGCAGAGCGCCCTGGTTACCCGTCTCACGGAGTTCGAGGGGGCCGATCCCGAAACCGCGGAAACCCTGCGCCGCCGCCGGCGCCAGCTCCGGGCCGAGAAGCTGGCCGGCCTGATCCAGGCGCTGGGCGAGCGGATCGAGCCTGGCCGGAAGGACATCTCCGCGATCAGGCTGCGGATGCTCCAAGCGGGCTTCCAGAGCCAGGCTGCGGTCCCGGTGTTCCTGGGGTCGCGGCTCGCGCTGCCCATCGCCATGGGCTTCAGCGCTGTAACCATCCTGGGCGTGCTCGGGATGACCAGCTTCGTGGGTCTCATCGCGACCGTCTGGTTCTCGGCGATGGGATATGTAGTGCCGTCGATCTACGTCGGCGCGCGGATTCGCCGCCGGCAGAAAGAAATGCAGCGGGCCCTGCCGGACGCGCTCGACCTCCTGGTGGTCTGCGTCGAGGCGGGACTCGGGCTCAACCAGGCGCTGGTACGGGTCTCGGAAGAGATCGACCGGCTGAGCCCGTCCCTGAGCGAGCAGTTCGCGCTGGTGAATCTCGAGATCCGGGCCGGCACCCCGCGGGAAGACGCCTTCCGCAACCTGGGCGAACGCACCGGGCTGGACGACCTCAAGTCGCTGATGGCGATGCTGGTCCAGACCGACCGGTTCGGCACCTCCATCGCGCAGGCGCTCCGGGTGCAGGCCGACACCCTCCGGACCAAGCGCCGGCAGCGGGCCGAAGAGGCCGCGGCCAAGACCACGATCAAGCTGGTCTTCCCGTTGGTGCTCTTCATCTTCCCCGCCATGTTCGTGGTGATTCTGGGCTCGGCGATCATCCAGATCTTCGAAGCCCTGGGACGCTGAACGTGCGAGTGGTTCGCGCCACCAACCAGCGCAGCCTGGTGCTGGGGGACCGCATCGCCGTCGCGGACCGCTGGTGGCCCCGGTTCAAGGGCCTGCTGGGCCGCCCCGGGCTCAAGGCTGGCGAGGGGCTGCTGCTCCGGCCCTGCCGGGCGGTGCACATGATGGGAATGCGGTTCCCGCTCGACGTCGCCTTTGTAGACCGGCACGGCGTCGTGGTGGCGGCGTACCCGAACCTCCGGCCCGGCGCGCGCACCCGCTGGCACCGCCGGGCCGAGAGCGCGCTGGAGCTGCCCGCCGGCACCCTTGCGGCCAGCGGCACGCAGGAGGGAGACCAGATCGTGTGCACCGAGGAGTCACGCTCATGACCGCCACATCCGCCGCGGCTCCGTCGCTCGCCGAGGAGCCCCGCCGCCCGCCGCTGCCTGAGACGCTCGAGGCCACCGGCCTGTCCGCCGAGTTCGTGGTGGACCTGCTGGTCAAGACCCTCTATGTCCAGGGCGCCCGTACCGGCCAGCAGCTGATGGAGACGATCAAGCTGCCGTTCCCCTTCGTGGACGATCAGCTGCTGACCCTCCAACAGCGCCGGCTGCTCGAGGTCCGGGGCACCAGCGGCGCCGGCCGGGGCGGCTATCTGTTCGACCTCACCACCGAAGGCCGGACCCGGGCCCGCGAAGCGCTGGAGTCGAGCCAGTACGTCGGGCCGTGCCCGGTGCCGCTCGGGCAGTACCGCGAGTGGACCATGCGGCAGTCGATCTCCCGGGTGCACGTGTCGCGCGACACGGTCAGGGTCGGGTTCCGCGGCATGGTCATCGCCGAGCCGATCCTCGAGATGCTTGGCCCCGCCATCAACTCGGCCAAGTCGCTCTTCCTGTATGGAGGCCCCGGCAACGGCAAGACCATGATTGCGGAGACCATCTCCCGGCTGCTGGGGGGGAATCTTTACATACCCTACGCGATCGAGATCGATGGCCAGATCCTGGTGCTCTACGATCCGGTGTACCATCACCAGGTGCCGGATGACGAGCCGCTGATGACGGGGGATCAGCCGGAGTGGCTCAAGCAGGTGCCCGAGTACGACCGCCGCTACGTTCCAATCCGGCGGCCGGTGGTGATCACCGGCGGCGAGCTCACGCTCGACCAGCTCGACCTCCAGTACGACCACTACACCAAGATGTATCAGGCGCCGTTTCAGCTCAAAGCGAACGGCGGCGTGCTCATCCTGGACGACTTCGGCCGCCAGCGCACTCCACCGCGCGACCTGCTCAACCGCTGGATCGTGCCGCTCGAGAAGCGAATCGACTTCCTCACGCTGCACACCGGCGGGAAGTTCCCGGTGCCGTTCGACTGCCTGCTGATCTTCTCGACCAACCTGTCGCCCCA
>DASQPE010000108.1:0-15852 GCA_035644115.1 Gemmatimonadales bacterium
TGTTGAGCAGTCCGATCCCCCGCCCTTCCTGATCGAGATAGACGATCACGCCCCGTCCCTCCCGCCCCACCAGCGCCATGGCCGCATGCAGCTGGAACCCGCAATCACAGCGCTGTGAGCCGAAGACGTCGCCGGTCAGGCACTTCGAGTGCATCCGCACCAGCACGTTTGCCTGGCCCGCGACGTCGCCCATGACCAACGCCACGTGCTCCGCCCGGTCCACATCGTTGCGATAGGCGATGACCGTGAACTCGCCGAACTCGGTCGGCAGCCGCGCCTCAGCCACGCGGTGGACCAGCCGCTCGGTCCGGAGCCGATAGGCGACCAGCTGCGCGACGGTAATGAAGGTGAGCCCCTGCTCCCGGGCGACCACCTCGAGCTGCGGGCGGCGAGCCATGGAGCCGTCAGGGTTGAGGATCTCGCAAATGACACCGGCCGGGACCAACCCCGCGAGGCGGGCGAGGTCCACGCTCGCCTCCGTCTGTCCCACCCGCTGGAGCACCCCGCCGGGCCGGGCCCGGAGCGGAAAGATGTGCCCCGGTCGGCGCAGGTCGGTCGGCACCGTGGCCGGATTGATGGCGACGTGAATCGTGGTCGCGCGGTCGCTGGCGGAAATCCCGGTGGTGACCCCGAAGCGCCGTTCGGCGTCCACGCTGACCGTGAACGCGGTCGATTGATCTTCGGTGTTGCGGTCGGTCATCTGGGCCAGGCCAAGCTGATCGCAGCGCTCGCCGGTGAGCGCGAGACAGATAAGCCCGCGCCCGTGCAGGGTCATGAAGTTGATCGTCTCCGGCGTGACCAGCTCCGCGGCGCAGACCAGATCGCCCTCGTTCTCGCGATCCTCGTCATCGGCGACGATGACGATCTTGCCGTTCTTCAGGTCTTCGACGGCTTGCTCGATGGTGCCAAAGGTCATGCCATAAACTGCGTGAAAAAGTGAAAAGTGAACAGTGAAAAGGCGCTCCCGTGTTCTGCGGAACTCCCTTTTCACTTTTCACTCTTTACCTTTTACGCTCCTCCATAAGGGCCCGCACATACTTCCCAATCGTATCCCCCTCGAGGTGCACCTCGTCACCCGGCACCCGCTCCCCGAGAGTCGTATGCTGTAAAGTAAACGGGATGAGAGAGACCTGAATCACCGACACCGCCGGGATGGCGTTGACCGTGAGACTCACGCCGTCCACCGTGATCGAGCCCAGGGGCACCGAGACCGCCGCCACGTCGGTTGGGACGCGGAGGTCAAGGAGGCGGGCGTCGTCGCGGTCGCTCACCCGCTCGACCACCCCGACCCCGTCGACGTGGCCCTGGACCAGGTGCCCGCCCAGACGATCGCCCATCCTGAGGGCACGCTCCAGATTCACCCGCCGGCTGGGGGTGTAGCGCCCGATGTGGGTGCGGTCGAGCGACGTAGCGATCACATGGACCGCGAAGCGCCCGTTGCCCCGGTCGGTCACCGTAAGGCAAGCGCCGTCCACTGCCACGCTCTCCCCGAGCACCAGGTCGTCGTACGGAGCCTCGATGGCAAGCTCTAGCCCCCCGGCGTCTCGATGCAGGTCCACCACTCGGCCCACCGCAGTGACGATGCCGGTGAACATCAGGCCCGATCCACCACCATCAAGGTGTCTTCGCCTAACGTGCGGCGCTCCACTATCCGCCAGCGGGATGCATCGGCAATCGGCGGCGAGCCAAGGCCGCGCACCGCTGGAATGCCACGGTCGCCGAGCCAGAGCGGCGCCTGAATCCAGTGAAATCGATCGACCAGGTCCGCGTCAAGGAGGGCGCCCGCCAGCCGTCCGCCGCCTTCCACCAGCAAGGCCGTCACTCCCGACCCCCGGAGCTGCTGGAGCGCGTCCCGCGGGTCGCTCGCATAGAACACCTGAACTCCCAGCGCGCCGAGCGCTGCCGCACGGGCGGCGGGGGCGCCGGGCTCCGCGATAACGACCGTGCGCGCCTCCGCCGCCGTGCGGACCAGGCCGAGGTCGTTCGGGAGCTCGAGCCGCCGGTCGAACACGATCCGGGCCGGCGGCACCCGGACTTCTACCGCGCCGCGCACGCTGAGCCGGGGGTCGTCCGCCCGCGCGGTCCCCACGCCCACCGCGATGCCGTCGAACCCCGCGCGCAGCCAGTGGACGTACTCGCGCGCTTCGGGACCCGAGACCCAGCGGGACCGACCGTCCCGGTCGGCGATGCGAAAGTCGAGACTGGTCGCCAGCTTGAGCGCCACGTAGGGCCGTGACCCGTCGCGCAGCATATGGAGGAAGGCGGCGTTCTGGCGTGCGGCGTCGTCCGCCAGGAGCCCTATTTGGACCTCGACCCCCGCGGCGCGGAGCCGCTGGGCACCGCCGGCTGCGACGGGATTGGGATCTGCCAGCGCTGCGACCACCCGGCGCACCCCCGCGCGGAGAATGGCCTCGGTGCAGGCCGGTTGCTTCCCCTGATGGTTGCACGGCTCGAGGGTAGATATGAGCGTGGCCCCCCGCGCCCGTACTCCGGCGCTTGCCAGCGCCAGCGGCTCGGCATGGCCGCCGCCGAACTCGGTGTGAAAGCCTTCTCCTACCACCTCATCATGAGCCAGTACCACGGCGCCGACCAACGGGTTGGGGTGAACCCGACCCCAGCCCTGCCAGGCGAGATCGAGCGCGCGTCGCATTGCCTCCGGCTCGTTCACGCCCTAGAGGCCCACGGTTAGGCCCGCCGCCGCGAAGAACCGCCCTCCCGATGGATCGAAGTCGGTGAACGTGGTGACGAGATGCTGGTCCTTCCCGAACTGGTAGCCCGCCTCGGCGACCAGCTTGACGTGCCGGAAGTCGAGTCCCGCGTTGGCGAAGCCGAGCGCCCGGGAGTTACCAAGGTCGAGCTCGAGCGCCCGCTCCGGTATCGCGGTGATCGGGTTGCGAAACTGCACCTGCGCGTGGCCGCTGTAGTGATCCCACCCGATCCCGCCGGCCACTCGGGCAATCCCAAAGCGCTTGGTCGCGATCGCCCGCAGGTTGGTGGCCTTGAGGTTGGTAGCGAAGGACAGGTTGGCCCCGGCGCCCAGGTCTCCGTAGCGCAGCTCGGGGATATCCCGGCGCATGATGCTCACGCTGACGCCCGGCGCGACTGACGTTTCTCGGAGGATGCCGAGCCGGGCCCCGAAGCCCAGACCGAGTGCGACGCTGCCGATCTTACGGGCGGTGGAGACCACGCTGAAGTTGTCGATCTGGTCGGTCGGGAGGAGCTGGGCCGAGCCGAGGAAGTCGAGCGCGAAGAGTCCGGTTCGGGTCCCTCCGAACACACCAACGGCGGTCTCGATGACCGGCGAGGGGAAGAACAGCTTGTCTCCGGCGGCCACCGTCGTGGTAGAGCCGTCGTAGTTCAGGTCCGGCAGCACCACCCGGGTCGCATTCACCCGCGCCGTGACGTATACGTGGCCGAATCCACCGAGCGCATCGCTGGCGCCGAGAACCGGGGCACCCCCACTCGTCAACAGGCCCAGGACCGGATGGAACCCACGCGCGCCGTCGACAGCGGCATTGCAGAGATTGAACGGTCGGGTCTGCCCGGCATAGGCCTGGCACTGGGGATTTTGGGCGCCGAGCCGCGCGGCCGCCCCGATCAGCGCGAGCGCAGCAGTCGCAAGGGCCTGGCGCATGGCGCCCTCCCTACCGACCGAACCGCACCGCGCGCGGCCCCCGACGGACCTCGCCCATGATCCAGGTATCGAGTCCGGCCCCCGCGGCCGCGCTCTGCGCCGCCACCACGGCCGCGGGCGGCAGCACCGCGATGAACCCGACGCCGAGGTTGAAGACGTCGCGCATTTCATCCCCGTCGATCCCGCCGGCTTCCTGCAGCACCTGAAACAGCGGGGGCACCACCCAGGAGGTCGGATCGACGGTCGCCTCGCAGCCCTCCGGCAGGATCCGGATCAGGTTGCCCGCGATTCCGCCGCCGGTGATGTGGGCCAGTCCGTGCACCAGTCGCAGCACCGGCGTCACGGCGGCAGCGTAGCTCCGGTGCACCGCGAGGAGCGCGTCGGCCACGCTCCGGCCGGTGTGCCCCAGCCGGTCGTGGAGACCGAGCTGCATCCGATCGAATACGACCCGGCGCGCGAGCGAATAGCCGTTGGTGTGTAGGCCGGTGGAGGGATACCCCAGCAGCAGGTCGCCGGGCACGATCCGGTCGCCATGGAGCGCCTCGTCCTCCTCCACCACGCCGACGATGGTCCCCGCGAGATCGAACGTCCCCGTGCGATAGAGGCCCGGCATCTGCGCGGTCTCGCCCCCGGCGAGCGTCATCTCATGAGCCCGGCAACCGCGGGCGATCCCTTCGACGATACCAGCGATCTGCTCGACCGCGAGGCCCGCGCCGGCGATGTAGTCCATGAAGGCGAGCGGTCGGGCGCCGTGGACCAGGATATCGTTGACACTGTGGTTCACCAGGTCCTCGCCCACAGTGTCGAACCGGCCGGCCTCGAGGGCAACCAGGACCTTGGTGCCGACGCCGTCGGTGCTGAGCACGAGCACCGGCCGGCGCATGCCCGGGGGCACCCGAACCATGCCGCCGAACGCGCCGATCTCGCCCAGCGAGAGCGGCGTACGGGTTTCGGCGACGAACCGGCCAATCCGCTCCTTGGCCGATTCCGCGGCCTCCAGATCGACCCCCGCCCCCGCATACTGCCCGCCTGCCCGCCTGCCTGCCTGCCCGCCTGCCGGTCCGCCGGTCATGGTATCAACTCGGCCAGCGCCACGTGGGTCAGATCGCGGAAGGTCCGCACCCGCCGCTGGACGTCGATCAGGGTGACCCCCTCAAAGCCGCGGATCCCGAAGTGCGAGACCGCGTAAGACCCCATCGCCGCACCGTAGACCATCGCGGAGCGTATGCTGTCCTCCGAGATCGACCCCATCCGCGCGAGGTATCCCATGAACCCGCCAGCGAATGCGTCGCCAGCGCCGGTAGGATCGAACACCTCCTCCAGGGGGAAGGCCGGTGCGTAGAAGGTGCGGCCGGGTTCGATGAGCATCGCGCCGTGCTCGCCCTGCTTCACCACCACGCGCGTAGGACCATGGGCGAGAATCCAGCGGCCGGCTCGATGGATGTTCCAGTCGCCCGAAAGCTCCCGGGCCTCGCTGTCGTTCACCATCAGCACGTCCACCCGCTCGAGCAGTGCCATCAGCGCGTCCTTCTTGGCCTTGATCCAGTAGTTCATGGTGTCGCACACCACCAGCTTGGGGCGCGTGATCTGCTCCAGAACACCAAGCTGGAGCTCGGGGTCGATGTTGCCGAGAAAGAGATAGCTGGATGACCGGAAGCCCTCGGGTAGCTTGGGACGAAAGTCGGCGAACACGCCGAGCCGGGTCTCCAGCGTCTCGCGGCTCTGGAGATCGTAGGAGTACTTGCCTTTCCAGCGGAAGCTCTCGCCGTCGGCCCGCTCCACGCCGCTCCAGTCGATTCCACGCGCGCTCAGGCGCTCGAGCTCGGACCAGGGATAATCCTGGCCTACTACGCCGACGACCTTGACCGGGTGCAGCAGCGAGCCCGCGACGCTGAAGAAGACGGCCGAGCCGCCGAGGGCGTCCGCGGTCTCGCCGAACGGGGTAAAGACCGAGTCCAAGGCGATGCTGCCGACGACGAGGAGTCCCATCAGGTCACATCCGGTCGGGGGCAGAAATGCCCAGGATCGAGAGCGCGTTCGCGAGGACGGTGCGGGCCGCGCGCGCGAGCAGCAGGCGGGCCTGCTCGGTCGCCGGTCCCTCCGGGGCCCCGACGGCGCGGGTGTGGTGATACCAGCCGTGGACCGACGTGGCGAGCTGCTGGAGATAGCTCGTGATCCGCTGCGGCGCCCGCTCTCGTGCGGCCCTTTCGACCGTCTCCGGAAAGATCACCACCTTCTTCAGCAGATCGGCATCCTCCGGCGCCGGAAGCGCGGCGAGATCGAGCTTGCCGGTCACCTCGTCCGGCGCCTGCTCCGCCGTCCGAAAGATGCCGCTCAGGCGGGCGTGTGCCATCTGGACGTAGAAGACGGGATTCTCCTCGGTCTGGCGCTTGGCAAGCTCGACGTCGAAGACGAGCTGGGAGTCGCCCGGGCGCATCAGGAAGAAGAAGCGCGCGGCGTCGGAACCGACTTCATCGATCAGCTCCCGCAGGGTCACGAACTCCCCGGAACGCTTCGACATCTTTACCTCTTCGCCGCTGCGGACCACCTTCACCAGCTGGAGCAAAGCGACGTCGAAGAACTCGGGCGGATACCCCAGCGCGGAGAGCACCGAGCGCATCCGGGGGACGTACCCGTGGTGGTCGGCGCCCCAGACGTCGATGGCCCGATCGAATCCCCGGGTTCGCTTGTCCACGTGGTACGCGATGTCGGGCACGAGGTAGGTGAGCGACGCGTCGCTCTTCCGCAGGACTCGGTCCTTGTCGTCGCCGAACTGGGTGGTGCGGAGCCAGAGCGCGCCGTCGCGCTCGTAGGTGAGCCCCTTCTCGGCCAGCAGCACGAGCGCCTCGTCCACCAGGCCTCGCTGATAGAGCGATTGCTCCGAGGTGTACACGTCGAAGTGCACCCCGAAATCGGCCAGGTCGCAATCCTGCTCCTCGCGCTGCATCCGGAGCGCGAGCGCGCGGCACTGGCGGATCCCCTCCTCGGCAGGGAGATCGGCGAAATCGCGGCCCTGCTCCCGCAGCACCTGCTCCGCCGCCTCCGCGAGATACAACCCGTGGTACCCGCCTTCGGGAATCTCCGCGTGGCGGAAGAGCGCCTGCTGCACCCGGGCCCAGAGCGAGAGCGCCAGCTTGTCGATCTGAACCCCGGCGTCGTTGATGTAGAACTCGCGGGTCACCGCGTGGCCGGTCCACTCGAGCAGCGACGCCAGCCCATCGCCGTAGGCGGCTCCACGGCCGTGACCGACGTGCAACGGTCCGGTCGGATTGGCCGAGACGAACTCCACGTTGACCCGAAGCCCGACGCCGAAGTCGCTCTGACCGAACGCGCGGCCTTGCTCCAGGATCTGGGCCACGATCGCCGCGAACTGGCCTTCGGCGAGCCAGAAGTTGATGAAGCCCGGGCCGGCGATCTCCGCTTTGGAGACCACTCCGTCCGGGAGCCGCAGCTCGGCGACGACCCGTTCCGCCATGCTTCGCGGATTGGTCTTCTCCAGCCTGGCGAGGACCATGGCGAGATTGGTGGCCAGGTCGCCGTGCCCGGGATCGCGCGGGCGCTCGAGCACGAACTCGATGCCGGAATGTCTCAACCGCTCCGCGACCCGCGCGAGCTCAGCCCTGAGCGGGTCGCTCACTCGGCGGCCTTTTTAGCCTTGGACTTGGTCTCGGACGCTTTCGGCTCGGCCTTGGCCGGGGTCGAGCTGTCCTTGGTATCGCTGGTATCGCTCTTCGCGGTCGAAGCCTCCCCTCCCTTCTCGCCCTCCGGCGCTTTGCGGGGGCCCTTGCCGTCCTTGCCATAGTCAGTGATGTAGAAGCCGCTGCCCCGGAAGACCAGACCGGCCCCACCCGAGATCTGGCGGATGGCAGGCTTGCCGCAGACCGGGCACTTGGCCCGCGGCTTGTCGGTCATCTTCTGGAACTTCTCGAATTCGTGCCCGGCTGGGCACACGTACTCATAGGTCGGCATGGCTGCTCGCGTTG
The DNA here is from genome assembly GCA_035644115.1 of Gemmatimonadales bacterium. Classification (GTDB taxonomy): domain Bacteria; phylum Gemmatimonadota; class Gemmatimonadetes; order Gemmatimonadales; family GWC2-71-9; genus DASQPE01. Next base: position 7,618 of record DASQPE010000108.1, read on the forward strand.
GCTAACTGAAACCAGGGGACAAACTTAGCCGCGAACGGGCGGCGGTTCAACCCGAGCGGGAGCGAGGCGTCGGGACGGGACGGGAGAATCGCCTCGAACGCTGGGCTGCGGGGAAGCCCGGCGCTACGTTGGAACGGTCCCAGTCCGGGAGTCCGCTATTGTCGATCGAGGAGCGTCTCCGCCCGCCCCCGGCGGCCCGCAGTCGGGGCCCTGAGCTGCCCATCGATCTCAGCGCCACGGCACGGGCGCTTCGGGAGGAAGCTCACCCGGCCAAAGATGGGCATCGGCAGATCGGGCTGTTGCATCGGGAGCATCTTCGGGTCGTGCTCTTTGCCTTCGATGGGGGCGGCTGGCTGCGCGAGCATCGGGCCCCGGGCCTCGTCACCATCCACGCGCTCACCGGCCGGTTGCGGGTGGTGACGTCCAGCACTACGCATGAGCTCGCGGCCGGCCAGGTCTTGGTACTCGAGCGCGACGTGCCCCATGACGTGGAGGCGCTGGACCAAGCCGACATGCTGCTGACGGTGCACTTGGACGGAGAGCGGAGCGGGGTGCCCTGACTCCCTAGCGCACGGGCCGGTATACCCCCCACGCTTTCCGAAGGGTGTCGCTGATCTCGCCCAGAGTCGCGCGAGCGCGGACTGCCTCGATGATGGGCGGCATCAGCGGCTCGTTCCCGCCGGCCGCCCGACCCACCAGGGCCAGGCCCCGTTCCACCGAGCCGTTGTCTCGAGCCGCTCGCAGCGCGGCCACCCGGCCCCGCTGCCGGGCCTCGAGCTCGGGAAAGTCCGGTGTGCTGATGGCCGGCGGACTCGAGTCATCGGTGAAGCGGTTCACCCCCACCACGGTCAGCTCGCCGGATTCCTGCGCCTGCTGGAGCGCATACGCGCTCCGGCCGATCGCGTCCTGGAGGAAGCCCTGCTCGATCGCGGCGACGGCTCCACCCAGGCGATCGATCTCAGTCACCAGCGCCTGCGCTTCCTGCTCGATCCGGTCGGTCAGGGCCTCGACGTACCAGCTTCCTCCCAGCGGATCCACCACGTGGGCGACCCCGCTCTCGTAGCCCAGCACCTGCTGGGTTCGAAGCGCGAGGGTGGCTGATTCCTCGGTGGGAAGCGCCAGCGCCTCGTCGAAGCCGTTGCTGTGGAGCGACTGGGTGCCGCCGAGGACGGCGGCGAGCGCCTGGTAGGCGACCCGCACGATGTTGTTCATCGGCTGCTGGGCCTGGAGCGTCACTCCGCCGGTCTGGGTATGAAATCGCAGCCGGCAGGTGGCGTCGTCGGCGCCGAAGCGCTCCCGCATAAGCCGGGCCCACAACCGGCGCGCGGCCCGGAACTTGGCCGCTTCCTCGAAGAGATCGTTGTGGCTCGCGAAGAAGAACGAGAGTCGCGGCCCGAAAGCATTGACGTCGAGCCCGGCGGCCACGGCCACCTTCACATACTCGAGCGCGTTGGCCAGGGTGAAGGCGATCTCCTGCACGGCGGTGGCCCCGGCCTCGCGCATGTGGTATCCGCTGATCGAAATCGGGTTGAAGGTCAATCCCTCCTCGGCCACGAAGCGGAAGATGTCAGCCACGAGCCGGAGTGATGGCTGCGCCGGGTAGATGTAGGTCCCCCGAGCGACGTACTCCTTGAGCACGTCGTTCTGAACCGTGCCGGTGAGCTTGGCGCGGGGCACTCCCTGCTCGTCTCCCACGACGACATACATCGCAAGGAGGATGGCCGCCGTGGCGTTGATGGTCATCGAGGTGGAGACCCGGTCGAGGGGGATGCCCTGAAGCAGCCGGGCCAGGTCTTCCACCGTGTCGATTGCGACCCCGACCCGGCCCACCTCCCCGGCGGCCATGGGATGATCCGAGTCGTATCCCATCTGGGTCGGCAGATCGAACGCTACCGAAAGTCCCATCTGCCCCGCCGCGAGCAGCTTCCGGAACCGCTCGTTGGTCTCTTCGGCGGTGCCGAAGCCGGCATACTGGCGCATGGTCCAGAGCCGGCTGGTGTACATCGAGGGGTAGACGCCACGAGTGAACGGGAACGATCCCGGCGCGCCGAGATCGCGCTCGGGATCCCCGGCCCAGTCGCCGGGACCGTAGGCCTTGGTCACAACGCGGGAGTCGGGAGCGGCTCGGAGGAGACGCCGGCCGTGCGGCGCAGGGTGTCGGCTACGAAACCAACGTCCTCCCGGGAGCCGATGACGAGCGGAGTCCGTTGGTGCAGGGCGTGCGGCACGACGTCCAGAATGCGGTTCAGGCCGTCGGTCGCGGATCCCTCCGCCTGCTCGGCGATGAACGCCATCGGACTCGCCTCGTAGAGCAGGCGCAGCTTCCCACTGGGCTTTTTGGTGTCTCCCGGATAGAGGAAGATCCCGCCGGCGATGAGGTTGCGGTGGAAGTCGGCGACCAGCGAGCCGGCGTAGCGGGAGTTTTTCGGCTTCATCACATCCGGCATGTCGCCCTTGAGCCCTCGAACCGCGGCCTGAAAGCCCCGGTCCCAGCGGAGGAAGTTGGACTCGTTCACGCTGTAGTACGTGCCCACCCGAGGGGTCACGATGCGGGGATGGGACAGGAGAAACTCGCCGATGGTCGGGTCGAGCGTGAACCCGTGGGCACCTTGCCCCGTGGTATAGACCAGCATGGTGCTCGAGCCGTACATCACGTAGCCGGCCGCGACCTGTCTACAGCCCGGCTGGAGCACGTCGCGCACGCTCCCCCGAACCTCCAGACTCGTCCGCCGGTAGATGCTGAAGATGGTGCCGACCGCGGCGTTCACGTCGATGTTGGAGGAGCCGTCGAGCGGGTCGAACAGGACTGCGTACTTGCCCAGGGGGAACTCGGGCGGGATCGGGATGACGTCTTCGTCCTCTTCCGAGGCCATGACACAGACCCGGCCGGTGTGCTTGAGGGCATTCTTTATGGTCTCGTTGGCAAAGACGTCGAGCTTCTGCTGCTCTTCCCCCTGCACGTTCCGGTGGCCGATGCTACCGAGGATGTTGACCAGCCCTGCCCGCCGAATGGCGGCGGCGATGATCTTGGCCGCGAGCGCGATGTCATAGAGGAGATTGGAGAGCTCACCGGTGGCTTCCGGGTACTTGCTCTCCTGCTCCAGAATGAAGGCCTCGATGGTCGTGATCGGCGTGTGGTTGGGCAGCACGGGCCCCCCTTGAGAGAAAAGCGTGAAAAGTGAAAAGTAAAAAGTGAAAAGGCAGTTCCGCGGAGCATCCGAGTCTCCTGTTCACTGTTCACTTTTCACTTTTCACGCAGTTGTTCACGCAGTTCATATGTCTCGCTCCGCCCCTTGCTCCGTACCGTCATCGTCCTCCCATCCGTCGTCACATCGACCTCGCCATCCCGATCGGTGCGCCGGAGATCGACCCCGTGTGCCCGGAGGCGGGCGAGAGTCGCGGCAGCGGGGTGCCCGTAGTTGTTGGCGCCGACCGAGATCACGGCCACCCGAGGTGCCAGCTCGTCGAGCCAGGCGTCGCCGGTGGCGCCGCGGCTCCCGTGATGGCCGACTTTGAGCAGCGCTACGTGACCCACCCTGCCCTTGAGCCAAGCCTCCGCGACCAGCCCGGCGTCCCCCGGAAACAGCCCACGGAAGCCGGCGTACTCGATCAGCAGCACCAACGAATCTTCGTTCAGGTCGTCGCCCAGACCCGGCCAGGAAGGGTCGGGGTGCAGCAGACTGAACGAGACACCGTCGAGGACGAATCGATCGCCCGGACGCCCTGGACGCCACGGCACGCCCTCGGCGGCCACTTCGTCGAGGAATCGATAGTAGGCGGGATCGGCGAACGGTCGTCCCGGTTCGATGACGAGGCCGGTGCGATACCGATCGAGGACGGCAGTCGCACCGCCCACGTGGTCAGCGTGGGCGTGGGAGACGATCAACGCCGCCACTCCCGGCGCGCCCTGTCGCGCGAGAAAGGGCACGACCACGCGTTGTCCCGCGTCCCCGCGCTCCGTCCTGGGACCCGCATCGATGACCACAAAGCGGCCATGGGGCGTGCGGAGGACGATCCCGTCTCCCTGGCCCACGGCGAGAAAATGTAACGCAAGGGCGTGCCGGTCGTCAGCCGCGCCCTCGGCGAGATCGACCGCAAGCGGCAGCCACAGCGCGATGATGCCGGCCCATGCCCACCGGCGCGCCCCTTCCGCCAGGGTGGTTCGCCCGCGCAGTCCCCAGAGCAAGGCGGCCAGGGCCGCAATCCAGGGAAGGGCGGCGACCGGACCGGCCTCGGTAATGACATGCCCGCCGGGCACGGCGGCACCCGCGAGCGCGAGTAGCTCGAGCCCATGCAGCGCCAGCCCGGATCCGGCCGCCAGGGAAGCGGCGAGCGCGGGCCAGAGCGGCAGAGCCAGCAGGCTCGCGAACACGCCAGGAACGGCCACGGCTGCGATCGGAATCGCCGCGAAGTTGAGGCCGATGCCCACCAGGGCCACCGTGCCGAGCGACGCGGCCGTGAGCGGCGCGGTGGCGAGGGTGGCACCGACCGACGAGCTCAGGCATCGCCAGCCCAGCGCGGGCCCGAGCGCGCGATCGCTCCAGCGACTGCAAGTGGTGGCCCCCCAGAGCGCCGCGGCCGAGAGCCACGCGCCCAGGTCGGCGATCGCCCAGGGATCGACCAGCAGCACGACCAGGCAGGTGCACGCCAGGAGCGGGTCGGCCTGCACGTTTCGTTGACGCGCGCGGCACCAGGCGAGCGTCACCGCGAGCGCGGCCGCCCTGGTCGCCGGCGCGGGCCAACCAAGGAGCGCGACGTACACGCTCGCCACAAAGGCCGCCAGGATCAGAGCGCGCACCGGGGGAAGCCGAAGCAGCCGCGCCAGGAGGACCACCCACGCGGCGATGAGCCCGACGTGAAACCCGGAGATCGACAAGAGGTGCACCAGCCCGGACTGGGCAAAGGCGTCACGCAGGCGGGGGTCGAGGTCAGCGCGCCGCCCGACGATGAGCGCCGCGACGATCGGGGCGCGGAGGCCGTAGAGGCTCCGGATGCCGTTGGCAGTGGCGGTCCGAAGTCGTTCACCGGGCCCGGGCCGGTTTTCCCGCGGCTCGGCTCGACCCACCACGAGCGTCCCTCCCGCGCGCCCGGTCCAGGCCGGCTGGCGGACCCACCGACCCTCGACCGCCAGCTGCGCGCCGGCGCCGGCTGGCTGGTTCACCGGCCAGCGGGCGGTCACATCGCCGGTGCAGCCGGCGTGGATCGGCGCTACCTGGACCCGGCCACCGGATTCGTCGACCGGCTCGCGGAGCCGTAGCTCGAGCTTGAGCTGACTCTCGGGAAGCCGGGCCGCGCAGGTTGCGGCGTCGGTGAGCCGAGCCAGCGAGCCGTGCAGGGCTCCGATCAGGGACGCACCAAGCAGGAGGCGGGAGGTGCCTGCGCCGGGCGCGAACGCCGCGGAGAGCGCAGCGATCGACGCGGTCCCCAGGATCAACGCGACGGATACGGGGGCTGAAAAACGCGAGAGGCCGGTCGCGAGACCGGCCCCGAACGCAGCAAGGAAGAGAATAGGTGGCCGGGCGGTCACCGCCGCCGGGGGGTTCCCCGGGCAGCGCACCTCGGCGCCAGCGACACCTTCCGGAATCCTTCCATTATGGCCACGTCGATCGGCGCCCGGCTCTGCTCCTTCTCCAGATTTACTTCGGTGAGCACCGAGCCCTCGAGCGAAACGACGTAGCGCGGCGCAACGCGGTTGAGCGTAAACACCAGTACGTCCTCCCGGCAGACATCGCAGCCGCAGAAGTCCGCGAAGTGCTGCCGCAGCGCATCATACGCCTGGACCACGTGGTCCTCGACGAGGTTCCGGATCATAGAACGGCCAGCTCCCGCGCAAGAACGCGACCGGTAAAGGTGGACCCCGTCGTGCCGGTGAGCGTCACGGTGTGATACTCGCCCACCGCCGACTCGGGCAGATCGAGCAGGACCAGCAGATTGCCGCGGGTGCGCCCGAGCATCAGGCCCCCGCGGCGCGACGGACGCTCCACCAGCGCCTCGTGGGTTTCACCCACGCGAGCGAGATGCTTTCGTCGCGCGTTGGTGCGCACCGTCTCGATGAGCGTCGCAAGCCGCCCGGCCGCAACTGCGTCCGGCACTTGGTCCTTGAGTCGCACCGCGGGCGTGCCTTCCCGGAGCGAGTAGCGGAAGGTGTAGGCGTCGTCGAAGTCGGCTTCGGCCACGAGGCTCAGCGTTGCCTCGAAGTCCGCGCCGGTCTCACCCGGGAAACCGACGATGATGTCGGTGCTGAACGTGATGCCGGGAACCGCCTTACGCAATCGAGCGGTAACGGCAAGATAGCTCTCGCGGGTGTAGCGGCGGAGCATCCGCCGGAGCACTGCATTCGAGCCGCTCTGGACCGGCAGGTGGACGTGCTCGCACACGGCGGGCGTGGTCGCCATTGCCTCGATGACCCGGCCGGTGAAGTCGGTGGGATAGGGGCTGGTGAAGCGGAGCCGGCCGATTCCGTCTACCGCTCCGACGGCCCGGAGCAGGTCGCCGAAATCGTGCGCGCCGTCGTGATAGCTGTTGACCGTCTGACCCAGCAGGGTCACCTCGGTGACCCCCTGCTCGGCCAACCCGCGTACCTCCCGCACGACGTCTTCCAACCTACGGCTCCGCTCCGGGCCGCGGGTGTACGGAACAATGCAGAAGGTGCACTTGTAATCGCAGCCGCGCTGCACGGTGACGAAGGCGGCCGATCCGGGCTGGCGCACCGGCGGCACGTCCTCGTAGTGCTCCCAGGAACGGAACTCGGTGTCGCTCACCGCTCGGCCGCTCGCCGCGAGGCCGAGGAGGTCCGGGAGGTTGCGGTAGGAATCGGGTCCGACGACCAGATCGACCCGTCCGGGCTCCAGCAGCCGCGGGCCGAGGCGCTGGGCCATGCAGCCGACCACGCCGAGCAACCCGCCGGGCCGGCGGTCGCGCTGCAGCTCGCCCACGCGCCCGATGACCCGCTGCTCTGCATTGTCCCGGACCGCGCAGGTGTTCACCAGCACGACGTCGGCATCACCCGGCTCGTCGGTGCGCAGGTAGCCCGCCTGGCCGAGGATGCCGAACATGAGCTCGGAGTCGGCCACGTTCATCTGGCAGCCGTAGGTCTCGATGTAGAGGCGTTTTGGGGGCATCGGGCCTAAAGATAGCTTCGGGCGGGCGCGTGGGCAGGCTGGCCGCCTGAACTGGCAACTGCGACTGCGAACTGCAACTGCGAACCACGGAAGCACGGAAGCGCAGAGGGTTCCTTGGTTAGCGGAGCTCCGCCCCCGCACCCACAAAAAAAGCTCTTGGTGGTACCGGAGGCGGAGCTCCGGCTTGCTAGGACCCCTCTGCGTTTCCGTGCTTCCGTGGTTCGCAGTTGCAGTTGGCCGGGAGCCTAGGGCCGCACGGTCACGCCCACCGTCACCAGCCACGCCCGCTCGTTGTATTGCTCGTCCTGGCGCCGCCAGGTGCGCTCGACCGCGAGATCGAGACCCGCCCGGTCGCCGGCGAACGTGTGCCCGGTCCCTACGCTCACGCCGTACTCCTTGGCCCGGGCGCCGGCGGCGAGCGGGAACGGCAGCCTGGCGTAGCGGACCCCGAGGCGGAGCGGATTACGGCCGGGGCGGCGCGGATTGGGGGTGAACTCGAGTCCGCCCGCCGCCTCGAGGGTGTTCACAGCGCCCACCCCGCCGTTGGCGATCAGGTCGTCGTTGGCGGTGGACCAGTTGCTCACCTGCAGCTGGCCGGCCAACTGGAGCTTGGACGTGGGTCGCCACTCCAGGCCCCCACCCACCATGATCGGCAGATCGACCCGCTGCTTGGTCGGGAGTGAATCTTCCTGCACGCTCACGTGGCCGTCGCTGCGGGCGACCAGGCTGACCGAGAGCGAGCGGGCAAGCTGGCCTACCACGCCAACGGACAGGCCGAACCCAGCGTAGGAAAGCTCCGCTCGCTGGCGGCTCGGCAGGTAAGTCGTGTCGGTGAAGACTCGGCTGACGTTCAGCCGATTGCTCCCCGTGATGATGTGCGCCCCGGCTCCAAACGCCCATCGCTTACCCAAGCGGTAGGCCACTGCAAGCCGCAAGTCGTTGATCCCGCCCCGCGACTCGATCGTGTCGTTCACTCCGACCGGCAGGCCGCGCAGGATGACCGTGGCGGGAAACACCAGGCTGTAATCACGAGTAGTGTAGTTGGAGTAGCTGATGCCGACCGTCAACGGGGCCTTCGGAATCGGACCGCCGATCGCGAACTGGGGGAAATGGG
>DASQPE010000109.1:0-4342 GCA_035644115.1 Gemmatimonadales bacterium
GTGGATCGGATCAGCTCGTCCAGCTTGATTTGAATCGCCTGGGTGTCCCGGTTCTGGGTATTCTGAATCAGGAACACCATCAGGAAGGTCAGGATGGTCGTGGCCGTGTTGATCGCGAGCTGCCACGTATCATTGAAGCGAAAGACGGGACCGGTAACGACCCAGGCGATTATGAGCGCGAGCGCGAGGATGAAGGTCGCCGGCTGTCCGCTGATGGTGGCCGCCCACTTGGCAAAGCGGGTATACCACGCGTTGCGTGCTTCCATTTGCGCTCCTCTGGTGGATGCTCGAAGGGTGCCGGACCGTCAGCCTGAGCCCGCGCCGTGAGCTTCGGTACGCGGCGGGTCCGCGCTACGCTGGTGCATAACCCCACGGCCGGCGACCGCCAGGCCGCCGCAGGGCTGGTGGCCAAGCTGGAGCAGGCCGACTACGAAGTGACCTATCACTCGAAGAGGAGTGAGGAGCTCGAGGTCGCGCTGGCCGATCCAGGCGAGCTGGTGATCGTCGCCGGCGGCGACGGAACCGTCGCCAAAGTCGCCGCCGCCATCGCCGGACGCGACATCCCACTCGCGATCCTTCCGGTCGGAACCGCGAACAATATCGCGCGAAGTCTGGGGCTGGTGGGCGGGTGGGGCCACATCGTCGCGGGGCTCCGCAGCGCCCCCCGGAAGCGGCTGGATATAGGAGTCGCCCGCGGGCCGTGGGGCGAGCGCCGATTCGTCGAAGCAGCCGGGATCGGGCTGTTCGCGCGGGCGGTCGCGTTGCTGAACGACTGGGAGGTGCAGCCGGTGGCGGAGCTGGTGAAAGATGAGCCCAACTTCGAGACGGCTCTGCGGTTGCTGCGCCACCTGGTCAACGACTACTCCCCCCGGCAGTGGCGGGTCACGCTCGATGGGCGGGACCTCTCGGGTCGCTATCTCCTGCTCGAGGCGATGATCATCCGCCTGATCGGACCCCACCTGCACCTCGCGCCCGATGCCGACCCGGGCGACGGCCTGTTCGACGTCGTCCTGGTGTCCGAAGATCAGGCCGAGGCGCTGCTCCGGTATCTGGGCCACCGGCTCGAGCGCGAGGCCACTCTGCCGGCCCTCACCGTCCACCGCGGCCGGCGGCTCGAGCTGCTCTGGACCGAACCCGAGATCCACTTCGACGACGAGGCCTGGACCAAGAACGCGGCCGGCCCACTTGCAGGCCGCCCGGCCGGGGCCGCGACCAACCCGACCGTTCAGCTCGACGTCGGCGAGGAGTGGGTAGATGTGCTCGTGCCCGGGCCCTGAGGCCCGAGTCGGACGGGCTCAGCCCGGTTGCTGCGCCGGTCGGCCGGGGTGCAGCTTCCCGTCGCTTCTCCCTTTCACATACTCGTAGATGGCCTGCAGCTGGTCGTCCTGGATGACCCCGGACCAGTTGGGCATCCCTTTTTCGGCCCGGCTTCCGTGGACTACGCGCCAGAATTCGGCGTGGTCCACTTTGCCGCTCTTGAAGCTGTCGATCAGGTGCGGGGCCAGCGTGGTCCCCGTCACGTCCTCGCCATGGCACCGGGCGCAATTGAGGTTGAAGTACTTCCAGCCGGTGTACACCACCTGAGAGACGGTGTCCTTCGGCGCCGGGTGATACTTGTCGTGCAGCTCCTGGGTGGGCTGGTCGGAAGCGGCGCTCGTTTTCTTTGGCTGAGGCTGGGTTGGGTTGGTATCTACGGGAGCGGGCGGGTTGTCCGGGGTGAGGCGGGGCTTTGGAGGAGCGTTTGGGTTGGCCCGTGGCGCGCGGGCCAGCTCGCCGGCTCGACTCGTGTCGGTGCGATGGGAGTTCGGCTGCTGCCCGCCTTGGGTCCTGGTGTCCGTCGTGCCCCCGATAGTGTCCGTCTCGGCCGCCGGAACGGCCGGCGTCGCCACTCCTCCACTCTCCCCCGTCCCGACTTTGTCACCGCTGCCCGCGATTCGGTCCCGGCCGCTACAAGCGGCGAGCGCGATAAAGCAGGCCAGCAGGGCGGACGCGTGCCGTCCGCCTGCGATCACGCTGGAATATGCCATCGTTTCCATGGTCTGCTTCCTCCCTCTGGACTCTACCAGGGAAGATGCCCAAAGGCTGGGAAAGAATGGCGTGACGCGGCTCACCGGGACCCGCGGCTGAGCCGCAAGCGGTCTATGCGACGGCCGGCGGAACGGCACCGTCGGGATCCCGGATCACCAGCGAGTCGGTGCGGACCTTGGCCCACTCCTGCAGCATCAGTCCGTGGGACTCGAACAGCGCGCGGATCCGCGCCGCATTCCATCCGGCGATCTCCTCCAGGATGGGCACCACCATGCTCAAGGCGTCGTCACCCAACACCGTGCGTCGCGCGATGGGGGTGAGATACTCGTTCTCCGACACCGCGATGGTCAGCCCGTCGAGCCGGTTGACGTGCAGCATCACGTGTACGTCCGAGTTGCCGTCACCCACGTAGACCACGCGGTCCGGGCCCAGGCCCAGGTCTGCCCGCAGCTCCTCCAGCACGGCAACCTTCCCGTAGCCTGCCGGCACCCGGGCGATCGACTGGATCTCGCCCAGCCGCGGCTCGTAGTTGAAGCGGGTGCCGAAGATGTGATCCGGCGGCACGATGCCCTCCAGGGCCGACTGGATGACCTCCTCCGGCGCGGCCGAGATCACGTAGAAGGCGAAGTGATGTTCCGGCAGGTCGTTGAGCAGCCGATGGAGCAGCCGCAGGTTCTTCTTCACCCGAATGCGCTTCCCCGCCTCCCACAGATGCTCCCGCCGGACCCGCCGATACTCCGGGTCGTGCAGCAGCAGGTAGCTGAGCTCGGCGCCCTGCTGGACCAAATGGATGCGCGACAACCCCGAGCTCCGCTCCTCGAACCCGGCGATGCCGAGCAGCTCGCTGAGCACCAGGCCCGAGTCGTTGAAGCTCAGGGTTTGGTCGAAGTCGCTGGCCAACAGATAGTGTTTCATCATCCTCGCGTCGCTCTCCCCGCCCACCCGCGTGAATACCGACGCCCCCGTCGGCGTACAGCTCCGGCGGGGGCGAGTGTTTTCCCAGTGCTACCCCAGTGGGCTTACGGGCTGGTTCCTGTGTGTCGGCTCACCCGGGGACCTTAAATGCCTCCGCGATGGGCTGTCAAGCAACCCCCCGCGGGTATCCTGCACCCACAGAATTGTGACTGTCGCGGAGGTCTAACGGCCGCAACAGCTTGGGGTGAGAGGTCCCTACTCGGTCACCACCACTCGGCGGCGGCGGCCACTGGCCGGCGAAACGTCGATTGCGAGCGCGATGACGAGCCCGGCGATCGGCCAGAGGGTCCACACCCCGCCGAACCAGCGGTACACCACGGAATACCAGAGCAGCGTGGTGGGCAGGAAGATGAAGCCGAGAATGGGCCAGAGCGACCGGCTGAACATGCCGCTGAACCAGGTCGTGAAGAGCCACAGGAGGAAGACCACCAGCCGCGGCGCAACCAGGGCGAGCAGCGCGAAGAGGCAAGGCATACGCCACCGCTCACGCGTATGCCAGAGGACGGATGTTCTGGTTCAGCCGGAACAGGTTCCGCGGGTCGTACTTGTTCTTGAGCTTGCTCAGTCGATCGTAGTTGCGGCCGTAGGCTGCCCGCACCCGGTCTTCCTCGTCCTGGGTAAGGAAGTTCACGTACACGTTGCCGGTCGCGAACGGCGCCGTCGCATTGAACAGGTCACGGGCCCAGCCGATGCAGGCCGAGTCCTTGCCGCGGTCCTGCCAGCGACCGTGCACGTTGAGCACGAACTGCCCGTCGCGATGTCCATAGGCCGTGGCGTCGTTCGGCACCCGGCTCACCGCGCCGCCCAGCTGGGCGAACGCGATCTCGGTGTTGGGGTCCGGCAGCGTCCCGGCATGCGCGATGAGGGTGTCGATGAGTCCGTCGCTGACCTCGCGGAAATCGTGCGACTTCCAGTAATTGCGGAAGCCCGGTGTGAGCAGCGGATCCATAACGGCCTGCCAGGCGGTGTAGGGATGCGGCGCGACCACGTCGGCGATCGGCTTGCCGAACCCGCGCAGCGGCGCGGCTACCCGCTCGCCCTCGGCCAGGCTGCTCCCGGAGTAGCACATCGCGAGCGCGAGGATCTCCTTCCCATGCCACTCGGTGGGCAGGAAGGGAAGCGGCGGTGCTTTCCGCATCACGAACCAGCAGACGAACTCGTCCGGAGTCGTGGGGAGGAAGTCACGATAGAAGCGGAGGACGTCGCCGGCGGCGTCGAGCGGATGCACGACCAGTCCCGACAGGACCTCCGGCCCGACCGGGTGCAGTCGGAACTCGAACGACGTCACCACCCCGAAGTTGCCGCCACCGCCGCGGAGGCCCCAGAAGAGGTCCGGGTT
>DASQPE010000110.1:0-6775 GCA_035644115.1 Gemmatimonadales bacterium
GGCGTAGTCGATGAGGCCGTGGAGCAGGGTGCGGATGGAACGCATGGCGAGAATAATAGACAGGCGGGAGCGGGCGGGAGCGGGCGGGAGCGGGCGGGAGCGGGCGGGAGCAGGCGGGAGCGGACGCGAGTGAGCGGACAGCGGATCTGTAGCATCCACCAGCTGCCGGTTCACTCGGCATTGGCCGCGCTTGCGTGGCTGTCCGCCTGTCCGCCCGCCCGCCTGCCCGCCCAGGCACCGCCCGCTCCCGCCCGCTCTCGCCTGCTCCCGTCTGCTCCCGCCTCCGCCCTCGCTCGGAGGCTCGATCGTCGCCTGGACTCCGCCCCCCTCGACCACTTCCTCTGGGGCATCGCGGTTATCGACGACCGGGGGCACCTGCTCTATGGCCGGAACGCCGAGCGGCTGTTCGTCCCCGCGAGCACCGCCAAGATCGTGGTGAGCGCGGCGGCGGTTGCGCTGCTGCCGGCGAGCGGCACCGTCCGCACCAGCGTGTACGCTACCGGCCCCGTCGTGGGCGGAGTGCTCCAGGGCGACCTTGTCCTCTACGGCCAGGGCGACCCGACCATGAGCCGCCGCTGCTACGGAACCGATACCACCGCCGCGCTCGCCTGCGAGCCGGACGCCTCGGCCAAGCTTCACCAATTGGCGGCCGCGCTCAAGACCCGGGGCATAAGCACAGTGGCCGGCGATCTGGTGGGAGACGGGAGCTGGTTCGAGCCCACCCTCACCCACCCCGATTGGGAGAGCTACGACCTCAACTGGTGGTACGCCGCGCCGGTCTCGGGACTCGGCTTCAACGACAACAGCGTGGACATCACCTGGAGCGCCGGACCCGCGCCAGGCGCTCCTGCCCAGGTGTCGTTCAGTCCCACGCTCGGCGATGTCACGCTCGACAACCACAGCGTGACGGTCGCGGGCGACAGCGGCGCGACGATCGACTTCTTCCGCGACCCAGGCACACTCCGGATCCGGGCCGAGGGCCGGGTGCCGCGCAGCGGGAGCAGCCGGACCGAGCATTTCGCGTTGCCGGACCCGAACCTGTACGCGGCGTGGGCCTTCGGCGCTGCGCTGGGCGAAGCCGGCATCGCGGTTCAGGGCCGGACCCGCTCCACCACCGACTCGACCGTCTATCTGGCGGCCCGCGCCGGCCCGCCGCTCGCGGAGGTGGAGTCACGGCCGTTCCGGGACTGGATTTTCCCCATCCTCAATAGCAGCCAGAACTGGTTCGCAGAGACGCTGCTCAAGCAGCTGGGGCGGCAGCTCGGCCGGGCCGGCTCGTGGGCCGAAGGGTTGGCAGTCGAGCGACGGTTCCTCATCGACTCGGTGCGGCTCGATTCCACCCAGTTCGCCCTGGTGGACGGCTCGGGAGTCGCCGTGTCGAACGCGGTGAGCCCGGGTGCGCTGGTGCGCCTGCTGGAGTTCGTGCGGCGGCGGCCCCATATGGAACCGTTCCTGGCAGCCCTTCCCCGCTCGGGCGAACGCGGCTCGCTCCGGAGCCGCTTCCTGGGCACCCCGGTGGCCGGACGGGTGCTGGCCAAGCCGGGCAGCATCCGCCGGGTCAACGGGCTCGCCGGCTACCTTGATCTGGCGAACGGGCGGCGGGTTACCTTTGCGGTGCTCGTAAACAGTCATACGCTGGTCAACACCGCGATGGTCGCGGTGATCGACAGTGTGGTGGTGGACATCGCGCGGGGCCTGGGGACGCGGCCTTGACGGCCGCATCGGAGGACAGATGCTACTGCTGCTCGTGCGTCACGCGGACGCGGACAACCGCGATGCGGGAAAGTGGCCCGACGACACGCTTCGACCGCTCAGCGAGAAGGGGCGAAAGATCCACGCCAAAGTGGCGAAGGCCTTAGGCGCGCTCGGCCTGCTTCCGGAGCTGGTGCTCACTAGTCCCTGGCTTCGAGCGGCGGAGACTGCCGAGATCCTGCAGCAGGGACTCGCTCTGCCCTCGCCGCCGGTGCCCTGCCTCGCCCTCGCCTCGGATCCGGATCTGGTCGCACTCGACTCGGCGCTGGGGCCCCCGCGCGCGGAGAAAGCGGTGGTAGCGCTGGTCGGCCACTCACCCTGGATGGAGGAGCTGGTGGGACTTCTGCTCACCGGCGCCGCGCACGGGCTGGCGGTGGACTTCCCCAAGAGCGGCGTGGCCGGCATCGCGGCAGACCGGATCGGGCCCCGCGCCGGAACGCTGAGGTTCTTTCTCAGGCCGAAGATGCTATAAAGCTGCGTGAAAAGTGAAAAGTAAAAAGTGAAAAGGGAGCTCCGATCGTGCACGGGGCTCCCTTTTCACTTTTCACCTTTCACTTTTTACGCAGTTTCAGTCGTCCTTCTGCCCAAAAATCGCCATGTTGGACGAGTGGCCCGGGTTCACCTTGACCTTCGGGTTGATGTAGTGCACCGCGTTGTTCACCGCGATGCACGCCTCTCCCGCCCCAGTGGCGATGAGCTTGAGCTTTCCCGGATAGCTGGTCACGTCGCCGGCGGCAAAGATGCCGGGCACATTGGTGGCCATGACCTGGTCCACCCTGATGTCGGCTTTGTCGGTGTCGAGCCCCCACTGATTGATCGCCCCGAGATCGGAGTGGAAGCCGAGGAGCGGGATGACTGCGTCCACCGCGATCGTTTCCTCTTCCTTCGTCTTGCTCTGGGCGATGGTGACGCCCTCGAGACGATCGGTTCCGTGCAGCGCTTTCACCTCCCAGAACGTGCGGACCTCGCACTTGCCGCAGGCGGCGAGCTCCTGCACCTGCTTTACGGTCGCAGCGTGGGCCCGGAAGTGATCCCGCCGGTGGATCAGGCGGACCGATTTCGCGATGCCCTGGAGGTTGACCGCCCAGTCGAAGGCAGAGTCGCCGCCGCCCACCAGCAGCACATCCTGTCCGGCGAAGTGCTTCGGATCGATCACCTTGAAGTAGAGCCCCTTCTCCTCGAACCGGTCTTCCCCCTCGACGCCGAGCTTGCGGGCCTCGAAGGCGCCAATGCCGGCGCAGATGATGACCGTGCGACTGGGAAAGTCGTTGGGGCCCGCTTCCAGCACGAAATGGGAGGATCCGTTCTGCTCGACCTTGCGAAGTCCGGTGACGACCTCGCCCAGATGCGTCGGCGTGCCGAATTGCAGGGCCTGCTCCACCATGCCGGCGACGAGGTCCTTGGCGAGCACCTTGGGAAAGCCGGCGACGTCGAAGATGTACTTCTCCGGGTAGAGCGCCTGGAGCTGGCCGCCCAGCGCCGGCAACGCGTCGATGATCCGTGCCGACGCCCCGCGCATGCCCGCGTAGAAGGCCGCGAAGAGGCCGGTCGGGCCGCCCCCGATGATCGAGATGTCGCGCAGGTCGTCGTGCAGGGTCATGAGCAATCGATTCCGTGGCTATGAGACGAAGCGGGTAAATATAAGACGGTCGCCTGCCTCCTATTGGCTATCCGCCCTCCCGGCGCAACCTTTCCCCCATGCCCATCTACACCCGCACCGGGGACCAGGGCACCACCGGCCTCCTCGGCGGGGGCCGGGTTCCCAAGGACCATCCTCGCGTCTCCGCCTACGGCGACGTGGACGAGCTCAACGCGGCCATCGGGGTCGCCCGAGCCACCGCGCCGGTGGACCTCGCGGATCCGCTGCTCGAGACCGTTCAGCGCGACCTGTTCGCGCTCGGCGGCCACCTCGCGACGCCCGATCCAGCCAAGGTCGCCAAGGCGCTGGAGCGCGCGACCCTGTCCGAGACGCGGATCGAGGAGTTCGAGCGCGCGATCGACGCGGCCGACGCGGAGCTCCCGGCGCTGCGCGCGTTCGTGTTGCCTGGGGGCACGCCCAAGGCTTCCGCGCTCCACCTGGCCCGCACTGTCTGCCGGCGGGCCGAGCGCAGCGTGATTCGACTGGGACACGAGAGCCAGGTGCCCCCGTTTTTCATCGTGTACCTCAACCGCCTGTCGGACCTGCTGTTCACGCTGGCCCGCCTGGCGAACCACCGGGCCGGGGTTGGCGACGTCACATGGTAAGTCCCGCAACAGCGAAAACAGCAAAAACAGCGAACCACAGAGCCGCAGAGGACGCGGAGAACCACATTTTCTTTGTGTTTTTCTCTGCGCGCTCTGCGCCTCTGCGGTGAAAACCAAAGCCACGATGGCCGCGATTACGGTGCGCCATGCGCTGGGGACCTACCCGGTCTACATCGAGCCGGGCGCCCTTGGCCGGCTGGGTCCGCTGGTCGCTGAGCACCTGGCCGGTCGCCGGCTGGCCCTGGTCACGGACTCCACCGTAAGCGAGCTGTTCCGCGCCTTCCAGCACGCCGGCCCGAGTCAGTGGCGTCCCGACGCTCGCCCGCCCGAGCTGCCGTCGTTCGATGCGGAGCTCGTGGTACCCGCCGGCGAAGCCTCCAAGACCCGCGACTGGTGGGCGGAGCTGAGCGACGCGCTGCTCGAGCGCGGGTTCGGCCGCGACAGCGCCATCGTCGCGCTCGGCGGAGGCGTGATCGGCGACCTGGCCGGCTTCGTCGCCGCCACCTACCTGCGCGGGATTCCCTGCCTCCAGGCTCCCACCACGCTCCTCGCCATGCTGGACGCGTCGGTCGGAGGCAAGACCGGCGTCGATACCCCGCACGGCAAAAACCTGATCGGGGCGTTCCATCCACCGGTCGCGGTGGTTGCCGATCCTCAGGTCCTTCGGAGCCTGCCCGAGCGGGAGTATCGCGCCGGGCTCGCCGAGGCCGTCAAGCACGGTCTGATCGCCGACCAGGACTACTTTGCCTGGCTCGGCGCCGAGGCCGAGCGGATCGCAGCGCGGGAAGCCGGGACCCTCGCACAGCTGGTGCGACGGAGCGTGGAGATCAAGGCGGCGGTCGTGGCTGAGGATGAGCGCGAGGCGGGGCGCCGCGCGGTCCTCAACGCCGGCCACACCGTCGCGCACGCGCTGGAGCATGCCTCGGACTACACCCTGCCTCACGGAGAAGCAGTAGCCCTGGGGCTGGTGGCCGAGTGCCGGCTGGCGGAGGCGCTCGGCATCGCGCGGAGCGGACTGGCGAGGGACGTGGGGGTCCTGCTTACCCGGCTGGGCCTCCCGGAACGACCGGCTCGGCCGCTGCCGCGGGACCGGGTGCTCGCCGCCATGACGACCGACAAGAAGAACCGGGGAGGTACGGTGCGGTTTGCCCTGGCGCGGGACGTCGGGGCGATGTCCCCCGGCGAGGGGTGGACGGTGGCCGCTCCCGAAGCGGCCCTGGCGGGCTCGCTGGAGGGGCTGATCTAGGGTCCCGGCGGGCAGCCCGCCGGCCGAACGTAACTTTTCCCCACGATTTGCAGTCGGTGGAGAAAGAGAGGAACCAGTTTCCGAAGAATGATTTGTGATGTGGATAAGCCGTGTTGCTTGACCGATTTGACCCGCCTTCCTATATTCAAACGCCGCAATGGCTTACGACGCAGCCCCCTGACTCTATTCCATAAGTCGTAGTTGGGTCAAACCTCTCGCCGGGGTGGTCTATGCCTGCTGTCCGCAGCAACGGGAAAACCCGCCCACTGTTCCGTTCCGCACCAGCCAGCGCCTTCGACCAATACCTACTCGACATCCAGAAGCTCCCGATGATCACGGAGCCCGAGGAGGAGCGACGGTTGGCGCGACGGGCACAGGCGGGCGACGCCACCGCGGCCGAGCGACTGGTGACGGCCAATCTCCGCTTCGTCATCTCGTACGTAAAGAAGTACCAGGGGCACGGGCTCGAGCTATCGGAACTCGTCGCGATCGGGAACGAGGGCCTCCTCAAGGCTGTTCGAAAGTTCGATCCCGACCACGGAGTCAAGTTCATCTCGTACGCAGTGTGGTGGGTCCGCCAAGCCGTTCTGAAAGCTCTCGCCGAACAAACTCGCAGCGTCCGCATTCCTCTGAATCAGAACTCCGCGCTCATTCGCATGTCGCGCGCGGAGGGCTTTCTCGCCCAGGAGCTCGGGCGCGAGGCGACCGATCATGAGGTCGCGGTCGCCCTCAACGACACGGTCGAGAACATCCGCGCCGCCCGCCGCATGACCGGCACCGAGGTGTCGCTCGACGCGCCGGTGGAGCGGCAGGATCGGGGTTCGAGCACCTTCGGCGAGCGGGTCGCCGGCGCCGGCCACGGGGAGATCGAGGAGCAGACCGACACCCGGCTGCGCCGCGAGTTCATCGATCGTTTGTTCGAGCGACACCTCACGCCGCGCGAGCGCAAGATCCTGTCGCTCTATTACGGCCTGGAGGAGGGCTCGGAGGCGCTCACGCTGGAGAAGATCGGCGCGCTGCTGGGCGTCACCCGCGAGCGCATCCGCCAGATCCGCGAGCGCGCGTTCGAGAAGCTGCGCGAGTCGCCGGACGTGAAGTCGCTGAAGGAGGGCTGGGTGGCGGCGTAGCCGGCGGTTGAACACGAGACACAACTGAAGACCGCAGAGGCGCAGAGAGCGCAGAGAGACCCCTTATGTTGTTGTCTCCTCTGCGGCCTCGGCGCCTCTGCGGTTTTATGTTTTTCGTTGCTCTCCCTAGATTCCCCGCATGCCGCCGTACCCGCTCCCGCTCTTCCCCCTCAACGTGGTTCTGTTTCCGGGCACGCCGCTCCCGCTCCACATCTTCGAGCCGCGTTACCGCCAGATGCTGGCCGACTGCCTCGTCGGTGACCGCCGGTTCGGCCTGGTGCAGCCCGGCAGTGAAGCGGAAACGCCGGATCGGGGCGCGGTGGGCTGTGTGGCCGAGATCCGGGCCAACGAGCAGCTGCCCGACGGCCGGGCCAACGTGCTGGTGGTGGGCGGCTCGCGGTTCGTA
>DASQPE010000111.1:0-6427 GCA_035644115.1 Gemmatimonadales bacterium
CTGCTGGTGGGTCCGCCGGGCACCGGCAAGACGCTGCTGGCCAAGGCCGTGGCCGGTGAAGCCGGACGACCTTTCTTCTCCATGTCCGGCTCCGACTTCGTCGAAATGTTCGTGGGCGTAGGCGCCAGCCGGGTGCGCGACCTCTTCGAGCAGGGCAAGGCGCACGCCCCCTGCATCATCTTCATCGACGAGATCGACGCCGTCGGCCGTCACCGCGGCGCCGGTCTGGGCGGCGGGCACGACGAGCGGGAGCAGACCCTCAATCAGCTGCTGGTCGAGATGGACGGCTTCGAGTCCAACGACGGCGTGATCCTGCTGGCGGCGACCAACCGGCCGGACGTGCTGGACCCGGCGCTGCTGCGTCCGGGCCGGTTCGACCGCCAGATCGTGGTCGATGCGCCGGACGTGCGGGGGCGGGAGCAGATTCTCCGGATTCACACCCGCAAGATTCCGCTCGGCACCGACGTGCGGCTCGACATCATCGCGAAGGGCACACCGGGCATGGCCGGGGCCGACCTCGCCAACCTGGTCAACGAGGCCGCCGTGCTGGCTGCGAGAAAGAACAAGAGCCTCGTGGACATGCGCGACTTCGAGGAAGCCAAGGACAAAGTGATGCTCGGGGTCGAGCGGCGGAGCCTGGTCCTCACCGAGGACGACCGCAAGCTCACGGCGTATCACGAAGCCGGGCACGCCATCGTGGCGCTCAAGACGCCGGGTAGCGATCCGATCCACAAGGTCACCATCGTGCCGCGGGGCCGGGCGCTCGGCCTCACCGCGTCGCTCCCCGAGGTCGATCGCCACAACTACACCAAGTCATGGCTGATCGGGAGCCTCGCGATGTTCTTCGGCGGGCGCGTGGCCGAGGAGATCATCTTCGGCGCGGATAAGGTCACCACCGGGGCAGGGAACGATATCGAGCGCGCCACCGCGCTGGCCCGGCGAATGGTGACCCAGTTCGGCATGAGCGAGCGAATCGGACCGCTCGCGGTGGGCGACAAGGAGCAGGAGATCTTCCTCGGCCGCGAGTTCGCGCAGCGGCGCGAGATCTCCGAGCGCACCGCCGAGATGGTGGACGACGAGGTCAAGCGGCTGGTGGACGAGGCCTATGCCAAGGCCATGGTCATCCTGAACGAGAACCGCGAGCTGCTCGACCGCATCGCGGTGGCGCTGCTCGAGCGCGAAACCATCGACCGGGAGGATCTGGACCGGCTGATGAAGGGCGAGCCGTTGCCGCCCCGGGTGCTGCCGCCGGAGCCCATCGGCGCCCAGCCGCCGCCGGCTGCCAAGCCCGCCACTCAGCCTGCGCGCGCGCCAATTCTCGGAGCGCCGCCGGCTGAGCCGGCCGGCGCGTGAATGTCGTCCCGCTTGCTTTTCATTCCCTCCGGGCCTTCCGCGACACGCTCGAAACGCACGGGTGGGCCGCGGAGCCGGCGGGAGCCGCCGCCACCGGCGCACAACCACTAGCCTTTCACATCACCGAGCTGGACCAGGAAGCCCTCGAGGCCCTGGTCCGCTTTGCCGGGCACCTCGGCCTCGAGGTGCTCACCGGCGCCGGCTGGGCCATCGTTGCGGGCAGTCGTTCCCGCCTGAGCGCGCTGGCCCGGCCCTGGACCGCTCCGGAGCCGTTGCGTGACGTCTCGGTCCGGCTCGGGCTGGCCATGCCGCCGGAGCCGCCGCCGGTGTGGCGCACCGCCAGGGGCGAGGTCCCGCTCGACCGCCCGATCCTGATGGGCATTCTCAACGTCACGCCCGACAGCTTCAGCGACGGCGGCCGACATGCGGGGTGTGACGAGGCCCGAACCCATGCCGATCGGTTGGTGCGCGAGGGAGCGGCGATCATCGATGTGGGGGGCGAATCCACCCGACCGGGCCGCGACGAGCTGGTACCGGAGGCCGAAGAGCTCCGGCGAGTGATTCCGGTCGTCGAGGCGATCGCGCGGGACCTGCCGGAGACCCTGATCTCGGTGGACACGGCGAAGGCGACGGTCGCGCGGGCGGCGTTCGAGGCCGGGGCGGCGATCGTGAACGACGTGACGGCGTTCCGCCACGATCCGGCGCTGGCCGCTGAGGCGGCTCGTGCTCGGGCCGGTGTGGTGCTGATGCACTCGCGGGGCACCCTGCTCGAGATCGCGTCCTATGCTCACGCCGAGTACGACGATGTGGTCGGGGCGGTGCTGAGCGAGCTGGCCGCGGCGATGGAGCGGGCGACCACGCACGGCATCGCGGCCGAGGCCATCGTGCTCGACCCTGGCCTCGGCTTCTCGAAGACGCCGGAGCAGAATATGTTGGTCTGCGACCGGCTCGCCGCGTTCCTCTCGCTGGGTCGGGCGATCCTGGTAGGCCCCTCCCGCAAGCGGTTTGTCGGCGCCATGATCGATCTCGACGCATCGGAGCGGGATCGCGCCAGCGCCACCGTGTGCGCTCTCGCCTGGGAGCGCGGGGCTCGGTTGTTCCGGGTTCATGACATTGCCGCGACGCGCGAGGCACTGGCCGTCGCCCAGGCCATCGGAGGCCCCTAGTGTCGCTCGAGCAGCTCCCGATCGCCGTTCCCTCCTGGCGGGACCTGCTCGAGATCCTGATCGTGGCCGCGGTGCTCTACCGGATCCTCAAGTTTCTGGCCGGCACCCGCGCGCTGCAGATCCTCTTCGGCCTGGTCGTTCTCGCCGCGATCTACGTCGTCGCGTTTCTCCTCAAGCTCTCGATGATCACCTACGTCCTCGGCGTGGTTTTCACCTACGGGGCCTTTGCCGCGCTGGTGGTGTTCCAGCCCGAGCTTCGGTACGCGCTCGCGCGGCTGGGCCAGGCCCGGCCGTTCGGCGTCTTCGGCGGACGCTCGGCCTCGGTCGTGGCCGAGGAGATCGCCGAGGCGGTGGACCGGCTGAGCCAGAGCGCCACCGGCGCCATCATCGCAGTGGAGCGCGACGTTGCGTTGGAGGAGTACCTCGATTCCGGCACCCGGCTGCAGGCCAGTCTGTCGGCCGATCTTGTCGCCACCATCTTCAGCCCGTACTCGCCGCTGCACGACGGCGCGCTGGTGGTTCGGGGCGACCAGATCATTGCGGCCGGCTGCATCCTCCCGCTCACTCAGCAGGCGATGCCCAGCAAAGCGCTCGGCACCCGCCATCGTGCGGCGCTCGGCCTGTCGGAAGAGACCGATGCGATCGTGCTGGTGGTGTCGGAGGAGACCTCCGGCATTTCGGTAGCGCGGAAGGGGAGCCTGGAGCAGGGGATGACGCCCGAGCGGGTACGCGAGCTGCTGGCCGCGCCCGTGCCGAACTGACCGCGTGAGGCCCGACTCCGGCCCCGGTTGATCGGCCCTACGTTTGCCTGGCATCCCTTGATACATTTGAGGGTTATGACGTTCCCGGAGCTCCCTGGCCGGCTCGCCCACGTGCGCGAGACGATCGGCCGGCACCAGGCGCTCGGGGGATGGAGCCATCCGGTGAGCATCATAGCGGTGACCAAGTCGCAAGGCTCGGACGCGGTTCGCGCCGCCGCCGCAGCGGGGCTCGGCGTGGTCGGCGAAAACCGGGTGCAGGAAGCGCTCGCCAAGCAGGACCAGCTCTCGGACGTCCCGGTCGAGTGGCACCTGATCGGCACGCTGCAGCGGAACAAAGCCCGCCACGCGGTCGGTCGCTTTGCCCTTATCCAGTCGGTGGACCGCTTGGACCTCGCGCGCGAGCTGGATCGCCGGGTGCCGGAGGGACAACGGCAGGCCGTGCTGGTGCAGGTGAACTGCTCGAACGAGCCCCAAAAAGGTGGGGTAGACCCCGAACTCCTGCCGACGCTGCTCGACGGCCTGCGCGAGCTCGCGCGGCTCGAGGTCCTCGGCCTCATGACCATGGCCGCGTTCACCGAAGATGCTGCCGAGCAGCGGCGAGCCTTTCGTTTGCTCCGGGTATTGCGGGACCAGGCGGAAGCCGGTGGGCATCGGCTCCCTCAGCTCTCGATGGGCATGTCGGCCGACTATCCGGTGGCGGTGGAGGAGGGGGCCACGATGGTCCGGCTCGGGACAGTCCTCTTTGGAGCGCGCGAATGACCGACGACGCCTTCCATCTGACCCCGCAGGACGTGAGGACCCAGGACTTCGGACGGGCGGTCCGCGGCTATGACCGCGCCCAGGTGGACGAGTTCAAGAACCGGCTGGCCGAGGAGATCGATCGTCTGACCCGGGCGCGAGTGCAGGCCGAGGAGCGACTCAAGAGCGCGCAGGACCAGTTGCGCTCCCACCGGGAGCGCGAGCGGGCGGTCCACGAAGCGCTGATCGCGGCGCAAGAGCTCCGGTCCGACCTTCGCGCCCAGGCAGAGCAGGAAGCCTCGGTCATCGTGCGCGAGGCGCATGTGGAGGCGGCCAGGATCGTGGACCGGGCCAAGCTGGACCACCAGCTGGTGCGGGATCGAACCGAGGACGCGGTCCGCCAGTTCAACGCCTACGTGGCAAGCTTCCGGCTCCTGCTCGAGCGGCAGCTGGGCGAAGTGGACGGGCTGCAGGCAGCGGCCAGAGAAGGCGCCGGGCCTCCGCGGCCACCGGCAATGTCCGAGATCGAAGTGGGGGCGGGAGAGACGGGTTGACGGCGGTTTCGCTGTACGACGACATCCAGCGCGCGGCGGACGCGGTCCGCGCGCATGCGGCGCCCGCTCCGGCCGTCGGGATCATCCTGGGCACCGGCCTCGGCGGGTTGGCGGGTGAGATCGCGGTCGCGACCGCGGTTCCCTACGAGTCGATCCCCGGCTTCCCGCTCTCCACCGTCGAATCGCACGCCGGCCGCCTGCTGCTCGGCCAGCTTGGGGGCAAGCTGGTAGTGGCGATGCAGGGCCGCTTCCACCGCTACGAGGGCTACTCGCTCGCGCAGGTAACGTTTCCGGTACGGGTTCTTCACGCGCTCGGTGCCTCGACCCTTATCGTCTCCAACGCCTGCGGCGGGATGCAGCCGCTCTGGGCGCCCGGCGATCTGGTGCTGCTGGCGGACCACATCAACCTGCTGGGCGACAACCCGCTGGTCGGCCCCAACGACGAGCGGCTGGGGCCGCGCTTTCCGGACTTGTCAGCGGCTTACGATCCGGGGCTTCGCGCTTTGGCGCGGGAAGTGGCGCTCGAGCTCCGCATCACCTTGCGAGAGGGGACCTATGTGGCGGTCGCGGGTCCCAATCTCGAGACCAGAGCGGAATACCGGATGCTCCGCGCGATCGGGGCGGACGTAGTGGGAATGTCCACCGTGCCCGAGGTGATTGTCGCCAACCACGAGGGGATGCGGGTGCTCGGTATCTCGATCATCACCGATCAGTGTCTGCCGGATGCGCTGGAGCCGGCCGACATCACTCGCATCATCGATACCGCGCGGCGCGCGGAGCCATCGCTGACCCAGCTGATCCAGCGTGTCGTAGAGCGGATGTAGCGCATGGGATTTCCCGCCTGGCCCGATGTCAATCCCGACCAGCTCGAGCAGGATCAGCTCGAGGTGTGGAAGGCCGAGCGGCTGTTTCAGCGTACGGTGGAAGCGGGGCGCGAGGGGCCGCCATACGTGTTCTTCGAGGGGCCTCCCACGGCCAACGGCCGGCCCGGCATCCACCACGTCTTTTCCCGCACGATCAAGGACCTGGTGTGCCGGTTCCATGCGATGCAGGGGAAGTCGGTCACCCGCATCGCGGGCTGGGACACCCACGGGCTGCCGGTGGAGATCGAGATCGAGAAAGAGCTTGGCATCAACGGCAAGAAGGACATCGAGCGCTTCGGCGTCGCCGAATTCAATGCCCGCGCCCGGAAAAGCGTCTTCAAGTATCAGTCGGAGTGGGAAAACCTCTCCGACCGGATCGGCTTCTGGCTCGACTACGAGCACCCATACGTGACCTGCAGCAACGAGTACGTCGAGAGCGTGTGGTGGCTGCTGCACCGGCTGCACGAACGGGGGCTGCTGTATCGGGGCCATCGCGTGCTCCCCTATTGTCCGCGGTGCGGCACCGTGCTCTCGAGTCATGAGCTGGCGTTGGGCTACGAGGAGAACACCACCAACTCGGTGTACGTCACGTTCCCGCTGGAGGACGATCCCAAGCGCCAGCTGTTGATCTGGACCACGACGCCGTGGACCCTGCTTTCCAATGTGGCCGTTGCGGTCAACCCCGAGCTGGAATACGCCGAATATCCGGTGGACGGCCGGACCATCATTCTCGCGACGGCGCGCGCCGATCTGCCGAGCGGTCTGGAGGAGATCGCGCCCGGCGCGGGCACTGTTGGCGCCGGCCGCCGGAGCGCGCGATCCCGCAAGCAGCTGGTGCCGTTCCGGGCAATCCCCCCGATCCGGACCTTCAAGGGGCGCGATCTCGTGGGCCTGCGCTACCGGCGGCCGCTCGACGTGGTGCCGCTGCCGGACGACCGCGTCTCGCGCATCGTGGTGGCCGGCGACTTCGTGACCGCCGCCGACGGCTCGGG
>DASQPE010000112.1:0-2329 GCA_035644115.1 Gemmatimonadales bacterium
ATCTGCTCTGCTTCCGCGGGAGTGAGCGCGACCGGTTTCTCGCACAGCACGTGCATGCCGTGCGCGAGCCCCCAGAGCGTGAGGTCGAGATGCGACCCGGTCGGGGTGCAAATGTCCACGAAATCGAGCTCCAGAGCGGCCAGGCCCGAGAGATCGCGAACGATCGGAATACCGGCGAGCGGGACCGCGTCTGGCCAGGGGTCCACCGCCGCGACGATCTCGAGCCGCCCCGCGGCCGGCGGCAGCCGGAACGCCGGCAGGTGAGACTGCCGGGCGACGCCGCCCAAGCCGATGACCGCGCCGCGGTAGCGGCGGTCAGGCGGTCCGGGCACGCGCGGGGGCCGGCGTCGCCACGACATGCAGCATCGCGCGCGCGGCTCGCTCCTGTCCGAGCACCAGCCCGAGCAGGATGAGGTTGAAGGGGCCCAGCGTGAGCCAGAAGAAGCCGGCCGGCCAGCCCGGAATCGCGGTGAGCGCGAGCAGCGCGAACCGCATGTTCTGCCCGATCCAGGCGCAGCTCGCGACCAGTCTCGTGGTCCGGTCGCGATAATCGCCGCGGAACGGAGCGGCGATGTCGCTGCCGGCCGCGCGCACCAGCTCGACCGTTCGGGGGAAGAGCCACGCCTGGCGCCGCACGTAGTCACGATACAGCGCCGCGCCGATACGCTGGCCGAGCGTATGGGCCTCGGTGCGATTGGCGCTCTCCGGCAGATCCAGCTCACTTCCGCGCCCGGCGCCCAGGTGCAGATAGGCCTGCCGCATGAAGTCCACCGCCGCGCTCTGGAATGAGTGGCTGACGCCGGCCAGGGCGGCCAGGGCTAGCGCTTCCCACGCGGAACCGGCCAGGGCCACTCGCACCAGCAGATGGATATAGAGATTGATGAAGCGCAAGTTGTCGGCGACGCCGTCGAGGATGCGGCCGAAACGGGTGGAGGTGCCCCGCATCCGGGCGAGCTGGCCATCCGCGCTGTCGAACACATCGGAGACCACGAACAGCGCCACGCCGGCAGCGTTGAGGAGGACACTGTTGTACACCAACAAATGGCCGGCCGCGAGCCCGAGTACGAGGCTCGCGACGGTCACCTGATCCGGCGTCGCTCCGGTGGGGCCCAGCGCCCGCGCCAGCCGAAATCCGAGGGGGCGGAAGAAGTGGAGGTCTACCCACTCTTCCACCACCTCGCCCTTAGCGGCCAGCGCGATCGGCGGCTTCACCGAGGACCTCCTTGAGAATCGCCAGGGCGTGCATTGCCTGCTCCTCCGAGATCACGAGGGGCGGATTGATCCGGACCTCCGGGTTGTAGATCATCGCCAGGACCCCCCGCGCGAGCAGGGTGTCGAAGATCCAGCGGGTGGTCTGCTTGTCGAGCAGCGTGCGGGTCCCGGGCACGACCAGGTCGAGGCCGATCATGAGCCCGCGCCCGCGGACGTCGCTCACGATCGGGATCTCGCCCTCCCAGCCCCGGAGCTCGGCCAGCATCCTGGCGCCGAGGTCGCGGCTGTGGGCGACCAGGTCTTCTTCCAGAATGGTCTCGATAGTGGTGCGGGCCGCGCAGGCGGCGAGCGGGTTGCCGCCATAGCTGGACGAGCTGCCGCTCGGATTGGCCCACGGCTTGGCGAAGGCCACCGCCTCCCGAGCGATGATGCCGCTCATCGGAAACCCGCCGCCGAACCCTTTCCCAACCAGCATGATGTCGGGCACGATTCCCTCGTGCTCCACGCCGAACATGCGGCCGGTGCGGCCGAACCCGCAGATCATTTCGTCGGCAATCAGCAGCGCGCCGAGCTCGTCCGCCAGCGCCCGCAGCGTCTTGAGGTATCCGAGCGGCGGCACCACGTTGCCTGCCGTGCCCTGAATCGGCTCCACCAGGATGGCGGCGAGATCGCCGGTCGTCTCCAGCTCGAGCTTCCGGCGGAGAAAGCTCACGCAGTGCCACTCGCAGGCGGGGAAGTGCTGGTCGAAGGCGCAGCGCGCGCACGAGGCGTACGGGCTCGAGTAGGTGCCGGGCATGAGCGGCCCCAGCCCGTGCTTGAAGCTGCCGCTCAGGAGCGGCAGCACGCCGCCGGTCTTTCCGTGGAAGCCGCCCCAGAACCCGACGATCTCGGTCTTGCCGGTGTACGACTTCGCGAGCCGCACCGCCGCCTCCACGGCTTCCGCTCCACTCGAGTAGAGCTGGGTGCGGGTGAGGTCGCCGGGCGCGATCTCGGCGATCAGCCGGACCAGCGCGGCGCGATGCTCCGAGGTAAAGCTTCCCACGTGAATGCGACCCAGCTGGCGCTGCATCGCGGCCACGTACCGGGGATGGGCGTAACCCAGGCTGGCGACTCCGAC
>DASQPE010000113.1:0-2790 GCA_035644115.1 Gemmatimonadales bacterium
GTGCGCCCCGCCCACTCCTTCTCGCGAGACTCCTCCGCGATCTTCCGAGACTCCTGCTCGCTCGTGAGCCTTGCGTCGGTTGCGCTCAAGACGGTCCCTCCTTATCGGGCCTGGGCTCTTTACCAGCCGCGGCGCGGCAAATGCCAGCTTACCATCGGTAGCCAGGACGAAGGTATCGGGCCGGCGGGCCTTACCGTCCCCCCTCGGTGCCGTGGGCTCTCACCGCGAGCTCGATGAGACGGAGGGCCCGCTTCGGTCCCGGCCCCGGCCTGGTGGCAGGAAGAAGCGGACCGGGAGCACGCGCTCTCTGCGGCGCTCGGCCTCGAGGGTGCGCACGCGCGCCGCCAGGAGATCGAAGAGAGCGATCATGCCGACCAGCTTCCCGCCCTCGCGCTCGATGACCGGGAACCGGGTGAGGCCGGTCTCTGCCATCCGGTACACGACCGCTCGGAGCGGCTCGTCGGGGTAGGCGACGGTCGGGTTGGGCTCGATCAGCGGCGAGAGCGGAGGACCGTCGGCGTTGGCGCGCTGCCCGTCGAGGAGCTGCTGGAGGTCGGTGCGGGTCACCACGCCGACCAGGAGGCGCTCGGGGTCGATCACCGGATAAAGAAGCTGCTGGCGCCGCGGGCCGCCGGCCCGCAACGAGTGGCGGAGGGCCTCGAGCCCGATGTCGGCCGGCAACGCGACGATGTTCCGCCGCATCACCTCGCGCACGAACAGGATCTCGAGCGGATCGATCGCGTACTCGCGGGTCAGGTGATAGCCGCGCCGGCTCACCTTCTCGGTCAGGATGGACCGGCGGAGCGCGAGGACCGTGAAGGCGTGCGCGATGGTGACCGCGACCAGCAGCGGCAGCAGCGCGTTCACGTCGTGCGTCAGCTCGAGGGCAAAGACGACGCCGGTGAAGGGCGACCGCATCGTGCCGCCCAGGATGGCCCCCATGCTGATCAGCGGCCAGAACCCCGCCCCCTCGTTCGGCAGGAACATCGCCTCGACGCCGCCCAGCGCACCCCCCATCAGGAGCAGCGGCGCGAGGACGCCACCCGACGTGCCGGATCCGAGCGACACGCTCCAGATGACGGATTTGACGAGCAGGGTGCCGACGATCACGCGGGCCGGTACGTCGCCCTGCAGCAACGCGCCGATGACGTCGTACCCAACGCCGAGCGCCTGGGGAAAGACGAGGCCGCCCAGGCCCACCACCAGGCCACCAAGCGCGGGCCACCACATCCAGTGGACGGGGAGCAGCCGGAAGGCGTCCTCCGCCGCGTACACCGCCAGCGTGAGGAGCGCCGACAGCGCCCCCGCCAGCAATCCCACCACGACGCAGCCAACCAGCCCCCCCGGTCCGATGAACACCGGGTGCAGGGGTACCGCAAAGAGCGGTCCCAGCCCGATGATGTAGCGGCGCGTGGCTGCGGCCGTCGCGCTCGCCAGCGCCACCGGGATCATGCTGCGCGGCTTCCACTCGAAGAGGAGCAGCTCGACGGCGAGCAGGACCGCGGCAACGGGCGACGCGAAGGTTGCCGACATCCCGCCTGCGGCCCCGGCGACCAGCAGGGTCTTCCGCTCGGCGCTGGTGAGCTTGAAGAATTGGGCCAGCATCGAGCCGAAGGCCCCCCCGGTCATGATGATCGGGCCTTCCGCCCCGAAGGGGCCGCCGGTGCCGATCGAAATGGCGGCGGAGAGCGGCTTTAAGAAGGCGACCCTCGGCTCCACGCGGCTGCCGCCGATGAGGATGGACTCGAGGGCTTCTGGAATTCCGTGGCCGCGGATGCGCTCCGACCCGTAGCGGGCCATGAAGCCGATGATGAGCGATCCGGCGACCGGGACCAGGAGCACGAGCCAGCCGAGCGTGTTGCCCGCCGGGGATACGAGCGCGACGTCCCAGCGCTGGAAGAAGGCGAGGTTCGTGACCAGGCCGATCAGCCGGAGCAGCGCCAGGGCGACCCAGGCACTCAGGAACCCGATCCCGATTGCCGCCGCGGACATCGGCACGAGCTGCCAGCTCGTCGTGAAGTCGCCGAGGTGGTCCGAGCCGTCGTGCTCGAGCCGGCTGAGCGCCCCCGTCATCTTCTGCCAGAGTCCACTTCGCACGACGTTGACCCTCGCGCTCCGCATCTCGCTCGCGCCCGCGGCCGGCTCGCCCGGCGTCACCCGATCGCCGATGCCCGCGCGGTGGTGACGGCCGGGACGAAGGCGTCGAGCGTCCGGCGGAGCGCCGGCGCCACCGAGCGCAGCTCCGTGCGATGGGTGTGTGACAGCCGCGGGAGGACCGTCTCGGCGCGCCGCGTGAGGTGCACGAACACCCGCCGCCGGTCGGCCCCGGCCCGCGACCGGCGGACCAGCCCTCGCGCCTGCATGCGGTTGACGAGCTCGACGGCGGTGTGGTGCTGGACCTGCAGCCGCTCGGCGAGGAGCCCGATCGTGGCGTACACCCCCGCGGGCATGCCCTTCACCGCGAGCAAGAGCTGGTGTTGCTGCGGCTCGAGACCCGCCGCCCGGGCCGCGCGTTCGCTGAAGCGCTCGAACCGGCGTAACTGATGACGGAACTCTGCCAGCGCTCGGTAGTCCGCGATCGTGAGCCGGTCCGTCGGCACACGGCAACTATATCGTGCTACGATAGGACTGTAAAGTTACCGACTCGCCCGAGCCGCCCGCCTCGAGCGGCTCGACATGACCACCTCCGCGATCGCTCGCCGCCTTCGCGACGTCGCCATCAAGTCTCTTTGCACCCCCTCTCGCCGCGTGGTAGTGCCGCGTCCGGATGTGGAGGTGGTCGGGGTGAGG
>DASQPE010000114.1:0-4793 GCA_035644115.1 Gemmatimonadales bacterium
CGATGACCCGGACGTTAGCCCGTAGAGTCTCGGTCCCGCCGACCCGCTCGAATTCCCGCTGCTGCAGCACCCGGAGCAGCTTCACCTGGGTGGCCGGCTCGAGCTCGCCGATCTCGTCCAGGAAAAGAGTGCCTCCCTCCGCCAGCTCGAAGCGGCCCTTCTTGCGCGCATGTGCCCCGGTGAACGCGCCGCGTTCGTACCCGAAGAGCTCGGACTCGATCAGCGTGGCCGGCAGCGCCGCACAGCTCACCTTCACGAACGGCTTCTTGGACCGGGGCGAGTGGTAGTGGATCGCGTGGGCGATAAGCTCCTTCCCGGTCCCCGACTCGCCTCGGATGAGCACTGTGGTGTTGGTGCCCGCCACTTGCTCCACCTGCTCGAATACCCGGCGCATGGGTCCGCTGTTGCCGACGATGTTGGCGAAGTCGTAGCGCTCCCGGAGCTCCTCCCGAAGGTGGGCGTTCTCCGCCGTGAGCCGCTGGCGCTCGACCTCCACCAGCCGCTGGATCTTGATCGCCTGCGCGATCTGCGAGGCCACGACCCCAAAGAACTTGGCGGCCTGCTCGTAGTCGCGGCCGGCTTCGAAGCGGAGGTCCACCGCGAGTGCGCCGGCGGGCTCGTGATTGATCACCAGCGGGACGCAGATGAACGACACCTCCTGGCGCGAACGATCGGCGGCACGGTGGAGGAACAGCGGCTCCCGACTCACTTGGGGCACGATGATCGGCCGGCCGCTGGCTACGACCCGCCCGGTAATACCCTCCCCCAGGCGGTAGCGGGCCCGCTGGCCGTCTGCACCGATGCCGCTGGAGGCCTCGATGTAGAGCTGGCCGACCTCGGAATCGAGCAGCGTCAGGGCCGCCCGGAGCACCCCGTGCGACAGCTCCAGAATCTCGAGCACCCGCTGGAGGGCGGCCCTGAGGTTCAAGGTCCCGGAGAGCGCCTGGCTGACATCGAGCAGGGCGGCCAGCCGCCGGATTTCGTCGGTAGGGTCGCTGCTCGAGGGGAGCAGGGCGGCCCCCGACCGGGTGATGGTTTGAAGCTCGGCAGGCGGGTTTTGGGCGTCTCGGACGGGCGACGTCATGCCGGAATCCGAGGGCGAGCGAGGGTGCGAAGACGAAGAGACATGGACAACACTACGGAGCCTGCGCTCGTATGTCAATCAACTAACGCAGCTTTGGCATTGATCAAGGTTGAAAGCGTTACAAAAGCCAGCAAAACCGGCAGAAGTGTCTGATAAATCTTGCAGAGGTTGCACTTTTCTGAAAGACCTGCCTCACCAGCGGCGCGTACGATTTGCCCGGGGGGAAGGGCTGGTCAGGCAGAGCGCTGTCGGCGGCCCAGGCTCCACTTGAGCAACGGAGGCGTGACCAGGGTCGTGAGCATGACCATGATGACGACCGCGGAATAGATAGGGGCGTCTATGATGGCCTCGCCTTTGACCGACAGTCCGAGACCGATGCTGGCAAAGATGAGTCCCACCTCGCCCCGCGGAATCATGCCAATCCCGATGGTGAGCCGGTCGAGCGACGTACCGAGGCCGCCCAGGGCGCACAACTGCTTCCCCAGAACGGCGGCGACGGTGAGGAGGCCGGCCAGGCCGAGGACGTTGGCGTGCCCGAACGCGGAGAGATCGACTCGCATGCCGGTCAGCACGAAGAACACCGGGACCAGGAACGACCCAATCGGTCGGACCAGGTCTTCCAGCGAGCGCTCGCCCTTCTCGGTGAAGTCGCGCCAGTGGACCCGCTCGAGAATGAGGCCGGCGGCATACGCGCCGACGATCGGGGCGAGCCCGATCGCCGAAGCCAGCCACGCGACGAGGAAGCAGAAGACCAGGGCGGTCGCGAGCAGCACCCCCTGGCCACGGAGCCGGGCGCCGATGCGCAGCACCCGGGGAAAGAGCCGCAGCCCGAGCCAGAGCGACCCAAAGAGAAAGGCGGTGGCCTTGGCGACGATGAGCGCGACAGCGCCGAAAGACATGCTGCCACCGGTGTTTGCCGCGGCGATGGTGCTCCCGACCACGGCCAGTATGACGAGCCCCAGCACGTCGTCGATGACGGCGGCGCCGAGGATGATCCGCGCTTCGGCCGTCTTGGACCGCCCCAGATCCCGCAGCACGCGGGCCGTGATGCCTACGCTGGTGGCCGTGAGAGTGGCGCCGAGAAACACGTGGGCGTAGATGCTGTGGTGCGGAAGGACCAGCGCGCCCACCCCCCACCCCAGAATCCACGGCGCCACCACACCCAGCACGGCAACGACCAGCGCGCGCATGCCGACTTGCAGCATCTCGCCCACGGTGGACTCGATGCCCACCTCGAACAGCAGGATGAGCACGCCGAGTCGGGCGAGCACGTCGAGTCCGGGGTCGGTCTTGATCGCTTCGAGCCCGTTCAGGCCGATGAGGTGCAGGTTGCCGAGCGCGATCCCGACCAGCAGCTCCCCCAGCACCGCCGGCTGGCCGAGGCGCTCGACCAGATCGCCGCCCAGCTTCGCGCCCGCCAGGATGACGGCCAGCGCGAGCGCGACGAAGGCGACCGGATCCGCGTGAGCGGTCACCGGGTCTCGACGCCGGGCGGAATCGAGACCCGGAGCTTCTGGGTCTCCTTCAGGGTGCCGAACGTGAGCGTGACGGTGTACTCACCGGCCGGAACGAACCGCTCCTTGTCCTGTCCGCCGTACTCGTTGAGCAGATCCTTGGTCAACCGGAGATCCCACGCCACCCGGCCGATACCGGCGACGCCGGGACGGCTGAAGTTCGCGACCGGTCTCCCGTCGGCCGCGGCAATGGCCACCTTGACGGAGTCGCCGGTGTAGCGGCGCAGATACCAGCTGATCAACGCGCCCTCTTGGGGGTTCTCGCCGCGATAGACCGCAGTCCCGGCGCTCTCCTTCCAGCCGGGCAGCAGCGGACGTCCGATGGCCGGCCGGATGGTGAACAGATGGGCATCCTTGGTCTGCACCTCAGGGGTGAGCTCCTCGAGCGGGCGGATGTCGTCTAGGACATAGATGCTGCGCCCATGCGTCGCGGCCAGCAGGTCGAGATCGCGCGGCTGAATCAGGATGTCGTCGATCGCGACCGTGGGCAGGCGCCCGAGCTTGGCCCAGCGTCCCCCCCGGTCCAAGCTGGCCCAGAGCGCGAACTCGGTGCCGGCGAACAGCAGATTCGGGTTCTTGGGGTCTTCCCGCACGACCTTCACGGGTCCGCCATCGGGGAGGTTGCCGGCGACGCTCTGCCAGGTCTTCCCGCCGTCCCCCGTCCGGTAGAGATGGGGATGGTAGTTGCCGGTGCGGTGTCCGTCTATCGCGACGTAGGCCACCAGCGGATCGTAGGCGCTCGCCTCGATCCGGGAGATCCACAGACCCTTCGCCGGGGCAGGCAAGCTCCCGGTGAGATCGGTCCATGCTCCGCCGTCGTTCTCCGTCTTCCACAGCTTGCCGTCGTCAGTCCCGGCCCACAACAATCCCGCCTTGAGCGGCGACTCGGCGAGGGTGTAGATGACGCCGTAGGTCTCGGCTCCGCTCCCGAGGGTGGTCATCTTAGTCAGCTCGCCGGTGGAGAGATCGCCGCTGATCGGGCGCCAGACCTCACCCCGGTTGGTGAGCCGAAACACGCGATCCCCGCCGTAGTAGAGCACCGACTTGTCATGCCGGCTCTGAACGAGCGGCGAGTTCCAGTGGTAGCGGTACGGCGGGCTTCCCTCGCCGGGCTCGGGCTTGAGGCGCTTGGCCTGGCCGGTGCGGAGGTCGAACCGGAAAATGAAGCCCTGCTGGGATTCCGCGTACACCAAGTTGGAGTCGGTCGCGTCGAAGGCACAGAACGAACCGTCGCCGCCGCCGATCTGGGTCCAGTCCTCGTTCAGGATGCCGTCCTTCGACCAGGTGGCGCTGGGACCGACCCAGTTGGTGTTGTCCTGCAGTCCGCCACAGATGCGATACGGCACGCTCTGATCGACGTTGATCCGATAGAACTCGCCGCCGGCAAACCGGTTCTGGAACTCCCAGCCGCCACCCCCGGTCACACTCTGGTACAGACCGCCGTCGGTACCCAGGAGCAGTCGTTTGGGCCAGCGCGGGTCGATGGCCAGGTCGTGATTGTCGGCATGAACGCCCTTGAAGCGGTCCTCGCGCCAGGTTTTGCCGCCGTCCCCCGAGACGTGGAGCATGAAGCCGAGGACGTAGATCAGCTTGTCGTTGGCGGGGTCCACCCGGATCTGACTGAAGTAGAACGGCCGCGGGGCGAGCTGACTCATCCGGGCCCAGTGCGCACCGCCGTCGTCGGAGCGAAATACCCCGCCGGCCTTGCTCTCGATGTCCTCGAGGCCGGAGGTGCCTTCGGCGTCGCTCTGCACCACGGCATAGACCACCTTGGGGTCCCTGGCCCAGATCGCGAGCCCGATGCGCTGGGTCCGGGGAGGAAGTCCGTCGGTGAGCTTCTTCCAGCTTGCGCCGCCGTCGGTCGTCTTCCAGATCCCGCCGAGGTCTTTCCCGTCCGTAGCATCGGCGCCGGAGACGAACTTCCAGGGGAAGCGGCGCCGGGCGTAAAGCACCGCGTAGAGGACGTTGGGATTCGAGGGGTCTAGCGCGAGATCGCCGCAACCCACCCGGTCCCCGTAAGGAGCCGCCACCCCAAGGACCAGCTTCCAGCTCGCCCCGGCGTCGGTGGTCTTGTAGCAGCCCCGCTCGCCCCCCGGGATCCAGAGGTCGCCCGCGGCGGCGACCCAGGCTGTCTTGGGATCGGTAGGGTGGACCGCGATGCGGGCAATGGCCTTGCTGGCCTTGAGCCCGACGTT
>DASQPE010000115.1:0-3232 GCA_035644115.1 Gemmatimonadales bacterium
GACGCCGTTTCCTGCTCGCGGTGTCGCTCACATGGATCGGTCTCGCAATCATGTTGGCCCTGGCACTGCCCTCGGCCGGCCCGTGCTACTACAGCTCAGTGACCGGCGATGGCGGACCGTTCGGCGACCTGATGGCCTATCTCGGAAGGGTGAACGCCACTTCAGGACTTGCGGCGCTCGGACTGCAGCGGTGGCTCTGGTGGGCGCAGGAGAGCGGAGCGGCCATCCCTTACGCCAGCATTGCTGCAATGCCGAGCCTCCATGTCGCGTTCCCGGTGCTTTGCACGTTGGCTGCCTGGCAGCGGTCGCGGTGGTTCGCGGTCGCGTGGGGGGTGTTCGCGATCCTTACTTGGCTTGGTTCGATCCACCTCGGCTGGCACTACGCGATCGACGGCGAGGTCGCAGCGCTCGCGGTAGTGGGGATCTGGGCCGCCACCGGCCGGTATAGTACTCTTAAGCCAGGCTCGTGAACCAAGAGTCTTCTAGCCTCGTGCTCCTCTTCGCCATCGTGGTTGTAGCTCTCCCGTGCCGGCGGGCGAGGCTGGCTTGCGACAGAGCCGTGGGGGGAAGCCCCCTTCGTTGCGAGTGAAAAAACCGGCTTCGCTGAGCCCCGCCATCGAATGCAAGCGTGGTATGCCAGTTGCTGGAAGGCAGGGGATACATGCGGCCCACCTTGCGCGCCCTTCATCGTGCCAGCGAACTGGCCCTGGCTTCGGTCCTCGCCGATCGCCGGGATGGCTGACGCAACTAGCCCATCCCGGCTGAGCCGGGCCGCGGTAGCCCTCGCAGCGGCGGCTTGGGCCGCCACTGTGGTGTGGCTCCGCTACCACCACCTGCCGGTCACGGCAACCAGTGATTTCGACGCGGCGTGGGCCGCTGCCCGGGCGCTCCGCGCAGGCGCGGATGCGTACGCCGCGATCCAATCGCCACCCTGGCCGTGGACGCTCCAGTACCCATTGCCCGCCGTTCTGCTCGCGGCGCCGTTCAGCGTTCTGCCGCTCGATGCGGCACGGGCAGCGTTCATGGCCGTGTCGGTAGGGCTACTCGCCTTCGGACTCACCCGGCGGGCCTGGTGGCCGCTGATCGCTCTGCTGGGCGGCCCGATGCTCATCGCGATGTTCTCGGTTCAATGGACTCCGTTGCTGACCGCGGCCGTCCTGTTCCCATGGCTGGGTGCCGTCTGGGCGGCCAAGCCCACCAGTGGAGCGGCTCTGTTCGCCGCCTACCCGGACCGGCGGGCAGTGGTTGGTGGTCTCGTGCTACTTGCCCTCGCGTTCGCGGCCAGCCCGCACTGGGTGGCGGGCTGGCGCCTGGCTCTTCAGGGCGCCCCCCAGCTCCCGGCAATTCTTCGGCTGGGCGGGGTAGTCTTGCTGCTTGGCTTGCTGCGTTGGCGCCTTCCCGAAGGCAGGCAGCTGGCGGTGCTCGCCCTGGTGCCGTTGAGCCCGCACCTCTATGAAGCAGTTCCTCTCATGCTCGTTGCCCGATCGCGGCAAGAGATGCTGGCCCTGACGGTGTGTGGCACGCTCGGCGGCATCGCCGGCGCTCTTTGGCCTCCCACCCATGTGCCCGACCACGGCCCGCGCCAGTGGGCGATCGTATTCCTGGCGGGCTATCTGCCGGCGCTTATTGTCGTGCTCCGCCACCGCCTCGTCTCGGGTCGGGCGCCGAACCCCTTCGAGCGACTCGACCCGCTGCCAATCGCGACGGCGCTCAACCCAACGATGGGCGAGCCCGTCGTTGCGGCGCGCGCGGCGACGCCGAAAGTATGACGGCCGCTGGTCCCGCCGTGGGCAAACCGATGCAGTCCGCTGAATGCGAGCCGGCCCGGAGCCACCGTGCGGTTGTGGCCGTGCTCCTCGGGATCGCGGCCGCGGCGTATGTGCTCGCCTTCTACGGCCACCAAGCTCAGGGCACAGTGAGCGATGTCGATGCGCTATGGGTTGCGGCGCGCGCGCTCCGCGCGGGCCAAGACCCGTATGCGGCTATCCAATCTCCGCCCTGGCCGTGGCGCGTGCAGTATCCGCTCCCCGCCGTGCTGGTGATGCTGCCGTTCAGCCTTCTTTCGCTGATGGCAGCCCGGATGGCGCTCATGGGCTCGTCGGTGGCTCTCCTCGCCTACGGACTCACGCGCCGCGCCTGGTGGCCTCTTATCATGCTGGCCGGCGGGCAGATGTTTTTCGCCATCCAGTCGGTTCAATGGACTCCGCTGTTTGCCGCTGCCGTCCTGCTCCCCGGGTTGCGAGTCCTCTGGGCGATCAAGCCGACCACCGGCCTCACGTTGTTCGCCGCCTACCCCAACTGGCTGACCGTGGTGGGCGGCGTTGTGCTCTTCGCCCTCGCGTTCCTCCTCTGGCCGCATTGGCCGGACGGCTGGCTGGCCGCAGTTCGGACCGCGCCTCACCGACCCGCCATTCTCCGGCCGGGGGGCGTGCTCCTCCTGCTGGCGCTTCTCCGGTGGCGGCTCCCGGAGGGCCGCCAACTCGCGGTGCTCGCCCTGACGCCCTTGAGTCCCCATCTCTACGAGGCGCTGCCGCTGATGCTGGTGGCCCGGAGCCGGCGCGAACTGCTCGGGCTCGCGCTGTGCGGGACGGTTGGCCTCGGAGCCTGGGCCGTTACGCCCCATTCCGTGGGCCCGGACCACGGGCTCCTTTCCTGGGCAATCGTTTTCCTGAGCGGCTATTTGCCGGCGCTGATCGTCGTCCTGCGGCACCGAGGCGGTCCGGACTTGATGCTCGAGCCGTTCACCCCGCTGCCGCATCCCCAGGACGGGCCTGGCCCGGGCGATTCCTATCTCGGCCCCGCCTCGCTGCTGCCCGGCGAAGGGGACCAGCGAGTATCCGGGTGACAGTCGGCACGCTCGCTCCGCTGCACTCGGGTACCCGGTCGGTCCCGGCCGAATCTAGACTCGCGCCGCAGAACATCATCGGTGATGACCCTCGAGCTGACTTACCCCGGGTTGGAGTCTCGCCGCTGGCCGGCACCCGCGAGATCCTCGGCGCCGGCCACGGGGCCTGGTGGCGGTCCGCGAGCGGGCTGTTGCAGGACCACCCCGACCCGGGCTGGGCGGCGGCCGAAGCGCGCAGCATACGAGCCGCAGCGAATCCGAGCGTATGGCTGCTGGTGAGTCACAGCTATAGACTCGAGCTGTTCATCTACCCGGAGTTGGAGCGACTGGGCGGCCGGCTCGAGCTTGCCTACGGAGCGGACGGCGTCGTCTTGCGGCGTTACCGGT
>DASQPE010000116.1:0-5770 GCA_035644115.1 Gemmatimonadales bacterium
AGCACGTTCAATTCTATCCGAACGCGTGCGCCCGGGCCGGGGAAGACCCGGTGGCTAAGGCATTATGCGAGACCGCGAGCCGGGCGGTGTATCGCTACTCGAAGTGGCCGACCCAGGCGATCACCTACAACCTCGGCAAGAGCGAGATCGTCGCGTTGCGGGATGCCGCCCGGCGGAGCGAAGCCTCCGCATTCACGCCCCGCGGCTTCCATGAGCGCCTGATGCGAATGGGCACGATTCCCGTTGGGTACTATCGCGACGAGTTCCTGGGCTGACCCCAGGGCCCCCGGCTAAGAATTCTCCGTTCCCCACCCGATAATCCAAGAGACCGCAGGAGGCTGAGGCAGAGGAGGCCGCGCAGCGGGAGGCCGGTCCGGCCACACAGCCGCCGGCGGCACAAGGTGTGCGTTCGGAGGATTGTCGCGTGGGAAGGCCCCAACGGAGGTGTTGCAATGTTCGAAGATGAACAGTTCCCCTGGGAGACCGACGGGGATCTCCCCTGGGCCTCGGACGAGGCGGAATGGGAAGCCCCGGACCCGGAGGCCTGGAGAGGCACTGTTCATCATCACGAGTGGCCGGAAGACCTCGCGGGCCCGGAGTACTGGCTGTATAAGAAGTTAGGGGACGAAGAGGAGTAGCCGGGAACGACGTAAACAGTGAAAAGTGAACAGTGAACAGGGGCTCCGAGGCGGAACGGAGCCCCCTGTTCACGCCTTGTTTCGGCGTTCCTTCGGACTCCTCGCCAATCCGGTCATCCGCGGCACATATTTGGCTCAATCCATTCTGGGCCAACGCCCCGAACCCGTGACCACACGCATCCCCCGAACCCATGCGTCGCCTCAGGCGCCGCCGCCAAGCCGGCGTGCGCCCGGCGAGGAGCTCCCCGTCAGCGAGGAGCGACTCACGCTCGCCCTCCTGGCGACGGATACCGGGCTCTGGGAATGGCACGCGGCCGGGGGTGCGCGCTATCTCGGCGCTGCCTGGACCACCAAGCTGGGGTACGAGCCGGAGGGGCTGGACGGCGAAACCCACCTGCGGGACGGCCTGCTCCACGCCGAAGACCTGCCCGAGGCGCGCACCCGCCTGACCGCCCACCTCACCGGCACCACGTCCTGGTACGAAGCCGAATACAGGCTGCGCACCAGACCGGGCGCCTGGCGGTGGGTCCATGACCGCGGCCGGGTGGTGGAGCGTGACCCCGAGGGCCAGCCGCTGCGCATGATCGGCATGCAAACCGACGTGACCGAGCGGAAGGAGGCGGAGGCCGCCTTGTTCCGGGAGCGCGAACGCGCCCTGGTCACGCTGGCGTCGATCGCCGATGCCGTGATCGCCACCGACGGGCGGGGGATGGTCGAGTACCTCAATCCGGTGGCCGAGCACCTGACCGGCTGGAGTCTGGCCGAGGCGCGGGGCGAGCCGCTCACCCGGGTCTTCACCGTGCTCAACGAGTCGAGCCGGGAACCGATCGAGACCTCGGCCGAGCGATGCCTGGACGAGGACCGGCCGATGGGTCTCACCAGCCATCTCCTCCTGGTGCGCCGGGACGGTGTCGAGTTCGCCATCGACGAGTCAGCGGCGCCGCTCCATGACCACGCCGGCCGCCTCAGCGGCGTCGTCATGGTCTTCCGGGACACGACGCCGCAGCGCCAGCTGACTCGGCAG
Organism: Gemmatimonadales bacterium; assembly: GCA_035644115.1. Classification (GTDB taxonomy): domain Bacteria; phylum Gemmatimonadota; class Gemmatimonadetes; order Gemmatimonadales; family GWC2-71-9; genus DASQPE01. The sequence goes on from DASQPE010000116.1 coordinate 1,663, forward strand.
TTGTCCCACCAGGCCACCCACGACCCGCTTACCGGCCTGATCAACCGGCGCGAGTTCGAGCGCCGCTTGGGCCGCGTGGTCTCGAGCGCACGCGAGTCCGGGGCGACGCACGGCCTCTGCTACTTGGACCTGGACCGGTTCAAGACGGTCAACGATACCTGCGGCCACGTGGCAGGGGACGCCCTGCTCCGGCAGCTCGCCGGGCTCTTGCGCGGAGAGCTCCGCGCTCGAGACACCCTGGCCCGGCTGGGCGGCGACGAGTTCGCCGTCCTGCTGGAGCACTGTGAGCTGGAGCAGGCCCGCCGCATTGCCGATGGGCTCCGCCTCGCCGTGCAGAACTTCCGCTTCACCTGGGAAGGCACGCCGTTCGCGCTCGGCGTCAGCATCGGCCTGGTCGAGATCACCGCGAGCTGCACCAACGAATCCGATGCGGTCCGGGCGGCCGACAACGCCTGCTACCGGGCCAAGCACGCGGGGCGCAATCGGATTCACGTGGCCCGGTTCGACGAGGTCGCGCCGCCCGACGGTGGGCGAATCGATTGGACCGCCCGTATCACCCGGGCGCTCGAGGAGAGTCAGTTCCGGCTCTACGTCCAGCCCATCCTCCCGCTCGCCGGACCGGCGCTGAACGAGCCGGGGTTCTGGGAGGTGTTTCTCCGGCTGGAGGACGCCGAGGGAGGCCTGCTGCCGGCCGGCGCGTTTCTGCCCGCTGCGGAACGTTACAGCCTGATGTCCGTGATCGATCACTGGGTGGTGCGACACACGATTGCGCGGCTGGCCGGCTGGCGCCCCGCCGCCGGCCAAGCTGCGCTGCCACCTTGCTGCATCAACCTCGGCACCGAGTCGCTCCGGGATGAGGCCCTGGTCGGGCTGATCCGGGAACGGTTGCAGGGCGATCGCCTGGCGCCCCGGACGCTGTGCTTCGAGATCAGCGAGAAGGCCGTGTTGGCGGACTTAGCGCAGGCCGTCTCCTTCACGCGCGAGCTGCGGGAACTGGGCTGCCAGGTGGCGCTGGACGACTTCGCGGGTGGCCTGTCGTCGCTCCACTACCTGAAGGCGTTGCCGCTCGACCTGCTGAAGCTGAGCGCGGCGGTCACCCGCGACCTCGCGGCCGACCCATTGCAGGCAGTGGTCGCGCGGGCGGCGACGCAGGCGGGCCGGGTGCTGGGAATACCGATCGTCGCGAAAGGGGCGGACACCCCGACCGCGGTGGAGGCCCTGCGCGCGGTGGGCGTGGATTACGCCCAGGGCTTCGCGCTGGCGCCGCCCCGCCCGATCGAAGACCTCATCGCGGAAGCGGGCGCGTCCTGCCCGATCCCTTGACGCCATTTTCGAGCGAGTTCCCGATGCGATTGATCGCCGCCGCGCTAGTCTCGCTGGCGCTCGCCGGTTGCACCGCCGAACCGGTCGGCCCCGGCAACCTCGTCCCGGTCGCCAGCGTCACCCTGGAGCCGGCGAATCCGGTCGTGGGCGTCGGTGCGACCGCGCCGCTCACGGCGACGACCAAGAGCCAGGATGGCACCACGCTCCCGAACCGCACCATCACCTACGAGAGCGGGACCCCAGCGGTCGCGACGGTGGATGACCATGGTGTGGTCACCGGCGTCGCGGCCGGCTCGACCCAGATCACTGCAACCTCCGAGGGCAAGAGCGGATCGCTGACTCTGGCGGTGAGCGCGACGACGGTGGCTTCGGTGACGGTTGCGCCTAGCGCCCCCACGGTCAACGCCGGCTCCACCGTCGCGCTGACCGGCGCCGCCTTCGCTGCGGGCAACACGCCCCTTCCGGGGCGGGTGTTTGCCTGGGTTTCCGCCAACTCCGCCATCGCGACCGTTACCTCGCTCGGGGTGGTGCAGGGCGTCGGCGCCGGCACGGTCGCCATCACCGGCACGTCCGAAGGCAAGAGTGCCGTCTCGACCGTCAGGGTCATCATACCGCCGGTGGCCAGCGTAACGATCGCGCCGAGCGCGGCCGCGGTCGGGCTGGGTGACTCGCTCCAGCTCACCGCCACGGTGAAGGATGCCGCGGGCGGGACCTTGTCCGGGCGCACGGTGACGTGGCAAACGTCCAACCCGCTGGTCGTGACGGTGAGCAACACCGGACGGGTGCGCGCCATTGCCGCCGGCGACGTGACGATCACCGCGACCTCGGAGGGGAAGAACGGCACCGCGGCCATCGGAGCCAGGCTCCGGTTTGTCGCCGTGAGCGCCGGGCAGGACTTCTCCTGCGGGGTCACGCCGCTGCGCACCCTTTACTGCTGGGGTCTCAACACGGCCGGCCAGCTAGGCGACGGAACTGCCACCAACCGCACGACGCCGGTTGCGGTGAGCCTCCCCCCCGGCGTGCTCTTCGATTCGGTGAGCGCGGGGCAGGATCACGCATGCGCTTTGAGCTCGACCGGCACCGTGTACTGCTGGGGCGCCAACGACTTCGGCCAGCTGGGCGACGGGACGACGAGCCCGCACTCTACTCCCGCACCGATCTCGGCGACGGGGCTCAGCTTCACGTCGGTGAGCGCAGGCGCGCAGTATACCTGCGCGCTCAAGACCACCAACTTCGCCAACTGCTGGGGGCTCAACGGATCCGGCCAGCTGGGCAATCAGAACAACCCCGGCCTACAAGTGCCGAATCCGAACCCGTTGCTGAATCAGGTCACCGCCGGGCCCTTCAAGGCCATCAGCGCGATGCAGGGACACTCGTGCGGCGTTCTCTCGGGGGCCAGCGGTCAGGACGGCGCGGTCGCCTGCTGGGGACTCAATGACTTCGGGCAGCTGGGCCGAGGGGGCGGAAACAGTCCGCCATTCGATCCGAGCCCGTTTGCGATCACCGGATCCGTCGCGTACTCGGTGGTGGGCGCCGGGTTCCGCCTCACCTGCGCCGTCCGCGCCGATGGTTCGGGCACGGTCGACTGCTGGGGACTCAACGACGCAGGCCAGCTGGGCACAACCAGCCCGTCGGGCCAGCAATTCAACTCGACACCCGGGCCGGTGGCGTCCAACGTCCAGTTCGCGAGCGTGTCCGCCGGCAACGCGCTTGCCTGCGGCGTCACCACGGGCGGCCAGGGCTTCTGCTGGGGGGACAATACCTTCGGTCAGCTCGGCATCGGCAGCGGCGTAGCCGTGCCGGCCCCGCCCCAGGCGCGTGCGGTCAGCGGGAGCCTCACCTTCGCGGCGATCGATGCCGGCCAGTTCCACGCCTGCGGCCTCACGACCGACAAACTGGCCTGGTGCTGGGGCCGGGCCCAGGCTGGCCAGCCGAACGCCAGCGCGCTGGGGAACGGTGCGGCGAGCAACAGCAACGTGCCGGTGAAAGTCAGCGGACAGTGAGCAGGTAAGAGGTGAGAGGTGAGAGGTGAGAAGTAAGAGGGGGGCTAGTCAAACTTGTCACCAAACATGGGAAGCCCGCTCTTTGACGATTCACGCGAAGCCTCGTCCTGGATCACATCCCAGTGCTCGACCAGAATGCCGTCCTCGATGCGCAGAATGTCTGCGGCAATCCAGTTCACCGGCTGGCCGAAACCTGAAAATCGTCCGTGCACAATGACGACGTCCCCTTCAGCCACAATTGTTCCTGGCTCATAGTTGAGAGTCGGCGGAAGACTCTTGATGAGGTCGAACAGGCCCTGACGACCCGGTGCGATGTGAGCGCTGTGTTGAATGTACTGAGGGGACCAGTAGCGCTCGGCCGCTACGTAGTCCCGTTGGTTGAAGAGAGTGTCAAAAGCCTCAAGAACGAGTGCCTTATTCTTTTCCTGTTTAGTCCGGCTCATTGAAGTTGTCCTCGCAGGTAAAACCATCCCCTTCGCTCTCTCAGAGTCTCAATCCGCCGTCCACCAGGATGCCCGCCACGTTGTCGGTCGAGCTTTCTTCATGTTGGGGCTGCTCTGCTATTTCATCTACCCGCTCGGGATAGAACGCAACATGCCCCCTAATCTGCACAACGGCAGGAAACGGATCCTCGTATGACCACACTGCATTGACGGACTTCTTTCCTCCAGCGGGAACACTGTAGTAATTGCAATCGCCTTTGTAAGGGCAGTAGGTGACGTATTCCGTCCGTTCCAATTGGGAAAAATCAACATCCTCACCTGGAATGTATTGAACGGGAG
>DASQPE010000117.1:0-12428 GCA_035644115.1 Gemmatimonadales bacterium
GCGGCAGTCGCGGATCATGCGATCGTCGTCGAATCGGGGTTTGACCACGGGCCGGTGAGCGAGGACCTGACGCTCGCCGGCCGGTTGCGGGCGCGACAGGTGGACCTGCTCCGAGTCTCGGCCGGGGCCAGCCCGGAGGAGCTGCTGCGAGTCGCGCGAGCTCTCTCGCACGACGCGACCCCGGTGCCGAGCACCCGAGCCGTGCGGGTCGAGATGGTGCCGAACGTGGTTCCCGGCGGGTTGGCGCTGGTTGGGGCCGGCGCTGAGTCTACGTCGCCCCGCGGCGAGAGCGACCGCAGGTCATGGCGCGACCGGCGGCAGTGGCGCCCTGAGCCATGGCGCCAAGTCGAGCGCCGCAAGCCCGAGGATCGACGGGTCACCGGGGAACGCCGGCTCAGGGTGCTCAAGCATTATGAGGCCGATGTCGGACGGCTTCGGGACCGTGTCACCCGTGCAGTGGCGGCCGCGTCGTGGCTCGAGGCACTGGATGCCGGTCATGCGTTGTTTTGCCACGCCGCGCGGATCCCCGCTGCGGAGCGGCGCTCGTTCATGATCGGCGCACGACGGTACCTCCCGCGGCGCGCACTCGATGAGTTCATCGATCTGGCCCTCAGGGACCTGGCCGAGCAGGCGCGAGTGGCTGACGTGCTGCGGTGGTCCGGGCTTGACGGCGCCGACGCGATGGTCGAGGCAGTCCGAGCGAGCAACGCGGTCGGCGTGCGGCAATTCCTGCACGGCGTTCTTGGCGCCATGCCGGACGCGTATCCTTCCGTGCTGCCGCTCCTGAGCAGTCCCAAGTTGCACGAGGTAAAGCACGCCGCCGCCATCCTGGGGCAAATGGGTCGTCCCGAGGCGATACCCGCGCTCAAGCAGCAACTGACCCACGCCGACCCCGGCGTACGGAGGGCCGTCCTCCTCGCGCTGGCGGACTTTCCCGATCTCGAGACGGGAGATGCGTTCGGTAGGACCCTGACTCATCCCTCGGCCGCCACCCGGGCCGCGGCCGCGGAAGCGATCGGGCGCGCGCATGCGACCGCGATGGCCATGCCGCTCGTCACCGCCCTCGGGGTGGAGCGCGACGCCGTCGCCTGGAGTGCGATGGTCGGGGCCCTCGGGCTCTTGGCGTCGGCGGAGGCCTGCGCCGCGCTGGCGGCGGTCGCCCTGGCGCGGCGGCGCCTGATGGGCGGGGGCTATTCCACCGGCCGGCGGCTGGAGGCGGTGCGCGCGCTTGCCAGTGTGGCCGCGCCCTGCCGCGAGCCCGCGTTGGAGCGGGTCGCGCGTGAGGGTGACGAATCGGTGCGCCGAGCCGCGGCAGCGGCGCTGGCAAGGGGAGCCCGGGTGGCGCGGTGAGGCGGTAAGAGGTGAGAGGTAAGAAGTAAGAAGGGGGCTCCGTAGCTGCGCGGAGCCCCCTTCTCACTTCTCACTTCTTACTTCTCACTGTTTATGAACTGCGAAATCGTCGATGTGAAGGTCCAAGTTGTGGTTGATCCGGAGGCCCACGATGCCGGTCGCATCGATTAGGCGGGGATCGGCGGTATAAACGTCTTTCCCGTTTACCGTAAACGCGAGGCGGTTTTTCCCGATCGTCACCTCGAGGCGGTTGGTGGCCTCGCCGACGGCGTTGGGAAGCAAGATGGCGGGGTGCGCCGTCCAGGTGGACGTGATGTTGATCGTGTTCTCGCCGTCGCGCCGCTTGATGAGGAACTTCCCGTCCTGCCGGATCAGGAAGTAGGTGTACTTCTCGGCCTCACCGGTCAAACCCTGGCCGCCGACGAAGATACCGTAGCCCTCGGGGTGCGCGGACGGCTTGGTCTGGGTGAACAGCGCGACGGCATGGAGGGCCCCGTCGACCTTGTCGGTGGCGCGCCAGAGGATGGTGGCGGGCCCAAGGGTGACGTGATAACCCTTCTCCATGATCACGAATCTGACCTCCCCCTCTTTGCCTTTGGTGTCGGTTCGGCCGGACCAGCCGGCAGGCAGGTTGCCGCCGCCCGAGACGGGCTTGTCCGGATCAGCCGGTTTCGCGCCCTTCTTGGCCTGAGCCGCAAGTGGCGCTGCCAGCAGGAGGAGAACCGGAAGCCATCGGGTGAAACGCATGGATGCACCTCAAGGCTGCGAGGATGATTATCGGAACCACGGTGCCACCGGAGTTGCGGCGCTCGGTAACGGCGACTAATCTACCGACCGCGCAGTCCCACTGCCTTCTCGAGGAGCCTGACCGTGCACTGGTTCGGCGTGCTGTTCGCAACCATCGGAGCGGGGGCAGTGCTGGGCGCTCTCACCTTCGTGTCGCTGCTGGCCGGGGCGCTCATCACGTCGATGATCGTGCTCTTCTGCGGACCGATCATCGATCGGGTGCTGGCTCGCCGCGATCAGTGAGGCGGCGTCAGTCCGCTCCGTCCGCCTCCGGCGTGTTCGCTGCTCGCAATGCCGCATCGTAGTTGATCTTCAGGCTCCCCAGCAGCTCCCGCAACCCCCGCACCCGCACCTGCAAGCCGCCGGTCCTCCGCAACATCGTTGCCATCACACCCAACGTTTCACCGAGCTTCGCGAGGTTGAATCCCTGGGCCTGGGCCTTGAGCTCGTCGAGCTGCCGGGCGAACCCCCTCACGACGGCCTCGTCGGCCCGCAGCGCCGCCATCTGCTCGATCACCGCCATCATGCGAGGGAACTTGGGTGGAATAGTCTGCAGAAACGTGAGTTGCGCCTGCTGGCGCGAGGACAGCTTCTGACTCATTGTCGGTGGCCGGGGTGAGAGGCTTTCAATCTACTCAATGGGGGCGAACCCGGTCGAGCTGCTGAATCTCCCGCCGGCCCTTCGCGTAGTATCGGACACCCCTCGCCGGACCGCCCATGAAGCTTTCCGACGTCTCGATCCGCCGGCCGGTGTTTGCCAGCATGGTGAGCGCCGCCCTGGTGCTGTTTGGCGTGATCGGGTACTCCCGCCTCGCGGTGCGGGAGTACCCGGACGTCGATCCGCCCATTGTATCGGTGACTACGGAGCTCACCGGGGCCAATCCTCAGGTGGTGGAATCGGCGGTGACGGACATCCTCGAGGAGGAGCTCAGCACGGTCCAGGGGCTTCGCACCCTCACCAGCTCGAGCCAGGAGGGGTTCAGCCGCATCAGTCTCGAGTTCACCCTCGATCGCGACGTGGAAGCCGCCGCCCAGGACGTCCGCGACAAGGTCGGCCGCGTGCGGGGCCGCTTGCCGGACGACGTGCGCGAGCCGGTCGTGGCCAAGGAGGCTGCCGACGCGCAGCCGTTCTTCTGGCTCGCGCTGTCCGGGGAGAACTACGACCTGCTTCAGCTCTCGGACATAGGCGACCGCCTGGTGAAGCAGCGGCTCCAGACGCTCCCCGGCGTGGGGAGCGCCCGGATCTTCGGCGAGCGGCGGTTCTCGATGCGGGTCTGGCTTTCCGCGGCCGAGCTCGCCGCCCGCAGCCTGACCGTGCAGGATGTGCAACAGGCGATCCGCACCCGCAACGTAGAAGTGCCGGCGGGGAGGATCGAATCAGAGCGCCGGGAGTTCACCGTGCGCTCCCTGGGCGAGCTCAAATCACCCAGCGAGTTTGCCAATCTGGTGGTCTCGAGCCAGGGCGGGCAGCTGGTGAAGCTCGAGGACCTCGGGCGCGTCGAGCTCGGCGCCGAGGACGAGCGCAGCGCGCTCCGGTTCAATGGCACCTCCGCGGTAGCGATCGGCGTGATCCGCCAGTCCAAGGCCAACATCCTCGACGTCGCCGACGCCATCCGCGCCGAGCTGCCCAGGATTCAGCAGGCGCTCCCACCCGGGGTAAAACTGGTCGTTGCCTTCGACCAGTCCACCTTCGTCAAGCGGTCGATCACGGAGGCGGAGGGGACCCTGCTCCTCGCGGCCGGCCTCGTCGTGGTGATCATCTTTGTCTTCCTCCGAAACTTCCGCGCCACGATCATCCCAGGGCTCGCGATTCCGGCCTCGATTGTCTCGACTTTCGCGATCATGTACTTCCTCGGGTTCTCGATCAACAATTTCACGCTCCTCGCGCTCACCCTGGCAATCGGCATCGTGGTCGACGATGCGATCATCGTGCTCGAGAACGCCTTTCGCCATCAGGAGGAGCTGGGGGAAGATCCCGAGACGGCTGCCCGCCGCGGCACCAATGAGATCGGGTTTGCCGTGATCGCCACCACCGTCTCGCTCGTGGCGGTGTTCACTCCGCTTGCCTTCCTCCGGGGCTCGACCGGCAGGCTGTTCAATGAGTTCGGGATCGCGGTCGCCGGCTCGGTGGTGCTCTCCGGCCTGGTGGCCCTCACGCTCACCCCCATGCTGTGCGCCAGGATTCTGCGAGTGCCCAAGCGGCACGGCCGGGTCTACCGGGCTCTCGAGGGCGGGTTCAACCGGCTGGCCGAGTGGTACGGCCGCGCCCTTGGGCTGGCCCTCGAACACCGGTTGCTGGTCGGGGTGAGCGCGGTGGCCGTGCTGCTGGTCGCGGTGGTGCTCTTTCGATCGCTGAAGCGGGAGTTCGTGCCGCCGACCGATCGGGGCTGGTTCATGACGCTGATCATCGCCCCTGAGGGATCCTCGCTCGCCTACACCGACGGCTACCAGCGACGGGCTGAAGCCGTGCTGGACAAGACCCCGGGCATCCAGAGCTACTTCAGCGTGGTCAACCTCGGCGATGGGGTGAGCCGGGGGATCATCTTCAGCAATTTGGACGATTTCTCGGTCCGCACGCGCACGGTCCAGGATATCATCAACGAGATCCAGCCCCAGCTGTTCGGCATCCCGGGCGTGTTTGCGTTCGCCAACAATCCGCCTGCGTTCGGATGGGGCAGCCCGGTCAATTTCGTGATCCAGCATCCCGACTTCGGGCAGCTCGCCAAAGGGGTGGACACGCTGGTCAAGCGGGCGGCCGGCATCAAAGGACTGGTCAACGTGGACACCGATCTCCGGGTGAACAAGCCCGAGCTGACGGTGAGCTTCGACCGAGACCGGGCCGAGGATCTGGGCATTCCCGTGGGCGACGTCGCCGCCACGCTGCAGACGTTGCTTGGGGGCACCCGGACCAGCACGTTCACCCGGAACAACAAGCTGTATGACGTGATCGTGCAGCTCGATCCCCGTGAGCGGGCCACGCCCAGCGACATGACGGGCCTTTACCTCCGAGGGCGGGACCGCCAGCTGGTGAAGCTCGAGGCGGTCGCCTCGGTGAAAGAGGGGGTCGGCCCGCGCGAGCTGAACCACTTCAACCGGGTCCGGTCGGCGACGCTTACCGCCTCGCTGGCGCCGGGGTTCACCCTGGGCGAGGCGATCGACTCACTGCATCGCATCGCGACCGAAGTGCTGCCCCCGGGAAGCTCCACCGCGCTGGCGGGCGAGTCGCGCGAGCTCGAGGAGAGCGGCTCGTCACTCTACTTCGCGTTCCTGCTCGCGCTGGTCGTGGTGTTCATGGTGCTGGCGTCCCAGTTCGAGTCGTTGATACATCCGTTCACCGTGCTGCTGGCCGTTCCGCTCGCGGTGACTGGGGCGCTGCTCACGCTGTGGATCGCCGGCTCCACGATCAACCTGTACAGCCAGATCGGCATGATCCTGCTGATCGGCCTGGTGACCAAGAACTCGATCCTGCTGGTCGAATACGCGAACCAGCTCAAGGAACGCGGGTTGGCCGCCGCGGAGGCGGTGCGGGAGGCGGGCCGGATTCGCCTCCGGCCGATCCTCATGACGTCGGTCTCGACCATCATGGGCGCGGTGCCGATCGCGCTTGGCCTCGGGGCCGGCTCCGCCAGTCGCCGCCCCCTGGGCTACGCGATCATCGGGGGCATGCTGCTCTCGACCGTGCTGACTCTGTTCCTCGTGCCTGTGGTGTACCTGGCCTTCGACCGGCTTCACCAGCGGATCGGGACTCGCCGTTCGGCGCTCGCCGGCGAGCCGGTGGTCGCGGAGGCCGAGTGAGCCGGCGGCAGGGGCTTGCATTGGTCATGATCGCATTGCTGTCGGGAGCGAAACTCGTGAGGGCTCAGCAGACGATCCCGACCGTCACCTTGGCCCAAGCGCTTCGTCGCGCCACGCAGCTGGATCCGGACTATGTGCGCGCGCTGGGGCAGGTGGACAACGCCGAGTGGGGCCGGCGCGCCGCGCGGCTGGCGTTTCTGGTGCCTTCGCTTAGCGCTCAGCTCGACGCCACCAAGTATTCCGCCGAGTTCTTCAACATCGGGACTCTGCAGCCCCAGTCATCCTCGGTGACGGCGACCGTGGGGGCCAGTTACGAGGTCTTTCGCTTTGCCAAGTTCACCGATCTGAGCGCCACCCGGGCCGAGCTGGAGAGCTCCCAAGCATCCGAGTTGCAGCAGCGACTTCGGACCGCGTTTCTGATCGAATCGGACTACTACGGAGTTCTGGCGAATCAGGCGCTTCATCGAGTGGCGAGCGAGCGACTGCGGCGGGCCGACCAGCAGTTGACCGTCGGGCGGGCCCGGGTGGTTTCTGGCGCCGCCGTGCAGTCCGACTCACTCCAGCTCACGGTGGAAGCCACCCGGGCCCGCATCGATCTCACTCGGACCGAGGCCGGGCTTCTGGTGGCGCAACTCGAGCTTGGGCGTCGGGTTGGTGAGCGAGGGCCCCTGGCCGCAGCCGCTCCGGACAGCGTGCCCCCACCGGAGCTTCCGGTTGCGCTGCCGGAGGCGGTCACCGAGGCGCTCGAGCGCGGCCCGCAGTACCGGGCCGCGCGGGCCGGCGAGCGCCGGGCGAACGCGCTGCTTCGCGGGGCGCGCGGCCAGTATCTCCCCTCGGTGACGCTCTCCGGCGCCAACCAGACCTTCGACTCCAAGTTCTTCCCAACTGCCCGCAACATCTCTTCCCTCACGCTCACGGTGAGCTGGCCGTTGTGGGACCTCGGGCAGCGGGAGATCGCCGTCACCCAGGCGCGGGTGAACCGGGACGTCTCCCGGGCCATTCGGCAAGATCTGGAGCGCGGCGCTCAGCGCGACGTGACGGAAGCCTACGAGGCATACCGGACCGCCCGCGCTACCGTGGACCTGTCGCGGAGCGCTCTTGCCGCCGCCGCCGAGAACTTTCGGGTCCAGGAGGCGCGGTATCGGTCCGGCGCGACTACTATCGTCGAGCTGCTGGACTCCCAAACCAATCTGACCCAGGCCGAGGCTGACGTTGTGCAAGCCGACTATTCGACCCGTCTCGCGCTGGCGGGACTGGAAGTCATTATCGGCCGTCGGTTGTTTCCGAGCAAGGACGTCCCGTGAGAATGCCTCTCATAGTGCTGCTGGCCGTCGCACTGCCGGCATGCACCAGAGCATCGCCCGAGTCCAAGGCGGGAGCCGCAGGTGGCTCCCCGCCGGCTATGCCGGTGGAGGTCGCAGCCGCCCGCACCGATACGGTGGTCGACGCGATCCTCGCCTCCGGCCAGATCGAGGCGATCCAATCGATCGAGATCCGGCCGGACATCGAGGGACGCCTGGCGCAGATTCTGGTCCGGGAAGGGACGGAGGTTACGCGGGGGGCCCCGCTGTTCAAGGTGGACGACGGTGAGCTCAAGGCCGAGGTCGCCCGGGCCGAAGCCGACCGCGACCTCGCGCGACAAGCGTTGGAGCGGACCCGCGGACTGATGGGGCAGCAAGCCTCGTCCCAGGCAGACCTCGAGCGCGCCGAAGCCACCGCGCGGAGCAGCCAGGCTCAATACGAGCTGCTGTCACTTCGGCTCTCGCGTACCACGGTTCGAGCGCCGTTCGGGGGCGTGGTCGGCCAGCGGTTTGTAAGCCTGGGAGACTACGTGACGACCGCGAGCCGACTGGCCGCAATCCAGACGGTCCATCCCCAGCGGGCGGTGTTCCAGGTCCCCGAGCGCTACGCGGATCGGCTCAAGGTGGGGCAGAACGTCGTGTTCCGCGTCGCCTCGCTGCCGGGAAGAGAGTTCGCCGGCGTCGTGGACTTCGTGGATCCGGTGGTGCAGCTGCCCGGCCGAACGATCTTGGTGAAGGCTGAGGTCCCCAACGGAAAGCGGGAGCTCCAGGCCGGCATGTTCATCGAGGCCCGCCTGGCGACCAACGTTAGGACCGGAGCCATCGTGATCCCGGAGGACGCGGTCCTGCCCCTGCAAGGGTTGAGCTTCGTCTGGGTGGCGAGAGACGGCAAAGCCACCCGACGACAGGTCGACCTGGGCGTCCGCACCCCCGGCTGGGTCGAAGCGAGGAAGGGCATTGACGGTGGCGACCTGGTGGTCGTCGGAGGGCAGGAGCGATTGTCCGAAGGTGCGCCGGTGGCGCCCAAGGTGGTCGAGCGCGCTCCCGCGGTGCGCCGAGACAGTTGAGAGGAGAAGATCATGCTCAAGCCAGGCTCAAACGCTCCCGAATTCTCGCTCCCGGCCGACGACGGCAAGACGGTGGCCTTGAAAGACCTCCGCGGTACCCCAGTGGTGCTCTACTTCTATCCCAAGGACGACACGCCCGGTTGCACCAAGGAGGCCTGCCAGTTCCGCGATAGCTGGAAGGACGTCGAGCAGGCTGGCGCGGTGGTGCTCGGCGTCTCGCCCGATTCGGTGGCGTCCCACGAGAAGTTCAAGCAGAAGTACAACCTTCCGTTTCCGCTCCTGGCTGACGTCGATCACCAGGTCGCCACGGCCTACGGCGCCTGGGGTGAAAAATCGAGGTATGGGAGGACATACCAGGGCATCCTGCGGACCACCTTTCTGATCGATCGGGAGGGGCGCGTCGCGCGCGTCTTCGAGAACGTGAAGCCGGAGGGCCATGCGGCCGAAGTGCTGGCGGCGCTCCGAGAGTAGCGTATGTTTGGGCCCGACTGTGTCCGCCAGGTTATGTTGCCGGAACCGATAAGTTCCGGGAGTAAGCTGCTGCCCGGACCACACGAAGCATTGGGTGCCTGACATGACCGCCTCACCAAAGACCGAGACCCCGGCCGCATCACGACCTTCGCCAGCTGCTCAGCCTGCCCGATCCTTCGCGGTCTGGCTGTGGGAGTGGACCAAGTCGATCATCGTCGCGTTACTGGTGTGGTTCCTCCTCCGCACCTTCCTGGTCGAGGCCTTTCGGATTCCGTCCGGCAGCATGGAAAACACCCTGCTGATCGGCGACTTCCTGTTTGTGAACAAGGCCCTCTACGGCGCGGAAGTCCCGCTGGTGCACGCACATTTTCCGGCGTTTCGGGAACCCAGGCGAAACGACATTCTCGTCTTCGACTCGGTCGAAGAGGAGGGCCTTAAGGTCGTGAAGCGGCTGATCGGCATGCCGGGCGACACCCTCTGGATGGAAAATGGGGAGCTGTGGCGGAACGGCGAGAAGGTGGACGAGCCCTATGCGATCCATACCGACCCCAGCCGATCCGAAGACCCCGTCCAGCGGGTCAAGATGCGGGAATGGCAACTGCCTCACCTCGTCAAGCGTGACCCCGCGAGCTACAAACCCGATCTGCAGGACTGGGGGCCGATCGTAGTGCCGGCCGACTCCTTCTTCATGATGGGTGACAACCGGGACAGCTCCTACGACGGCCGCTATTGGGGATTCCTGCCCCGCCAGAACGTCCGGGGAAGGCCGCTCCTGGTCTACTACAGCTACGACTCCAGCAACTGGCGATCGCTGCCATTCATCACGGCGATCCGCTGGAGCCGGATCTTCAGCACCCCCGAGTAGCCGGGCATGGTGCACGCCGCCGAGGGCGCGACCGGAGAGGTCCTGCTTCTTCTGTCCGACTCGGAGAGTGCCAGCCTGCTCGCCGACATGCTCGGCCGGAGCCGCCGCGTCACCATCGGTGAGTCGGAAGCCGCCCTTGCCGGACGGTACGATCTCGGGGTGGTCGATGGCCCGACACTTCAACGACTGTGGCGCCGGATCGCCGAGCGAAAGCGCTCTGAGGCTCCGGCGCTGCTGCCCTTCCTGCTGGTCACCACGCCCCAAGACGTAGGGCTCTTCGCCCGGTTTCTGTGGACCGCGGTGGACGAGCTGATCCAGACGCCGGTGCAGACACCGGAGCTGTTGGCCCGGGTCGATGTGTTGCTGCGGGTCCGGGAAGCATCCGTCCGGCTGCGGGATCATGCGGAAGAACGCTTCCGCCAATTCTTCGAAACCGATCCGGCGGGCAAGTGGGTCGCGGCCCCCGATGGCCGGATTCTGCTCTGCAATCCAGCCCTGGCGGCGCATCTCGGCTTCCCATCGGTCGAGGAGGCTTGCCGGCACACCTGGGCCGACGTCATATCGGATCCGGTCGCGGCGGCCGACTTCGGCGCCCTGCTCGCCCGTGGCGCGCCGCTGGACGGATACGAGATGGAGCTGACCCGCGGCGACAGCACCCGTATCCACGTGCTCCAGCACGCGGTGCCCCGGCTGGAAGAAGGACGCGTGGTCGAGATCCAGGGCTATTTCGTGGACGTATCCGAGCGTCGCCGGCTGGAGCGTCGGCTGCACATGGTCGAGCGGTTGGAGGCCATCGGGAAGCTCGCCGGGGGCATCGCGCACAATTTCAACAACATGCTGAGCACGATTCTGGGCTATTCCGATCTGCTCACGACCGACCTCCCGATGGGGGATCCGCGCCGGCAGGAGATCGAGGAGATCCGCCAGGCCGCGCTGCGATTGGCCGAGCTCACCCGGCAACTCCTGGCGTTCAGCCGCCAGCAGGTGCTGCAGCCGAGGGAGCTCCGCCTCAACGACGTCGTGGCGGCCATGGAGCGCACGTTCCGGGGACTGCTGGGCGATCGGATCGACGTGGTGCTCGGTTTGGATGGCGCGCTCGGTCCGGTTATCGCGGACCGGAGCCAGTTGGAGCAAGTGGCGCTCAACCTCGTCATCAACGCCCGGGACGCACTGGCCGGAATGGAGCGCGGCGAGCTCAAGCTCGAGACCGCGGCGCTCCGTCTGGAGGTGGGGAACCGGACCATCGCAGGCGTGGAGATCCCGGCGGGTGACTACGCGGTGCTACGGGTGCGCGACTCGGGGCGGGGGATGGACGCGGCCACCCGGGCCCGGGCCTTCGAGCCGTTCTTCACCACCAAGCGCGCCGGCGAAGGGGTCGGACTCGGCCTCGCCACCGCGTACGGAATCGTCAAGCAGAGCGGGGGCTTCATCTGGATCGACAGCGAGCTGGGGAGGGGCACCACGGTCAGCGTCTACCTCCCCGTGGCCAAGATCACGGGGCCCCGGCAGGCAACGTCCTCGGCGCCGGCGCTCGACGCCGTGGCGGGTGAGACCCTGCTCCTGGTAGAAGACGAGGACTCGGTCCGGGTGATGGCCGCCCGGGTTTTACGCCAGCGGGGCTACACCGTGCTGGAGGCGGCCAACGGCGGAGAAGCGCTCGCGATGCTCAAACGATACGATGGACCGCTCGACCTCCTGGTCACCGACATCATGATGCCGGAGATCGGTGGCCTCGAGTTGGCCGAACGGCTGACCGGACTGCGGGAGGGGGTACGCGTACTGTTCGTGTCGGGTTACAGCGAGCTCGATCCGGCTCTCACCCGGGCCGCCGCCACGACCACGCTGCTCAATAAGCCGTTCCGGGCGGGGGAGCTACTCAGCGCGGTCCGGCGGATTCTGGACGGGTCCGCGGCATCCGTAGTCGGAGCCGGGTGAGCCGCCTCAACGGACCCTCGGCGCCTCGGGGATTTGCGAGCCTGCTCCACGGTCGATGTACACCGCGCTTCGGCTGCAGGCCGTGCAGTGCAGTGTGACCCGGGCGCTGGGGTGCTGGTCGGCTTTGGAGCGCGGTGGGCTGCGATCGACGGCAGCGGAGCCGCAGGAAGGGCACACCAGCGTTTTTTGGTCCCGATCTGCCGCGATCAAGATCAACGCTTCCGGCGCCCGGTACTCCTTCACTCCCCGACGACCCACGGTCGGTCCTTCCGGTGGGAGCCGTGACCCTCATGCAAACACCCCACCCCA
The DNA here is from genome assembly GCA_035644115.1 of Gemmatimonadales bacterium. GTDB lineage: Bacteria > Gemmatimonadota > Gemmatimonadetes > Gemmatimonadales > GWC2-71-9 > DASQPE01. Next base: position 11,880 of record DASQPE010000117.1, read on the forward strand.
AGACAAATTATGACCCGCCCAGTTGGGGCGCAAAGTGTCTCATTCCTGGACTGGTCTGGCTCGCGGCCTTGGCTGGGGCCGAAACGGCAAAGGCGCAGAAAGTTCAAGTCGTGCGGCTGGAAGTCGACCCCCAGCGCGAGGTCTATCGGTTCGTACCGGGGCGCGTGACCGTTCGACCCGGTGACATCATCCGGTTCAAGGTGTCGAGCGGCGCCCCCCACAACATCGCGTTCGACCCGGACCGCCTCTCGCCGGCGGCTCACGAGGCCCTCAATGCCGCCATGTCGAGTCGGACCGGTGACCTGAGCGGCCCCATCCTGGAGCGGACCGGTACGGAGTACCGGCTGGTCGTTCCTAGGCTACCGCCGGGCCACTACGGGTTCTTCTGCACGCCGCACCGGGCGTATGACATGCGCGGCGAGCTGATCGTCGTACGGTGAGTTGGCTCGGCTTCGGGATATTTTTGGTAGTAGCTGACAGTACGGATTAGCTGATGGCTGTCAAATCCGCAGTACAGATCGCTTGACGTGATCCTGACCCCGTGATACG
>DASQPE010000118.1:0-2651 GCA_035644115.1 Gemmatimonadales bacterium
GGGACACCCAAAGGGCGCCTCTTCCCGCTCTCGCGCGACGAGCTGTTGGAGTGCACGGCGCTGATCAGGGCGGTGCGCCGGGGAGAGCTCGATCGCCTGATCCTGCGCGACAAGCCGCTCGACGTGCTCGCCCAGCAAATCGTCGCCGAGGTCGCGTGCGACGACTGGCCGGTGGACGATCTGTTCGAGCTGGTCCGCGGGGCGTATCCCTACCGCGCCCTGGATCGCGCCGAGTTCGACAACGTGGTCGAGATGCTGGCCCAGGGATTCACCACTCGGCGCGGCCGTCGAGCCGCCCTGATTCACCACGACGGGGTGAACCGGCGGCTCCGGGGGCGACGGGGTGCGCGCCTGCTTGCGATCACCTCGGGCGGTGCCATCCCCGACACGGCCGACTACCGGGTCGTGCTCGAGCCGCAGGGCACGTTCCTGGGCACGGTCAACGAGGACTTCGCAGTCGAGAGCACCGCGGGCGACATCTTTCAGCTGGGCAATCTCTCCTGGCGGATCCTGCGGGTGCAGCAGGGCGTCGTGCGGGTCGAAGATGCGCATGGGCAGCCGCCCGGCCTTCCGTTCTGGCTGGGTGAAGCCCCGGCCCGGAGCGCCGAGCTGTCGAGGGCGGTCTCGGACCTTCGGCATGAGCTGGATGCCCGGCTGGACGACCGCGAGCAGACGACCACCTGGGTGGCCTCACTGATCGCGCCGACGAGCACCGACGGGGCCTCGGAGCCCGGCGTCGAGCGGGTCGCTGCCGGTCAGCTGGTGAGCTACCTCGCCGAGTCGCGGCGCGTGCTGGGCACCCTGCCGACGCAGGAGACCATCGTCGCGGAGCGCTTCTTCGACGAGTCGGGCGGGATGCAGCTGGTCATCCATGCTCCCTTCGGAAGCCGGGTGAACCGGGCTTGGGGACTCGCGCTCAGGAAGCGATTCTGCCGCCAGTTCAATTTCGAGCTCCAGGCCGCGGCCACCGAGGACGCCCTGCTGCTCTCGCTGGGACCCCAGCACTCGTTTCCGCTGGACACGGTCTTCCGGTTCCTCCACCCCGACACCGTGCGCGACATCCTGGTGCAGGCGCTGCTCGACGCGCCCATGTTCGGCACCCGCTGGCGCTGGAACGCGACGATTGCCCTCGCGATCCCGCGGAATCGCGGCGGTCGGAAGGTGCCGCCCCAGCTCCAGCGCATGGAAGCCGACGACCTGCTCGCCGCGGCGTTCCCCGATGCCGCCGCCTGCCTGGAGAACATCCCCGGTGACCGCGAGATCCCCGATCACCCATTGGTGCGCCAGACCATCGACGACTGCGTGCACGAGGCGATGGACCTGGAGGGGCTCACCGCGGTGCTGCGGCGGATCGGCGCCGGGGAGATCCGTTGTATCGCGCGCGATCTGCCGGAGCCGTCCCCCCTCGCGCACGAGATCCTGAACGCGCGACCCTACGCCTTCCTCGACGATGCGCCGCTGGAGGAGCGACGGACCCAGGCAGTGTACGCCCGCCGCACCCTCGAGCCGGGCTCGGCCGACGATCTCGGCGCGCTCGACATCGCGGCCATCGAGCGGGTGCGGACCGAGGCCTGGCCCGATCCCCGCAACGCCGACGAGCTGCACGACGCCCTCCTCACTTCCGGTTTCCTCACCGAAGGAGAAGGTCGGGCTGGTGGGGAGTCGGGTTCCTGGGAGCCGTGGCTCGATGAGCTGACAGCGGCCGGCCGGGCGCAGGCACTCCCCATCGGAGCGACCGGCCTCGTCGTGTGGGTCGCGACCGAGCGGCTGGCAGAGCTCGCGGCAATGCAACCTGACCCGCTGCCGCCCGTCTCCGGAACCGATGCCGCCCCCTCCCGAGACGTCGCGCTGCGCGAGCTGCTGCGCGGCCGGCTTGGCATTCTCGGTCCCACCGCTGCCGTGGGACTCGCCGGGTCGCTGGCCCTCACCGAGCTCGAGGTCCAGGCCGCGCTCACCGCACTCGAGGCCGAGGGTGTGGTGCTGCGGGGGCACTTCACGCCGGGTCTCAGCGATTCCGAGGCGGCGCTCGAGTGGTGCGACCGCCGCCTGCTCGCGCGGATCCACCGTTACACGATCACCCGGCTTCGCGCCGAGATCGAGCCGGTCTCGACGGCGGACTTCATGCGGTTCCTGTTTGCCTGGCAGCGGGTCGATTCCGAGCATCATGTCGCCGGACTAGAGGGGGTCGCCGCGGTGGTGGACCAGCTGGACGGCTTCGAGCTGCCGGCCGGCGCGTGGGAGGGCGACGTGCTCGCGGCGCGGTGCGAGGAGTACGATCCCGCGCTGCTCGATACCTTGTGCCTGACCGGGCGGGTCGCGTGGGGACGGCTCGGGGGGCGGGCAGGCGGATGGGCGGACAGGCAGGCAGGCGGACAGGCAGACGGCACCACCGTGGCACGCGCCGCTGCAGGACCGATTCGGACCACTCCCATCGCGCTCTTCATGCGGGAGCATGCGGAACAGTGGTTGCCCGATCGAACATTGGCCGAAGACGCCGCGCTGTCCGAGTACGCCCGCCGGGTGCGCGAAGTGCTGACCCAGCGCGGGGCCTCCTTCTTCCACGAGCTCGTGGGCGAGTCGGGATTGCTGCCGACCCAGGTCGAGCAGGCCCTGGGCGAGCTCGCCGCGTTGGGCGTGGTCACCTCAGACGG
>DASQPE010000119.1:0-8797 GCA_035644115.1 Gemmatimonadales bacterium
CCGTCTGACCCACGATGGCTTCCTCGTTATAGCAGGGCATCACGAGCGAGAGACCAGGCACCGTGCTCATGTCATCCCCGAGATTGGTCGGGCCACCGTCGACCTCACGCCTTCACCGATGCTCGTGCCGGGCTGCCACCCCGCCGTCAACTGCCGGAGCCGGACGAGAGTGACCGCATCGTGCTCCATCTCCTCCGGGCGCGTGGGCAGAGCCCCGAAGTTGAGTCGCTCCGGCGGCAGCCCAAGGATCGGCGCCGCGATCTCGACGAACTCCCGCACCGACGTGAGGCGGCCGGTCGCGAGATTCACGATGCACCGGCCGGGCGCTTCGCAGACCCCGAGCCGCAGAAATCCTTCGGCCACATCGCCTACATAGGTGAAGTCCCGGAGCTGCGTGCCTGCCGTGAGCGCGATGGGCTCGCCCCTCTCGGCCGCTCGCATAAGCGAGGGGAGCAGGCGACTCGCGCGTTCACCGGGTCCATACACCGTGAAGAGCCTCACCGCCAGCGCTCGCAGATTCGGGTGCCCGCCCCGCTCCATCAGCAGCACGTTGCCCTCGAGCTTCGTCTTCCCGTAAACCGTCGTCGGCCGCGCGGGAGCGCCCTCGTCGAGGTTGGCTCCCGAGACGCCGTACTCCTGGGCCGAGCCCGCGTGGAGCAGCTGGGGACCCGGCCAGTCCCGACTTCCCCAGCGAGCGACCGCGTCGGCAATCGACCGCACCGCCAGGACATTGATTCGGCGGGCTTCCTGTTCATCGGTCTCGTCGCGGTCCACCCCGTAGCCCGCGAGATGAAACGTCACCGCGGGGCGAACCCGCCGAACCAGGGCGTCCACCGCGGCTTCGTCGCCCAGGTCGGCCCGGAGTGCCTCGCCATCGATCTCGAGCTGGTTGACGACGCTGCGTAACCCACTCGGGTCGCGGGTCGCCATCACCAGATCCGCACCCGCACGCGACAGCAGCCGGGCGACCCAGCGTCCGATGAACCCCGATGCACCAGTGACAAGTGTCCGAACGCCCTTGTACGGCGCTGAGACGCTCGACGCAAGGGGTATGAGCTCGGCCATGCACCGAAACGCTACGCGAGCGTTGGATCTCTGCGCCCTAGTGAGCTACTGTGGTGTTACCGCAACAGGTGTGCAAATTATGGACCGAGACGAGACAGGCTTGGAGGCGGGAAAGCCGGGGAAACATTGCTGCAAATGCGGTCGCGTTGCCGCAACAGCCACCGCGCGGCCGGTCGGGGCGACCTCGGTTAGTGACTGACGGTAGTGAGGAGGCTGGACCGGCAGCAGAACGACTCGGTTCGCGTTTTCGACCTGCTCGATGGCTGGACCGACCTCGAGCCCGTGCTCGATGAGCACCTGCCGGGGTTGCGGACCGGGCGCGGGATCGGATTGCATGTATCCCAACCAGAAGTGCTCGCCCTGGGAGGTCCGGATGATCTTGAGCAGGTCTGTTTCGGAGACCGTGAGAAACCTTCCCCGCCGGCCAGACCAGAGGGTCCCGCGGGGCCCGAACTCCGGCTTCCAGGGCTCGTGGGCGAGCTCGCCCAGGTAGAAGCCCACGGAAGTCGAGATGGCCCACCCCCCCGCAACTACCCCGTTAGAGCTGCCCGAAAGCAGGTATAGGGGCACGTCACCGGTAGACGCACCTTCCGCCTCGACCAGGCGCTCGGTCAGGGAGCGATAATCCACTCTGCTCCCCAGCTGCACTCCTTCCCATGCCATCCGGTTGGTGCGGAGGTCTCCGAGGCCCGCGGTGAGGGTCCAGGCCACCACGAGGCAAACGTAGGCGACGCGGAGCCCAGCGGGCTGCAGGCGATGAACGGCCGCGCCGATCAGCGCGTAATACGCCAGCGCCGTGAAGATCAGATAGCGATCAAGAAAGAGCGATTGCCGACCCACCTGGCTCGTGAGGAAGAGCGCAGCGACCGGGAGGAGGCCCATGAACATGAGCCACCACAGGACGATGGGGTGATCACGTGGGGCGGCCGGACTCCGGGAGAGGCTCCGCCAAAGCCAGAGCAGCACCGGCGCCGCAAACAACAGAAGCCCGGCGGACGCCACCCCGGGCACTGACGGGAGAGCCGGGCCGTTCAGGTTCTCGTAGAGGAGCTTCAGTTCGGTCAGATCCGGTCGCGGGACCCATTCGCTACCGATCTTTATTCGGGCGAGCGCTGCCCGAGTCACCAGGAATGCCCAGGGGCTGAACGCGACGAGCAGGCCCGCAACCGACACGGCGAATGCGGCGAGGCGATGACGGCCCCAGATCAGCAGAAAGAGGCCTTCGCTCGCGACAACGAACCATCCGTGATAGTGGGTGTAGACCAAGAGCAGATTGACGACGGATAGGATCGCTGCTTTCCGTAGCACGTGGTCATCCGCGTTGAAAAACCGAACGAACAACCAGGCGGATGTGACCGCGAGACACAGGAGCAACGAGTAGCTCCTGACCTCCTGGGCATAGTGGATCAGGTAGCCGTCGCAGGCCGCCAGGAGGAGGGCGAGGCTGGTCGCCCCGCGCGAGAGGCGCAGCTCGCGGCAGAGCAGGACGAACGGGACGATGGTCGCGATGGAGAAGAGCACCGGCAGCAGCTTGAGCCAGAGGAGGCCCTCCCCGCCGATAGCGATCCATATCCTGAGGAGGAAGTAGAACAACGGCGGATGAGCAACGTCCATCACGACGTCTTTCATCATGGAGCGCCAGTCCTGGCGAATGAGAGCCAGGCCCCAGCTTTCACCGCCCCACAGGCTGTAGCTGTTGATGTGCCAGAGCCGCGCTCCTACATAGATCACCACGACCAGCATCAATACGACGTGGTCGGCGACCCGGGGAGGAGCGAGCCGGTTGTCCTGGAGCTTCGGAAAAGGGCGGTTCATGTCCCCGTTGGCCACCGGCCGGAAATCAAGTCAGGCTACTCCGCCACCCCGATCCGCTCCTCCGCCTGCCCCTTCCCACGCCGCAGCGCGGCCTCGAGCAGCACCAGCAGGTCGCCCGTCTCCTCCACCGCCGGATGGGGAAAGGCCACGATCCCGGCGGCGACCCGCGGCCGCTCACCCGCCGGCAAGCCGGCAAACGATTCGACGCCGAGCCGAGCCCGGACCCGGTGCACCAGCTCGCGCGCGCCATGGGCCCCGGTCTCGGCCAGCACCAGCGCAAACTCGTCGCCGCCGTAGCGGGCCACGAAGTCCGACGCGCGGACCTCACGCTGCAGCATTCGCCCCAGCTCGGACAGGAGCCGGTCGCCGGTGGGCCGACCCAGCCGGGTATTGAGCGCGTCCTGCTGGTCCACGTCGAGCAGGACCAGACTGAAAGCGAGCGAGTAGCGCTTGGCCCGTTCCGATTCTTCGAGGATCCGCCGGTCCAGCGCGTCGGTGGTGGGAAGCCCGGTGAGCAGATCGCTGGTCGCTGCGGCGTTGGCTGTGGCCGGCGCCCGGCGGTCCGCGTCCACCACGCGGGCCGCGGCGCGGGCGACCTGCATCGCGAACATCTCCTCGCTCGCGCTCAGACTGGCGCCCGCCTCGCGGGTCCGAAGGAGCAGCACGCCCACCATCCGATCGGCGGCCGTCATCGGGAGCGCCGCGACGCTGCGCACCGGCAGCTCGGTGCCCTCGTAGCTCCAGCGCCGGCGGGCCGCCTCGAACAGCGGATCGGTCTCCACGTCGGTCACGACGACAGCGCGTCCGGTGCGGAGTGACTCCGCCAGCTCGGGGTAGCGCTCGATGTCGATTCGGAGCTCGCCTGATGCTACCCCTCGGGTGCCCGCCAGGATGCGGGCTCCGCCTTCCGGTTCATCGGCGAGCACGAACGCGGCGTCCCAGCGCGGGAGGGTTCGACCCATCCGTTCCGCCAGGACCTCGAGTACGTCCGCCGGCCGGCGATCGATCCGGGCGTGCTCGATCATATCGAGCAGCAGCTCCTGCACTCGCCCGTTTCCGCCCGCTCGATCGCCCACGCGGCGGCGGGCCCTGGCCTCGACCCGCGCGCAGAGCTCCGGCAGGTGCACCGGCGAAGCCAGCGCGTCGTCGGCGCCGAGGGTCAAAGCGCGCGCCGGGCCTTCGCGATCGGGCGAGCCCAGCACCGCGATCAGCGGCACCTGCCCGCCCCACGCGGCCTGGAGCGCCTGGACCAGCATCCCCAGGGAGGCGTCAGCCTCGGCGGCAGTCACTACGGTGACGTCGGGCTTCACACCGGTGTCGCTCTGACCTTGCGCCGGGCCCGCGGCCTCGATCACATGAAAGCCGGCGCGGCTCAACGCCCGCTCCATCCCGTAGGGGCGCGCGGAAACGTCCCCAACCAGGAGGACCCGGGGCCGTTCACCGCCATTATTCGGCTCGATGTCGGTCACAATCGCCAGGAGTCGAGATGCATCGGTCTGCCACACCGGAACTGCTGGGCGCTCATGTCTCCGTCCGGGGTGGCGTGGATACAGCGCCGGCGCGCGGTGTCGCCATCGGCGCCACCGCGATCCAGGTCTTCACGAAGACGCCGAACCAGTGGCGCGAGCCGGCCCTCTCGGCCGAGACCTGCGCCGCGTTTCGGCGTGCGGTTGCGGAATCGGGGTTGCGGGGGGTCGTTTCGCACGATTCATACCTCATCAATCTGGCCTCGCCAGACCCATTGGTAAGTCTGCGTTCCATAGGTGCTTTCAGGGCCGAGCTCGAGCGCTGCACCGCGCTGGGAATCCGCTATCTGGTGTCGCACCCGGGCAACTACATTGATGACCGCAACTTGGGTCTTGCTCGGAACGCCGCCGCGTATGCCCATTGCCTTCAGGCGGTGCCGGGCCGGCTCATGGTGCTGCTGGAGACCACGGCCGGCACCGGCACGGCGCTCGGCAGCAGCTTCGAGGAGCTGGCCGAGCTGCGGGCGCGGATCCCCGCCCCGCTGCGGCGTCGGATCGGGTTCTGCGCCGACACCTGCCATCTCTATTCCAGCGGTTACGACCTGGTGCGCGATTTCGATGGCGTCTGGGCTCACTGGGAGCGCGCCATTGGGCTCCGCCGGCTCCGCTGCATCCACCTCAACGACTCCAAGACCCCCTTCGCCTCCCGCCGTGACCGGCACGAGCTGATCGGCGAGGGCAGTCTCGGGCCGGAGCCGTTCCGGCGGCTCATGACCGACCCCCGGTTCGCCCAGGTGATCAAAGTCATCGAGACGCCGAAGGGAAACGACGACAATAGGATGGATCGTAAGATGCTGCGGCGGCTCAGGGGCTACGCCCGGACCCCGGCACGGCCCGGTCGGTTGCCTAGGCGCGGCGGCGTGCCGATCTTACCAGACTCCGCGGCGCCTGCGCCGCCCCGGCGACCTCGATCGCGCGCCCGCGCGCAGTGGGAGATATGACGGTTCAGGCGAGATTCGTCCAGCGGGAAACGCTTACCCTCGAAGAGCACGGGCTCAATCCCGAGCGGATCCTCCCTAACCTTACCGTTCCCCGGCTGATCGAATACGCGCTGCGCCGAGAGGAAGGCGTCGTCACCGACCACGGCGCGTTCGCGGCGGTGACCACCCCCAAGACCGGCCGCTCCCCCAAGGACAAGTTCGTCGTCGCCGAGCCGGATTCCGAGTCGCGCATCTGGTGGGACAAGAACGCGCGGATGGACTCGAAGGCGTTCGACCGGCTGCACTCCGACGTGCGGGCCTTTCTCGACACCCGCGAGCTCTTCGTGCAGGACCTGTTCGCCGGGGCGGAGCACGCGTACCGGCTGTCGGTCCGCTTCATCACGCCGAGCGCGTGGCACGCGCTGTTCGTGCGGCACATGTTCATCCGGCCGCAGCCCGCCGATCTGGCCCATTTTCAGCCCGGCTTTACCGTGCTCCACGCCCCGGAGTTCCACGCCGATCCGGCGCGGCACGGCACCCGGGGCGGAACCTTCGTCGCCCTCAGTTTTGCCCGGCGCATCGTGCTGATCGGAGGCACGCGATACGCCGGCGAGATGAAGAAGTCGATCTTCACGGTGCTCAACTACCTGCTTCCCCAACAGGGCGTGCTCCCCATGCACTGCTCGGCCAACGTGGGGGCGGACCACGACACCGCGATCTTCTTCGGGCTCTCGGGCACCGGCAAGACCACGCTTTCGGCCGACCCGTCGCGCAGTCTCATCGGCGACGACGAGCACGGCTGGAGCGATACCGGCGTCTTCAACTTCGAGGGCGGCTGCTACGCCAAGGTGATCCGGCTCCGGGCCGAGACCGAGCCGGAGATTTTCAACGCGACCAGGACGTTCGGCACCGTGCTCGAGAACGTGGTGCTGGACCCCGCCACCCGGGCGGTGGACTACGACTGCGACCGCATCACCGAGAACACCCGCGCCTGCTATCCGATTCACTACATCAGCAACCATCTGCCCGGCGGGGTCGGCGGGCATCCGATCAACATCGTGTTTCTCACGGCGGATGCGTTCGGGGTCATGCCGCCGGTCGCCCGGCTCACGCCTGACCAGGCGATGTATCACTTCCTCTCGGGATACACCGCCAAAGTCGCCGGCACCGAAGCGGGCGTGACCGAGCCGACCGCCACGTTCAGCGCCTGCTTCGGCGCGCCGTTTCTCCCGTTGCATCCGAGTGTGTATGCCGGGATGCTGGGCGAGCGGATCGCGCGGCACGGCGCCCGGGTCTGGCTGGTGAACACCGGCTGGAGCGGGGGCGCGTTCGGGACCGGGGCGCGGATGAAGCTGCCCTACACCCGCGCGATGGTGCGTGCCGCGCTGTGCGGCGCGCTGGATCGCGCGCGCTATCAGGTGGATCCGGTGTTCGGCCTCGAGATCCCGGTGGCGGTGCCGGACGTGCCGGCCAATCTGCTCGATCCCCGGCGCACCTGGAACGACCCGGCCGCGTATGATGTCCAGGCCCGCAAGCTCGCGGCGATGTTCCGGGAGAACTTCGAGCAGTTCCGCTCGCAGGTGCCTGCGTCGGTCGCGGAGGCAGGACCGCGGGCGTGATGGCCCGCTCCAAGGCCGGTCAGCCGATGGCAAGCGCGCCCGACTTCGACGTCATCCGCGACCCCCTCTGGGACAACATCCGGCTCGACCGCGCCGCGCTCGCGGCGCTCGACACCCCCACCGTTCAGCGGCTCCGCTACGTCCGCCAGCTGGGCCACGCGTTCCTGGTCTATCCCGGCGCCACCCATACCCGCTTCGAGCACGCGCTCGGCGCCTATCACCTCACTCGCAAGGCGCTCGGCTCGCTGGAAGAACGGGGCGAGCTCGCTTGCGTGGCCGACGAGGACCGGCTCGCGGTGCGGATGGCGGCGCTGCTGCACGACATCGGTCACTATCCCTTTTCCCACTCGCTCGAGGAGGCCGGCTTCCCCTCGCACGAAGGCCTGGGCGTCGCCAAGCTCGACCGGGGCGAGCTGGGCTTGCGGCTCCGCGAGATCGGCGGGCCGGATTTTCCGGCCCGGGTCGGCGCGCTCATCACCAAGCACAGCCCGAGCCCGCTCCAAGGCCTGATCTCCGGCTCGCTCGACCTCGACAAGATCGATTATCTCAGCCGCGACGCGTTCATGTGCGGCGTGCCGTACGGGACGGTGGACGTTGAGCGGCTGCTCGCCTCGCTCACGCTGGTGGAGACCGGGGGCCGCCGCGAGGTCGGAGTGCACGAGAAGGGCGTCAGCGCGCTCGAGTCGCTGCTGTTCGCCAAGTACCAGATGTATCGGAACGTCTACTGGCATCACGCGGTGCGGGCCGCGACGTGCATGTTCAAGCGCGCCGTGCGGACCGCGGTGGCCCGCGGCGCAATCGCGGTGGGCACCATCGCCGAGGCGACCGACGACGGGTTGATGGAGCTGCTGCTCCGGCGTGGAGGTGACCAGGCCACAGAGCGCGAGGGGTGCGACTGGAGCGAGCTCGCTGCCGCCATTCGCGCGCGGCGGCTCTATAAGCGGGCCCTCGACCTTCCCGCCAGCGACGCCCCCGCCGCCACCCAACCCTGGCTCACCGATGACACCGACCTGACCACCCGGGTGGAGGATGCGCTCGCGCGAGAGCTGGGTCTGTCCGAGGGCTGTCTCCTGCTCGACTTCCCCACCCGTTCCTCGATGCTAGGCGTGGACCTCCCACTCCGACTGCGGGGCGGCGCGGTCGATCGTCTGACCGACGCGGGCCGTGCGGGCCAGCTCGGCCTGCCTACGGTGGCCGACGAGCTGTACCGGAGCGCACGCCGGTTCCGCGTGTTCGTAGCGCAGCCCGTCGCCCGGAGCCTGCACGGCATTCTCGAGGTCGGCACGTTGCCGGCGGCGGAAGTCGTTCGCCGGCTGGACGGTGGAGAGCCGCTGCTCGCCAACTAAGGTCTGCCGCAGCCGCTTGACCCGATCGGCCGAGTCGCTCCAAGCCGGCGCCGTGAGAACGGTCACGCGCGCGGGCAGGGTCGGCGCTCTCGCTGAGTGGATCCCCTCTCTCCTATCATGCAAAGGTGGACCATCGGCTCCGCTCCCGGCTGGTCGCCGGCGTCGCGCTCGCCGTTGCCGCCGCCGTCGCGCTGGCGATGGGGTGGCGATGGCTTCACCGCCCCACCCCCGCTCGCGTCGATCGGGCGGTCCGCCAGTGGGCCGCGGCTCGCGCCCTCGCGCTGTCCGACAGCGTCTATCGGCTGACACTGGGCCGGCTCAGGTTCCAAACAGCCGGCATCGGCATCGACTCCTTGGCGCTCGAGACCGACAGCGCGCGGAACGCGCGTCGTCCTCGTCCACTTCCGAACATCTCCCTGGTGCTGCGCGGCGGACACGTGGAGGGCGTGGACGTCCAGATTCTGCTCAGCCATCGGGATAAGACCGTCGTGGTCGCCGCGATCCGG
>DASQPE010000120.1:0-2976 GCA_035644115.1 Gemmatimonadales bacterium
CCACGGACGTCGAACAACGGCCAGAGAGGGATGGTTGCGGCCCCGGCCAGCAGTGTTGCAGCGGCCAGCAGGAATGTGGTGACCAGCCCCGTGTACGCAGCAACCAACCCCCACACGAGCGCCCCCATGGCCTGGGAGCCGAACAGCACCATCTGATACGCGGCCAGGCCCCGGGCGCGCACCCACCCCGGCAGGAACAGCTGCACGGCCGCATTGGTACTCGCTATGACCACGAGCCACGCGGCGCCCGCGGGAACCAGTGCGAGAAAGGCGACCACGGGATGGCGGACCAGCATGAGCACGACCATGGCTGTTCCGTAGAGCGCGCCAGCAGCCAGGAGAATCCGGTTGTTCGACAGTCGCCCGCGCAGCTGCGGCAGGGTGACAGCCCCGGCTATCGCGCCGGCGCCGAGCGCGCCAAGTAGCAGACCGTAGCCGCCAGGTCCCATCCCCAATCGCCGGCTGGCCACCAGCGGCAGCAGCGCCCATATCGCCGTCGCGGGCACCATGAACAGGCCCAGATGCAGCAGAATGCGTCGGACGACCGGGGAGTAGCGAACGTAACGCCCACCCGCGCGCAACGCGGGGATGAACCGCTCGGGCGAGGCCCCACCCTCCTCGGCCGGGCGGCGCCATGCCATCAGCACCAATGTGAAGAGCACGAAGGCGGCGGTGTTGAGCGCCAATACCGCACCGACCCCGACCCGCCCGATCAGCAGGCCGGCGAGGGCGGGACCGATCGCGCGAGCCAAGTTCACGCTGATGCCACCGAGCGCAGCGGCGGATGGGAGCTGGGCCCGGGGGACCAGTTCGGGGATGAGCGCCTGGTAGGCAGGCGTGGCCAATGCTGCGCCGGAACCGAGCGCGAAGGTAAATGCCAGCAGCAGCGGCGGGGTCATCTGGCCGGTGAAGGTGAGCGCGGTCAATCCCACGCCGAGCACGACCTGGAAGGCTTGCAGGCCGATGAGGAGCCGGCGCCGGTCGAAGGCATCGGCCAGCGCTCCTCCGGGCAGGGCGAGCAGCACGTCGGGCAACGTATCGGCGGTCTGGACCAGTGCGACCAGGGTGGTGGCGCCGGGCAGGCCGACCAGCAGCCATTGGGCGCCTACCGTCTGCATCCACGTCCCGATGTCGCTGGCCAATACTGCCAGCCACAGCATCCGGAACACCCGCAGCCCCAGCGGTGCCCAGGCCGAGACGCCGGGATGGGGACTTACTGCGTCAGGGGCAGATGGCATCTCGGACCGACGCCATTGTCAGGGACCCAGTCGCCAGAGCGCCTGATCCCGGTTTGGGTCGAGCCATAGCGCCGTGGCCGATTCGCCGGGGTGCTCGCGTTGCCACCCTTGCGAGCTGATGAAGTAGCGCGCCGGAGGTTGCTCGCGGCTCCCCCAGTAGCGCACTACCCGGGTGCGGGGCAAGAACCACTGGTAGATCCAGACGCCGGTACGCTCCAGGTGATCCATGTCGTAAGCCACCTGCCGCACGTGGTTCTCCTCGGCGGCGTCCCGAGGACTCGTCCACCCAGCGGGATAAAAGGAGCGCTGCCTGACCAGCACCGCATCGCTCTCGCTGTAGGCGCCGATCAGGGCAAACAGACCGAGTGTCACCGGCGCGAGTGCGGCGGGCCGAGTACGAAGCAGGAACCCGAACAGCCCCAGGGCGGCACAGGCCACAGCGCCCGCACCCAGCAGTACCCAGGGCTCCAGATCACCGGTGATGAACGGCAGGCTTGCGACGTGCTGGCGTTGTGCGCCGGACGCGCTGCTGCCCGCCCGGAGCGCGGCGACGGCGAGCGTCAGGATAGCGAGCCCCGCCAGCAGCCAGCGAAGCCGCGGAAGCCGCTTGAGGGTCATGAGCCGCGCCAGGCTCACTGCGACCAGCGCCGGAACCGCCGGATCGAAGTAACGCCCGTAGATGAGGTGATGTGAGCGGCCCAGAACCGGAAACGACATCACAGACACGGCCAGGAGTCCGGCCGTCGTCGCCAGCAGGAGCAGGAGAATCATGTCCGGCTCCTCAGCGTCACGGCGGACGCCCCGCACCAGCCGTGGGAAGCCCTCGATGACCAGATACAGCGCAACCAGCCCGAGCGTGGCGACGAGCAAGTACCAGGTGTGACCGACGAGATTACGGGCCACGGCGCGCACCCCGTCGAGGCTCGCGATCGCCGCGATCGGTCGGGTGAATTCGTGAAAGACCCGCCCGGGATAGTTTCTGGCCAGGAGGAACTGGTCCAAGCGGTGCGCGGCGTACAGGCCGGCCAGGAGGAATGCGAGGGCGCCGGCGAGCGCCGGTTTGCCCAGGCGCCCGCGGAGGGCCAGCGTGACCAAGGCGATGCCGGTCAGCGGTACCAGAAATATCATGCGCCCGTGGACCGCCGACGCCGCGACCGCGGCACCGGCCGCCCCAACCGCGCATAGCACCCGCACCGCCTGGCTTGGGGTGCGTACGAGCGCCCCGAACAGCAGCAGCCACCCGACGATCAGCGGCGTCAGAAGATTCTCCGGCATTGCCATCTGCGACCACACCGTGATCGACGGATAAGCGGCCCCGGCCAGGGCCGCGGAAAAAGCTACGCCAGGCGATATGGCGAACGAGCGCGTGAGGAGGAGATACAGAAGCGGCAGCAGAGCAGCGGCCAGGAGAGCATTCACCATCAGGATCAGTCTATACGTCAGGGTCGGATCCAGGTCGAGTCGCAGCAGCGGCGCGATCAGGAGCGAGTAGCCGCCGTGGTAGAACGGTGCCCAGACCATCTGGCCGCGAGGGCCGCCGGCGAGCAATCGCGCGTTCGTGAGATAGCCGATCTCATCGGCGACGTTCACCGGCCCTATCCGGAGGAAGGCCAGTGATGCCCGCACCCCGAAGAGGACGGTCATGCCCGCGAGTAGTTGGTTGCGCAGCGTCATCGTCGCGGGTCCGGGCGGGATGTTACGGCAGCAAGCCCCGCTCGGACATGTCCAAGCGGGGCTT
>DASQPE010000121.1:0-18028 GCA_035644115.1 Gemmatimonadales bacterium
AACACCCCGTGCGCGGCGCAGGCCCGCGCCACCTCGGTCGAGCTTCGCCCCGCGACGGCAAAGGAAACGGTCGGCGTGCGCGGCAAGCCGGGCGCCGGACCGAAGCGGCGCACGCCGCCAATGCCTTCCAGGCCATCCCACAACCGTCGGAAGAGCGCCTGACTGCGCCGGTGCAACGCCTCGAAGGTCGCGGCGAGCCGCGCGCGCCGGCTCTGCCCGGGAGGGGCCAGAGAGGCGAGAAACTCCAGGGCCGCCTTCACCCCGGCGATGCCCTCATGGTTCTGGGTCCCGGTCTCGAGCTTCTCCGGTGCCTGGGTCGGCGCTGGGTCGAGCTTCGGCACGTCCAACGCCTCGAGCCGGTCCTGGCGTCCCCAGACGACGCCCACGTGAGGCCCATAGACCTTGTATGCCGACCAGGCCAGAAAATCGGCGCCGAGCGCCTGAACATCGGGGAGCACGTGAGGCGCGTAGTGAACCGCATCCACAAAGGTGAGGGCACCGACGCTGTGGGCGAGTGCGGTGGCGGCCCCCAGGTCGTTCACGGTTCCCAGGGCGTTCGAGGCGCCCCCGATGGCGAGTAGCCGGGTCCTGCCGCCCATCGCCCGTTCGAGCGCCGGCCAGTCGAGCTGCCCGGTCTCGAGCGCGAACGGCACCGAACGAACCGTGATGCCTCGCTCCCGTTCGAGGGCTCTCCAGGGCGCGACGTTGGCGTGATGATCCAGCTCGGTGACGATGACCTCGTCCCCCGGACCCCACCCGCGCCCGAGAGCGCGGGCCAGGTGAAACGTCAGCGTAGTCATGTTGGCGCCGAACGCGATCTCGTTCGGGGACCCGTGCAGGAAGTCGGCAGCGGCGGCGCGGGCGTCGGCGAGGAGCTGGTCGGTTTCCTGGCTGGTGGGGTAGTGCCAGTGCGTGTTCGCGTTGTGGCGAAGGAGGTACTCGCCCATCGCGTCTACCACTTCGCGCGGGACCTGGGTGCCTCCGGGCCCATCGAAGTAGGCGATCGGGTAGCCGCCGTGCTTCCGCTCGAGGGCGGGGAAGCGGGCGCGGATGGCGTCGGTCGAGACGACCTCGTCGAGGGCGGTGCGGGCTTGGTCGAGGGTCATTTTCGCCCCCAATGGGGATGAGAATGCATTGATAAGTAAGGTGATTACATGTCTGCTATTACGTTATAATGCAATAGGTTAGAGCTGTTAATAATGCTCGCGCCGGTCCAAGAAAAAGCGGGACGTCGTCACGACGTCCCGCCAGGGCCGGATGGAGGCGCAGGGAATCGAACCCTGGTCCGAGTAAGGCTCCAGAACCGCGTCTACGTGCGTAGGCTCGATTTCAGGCTTGTCTCGTCCGGCCGGCATCGAACCGGCCTGCCGAACGACCACCCTCGTTGGCTCTCGCTTGAGATGGTGAGGGACCACCTCGCGCCAGCCCGGCTTTGCGATTCGACGGCAGCGCCCCGGACGGGCTCCGACGCCGAAGGTGCGTTAGCGAGCAGAGCTCAGCTTACGCAGCCAGTGCCAGTTGGTTATTGGCAGTTAGAACGTTCCAGACGGTTTTTCCAGGGATCTGGACCTGGGCACGCTACAATTCCTTCATCAAACCCGTCGAAGCCAGTCGCCCCCGGGTTGCGGGAATATAACAGGGAGCCGGACCGGCCGATCACCGCTCGCCGCTCGCGCTCTTCCCCCCTGCCCCGGCCGCCTCCACCCGGTTCCTCCCGCTCGTCTTTGCGACGTAAAGTGCCGCGTCTGCCTGCCCCGCCAGGTTCTCCACGTTCCGGTTGGTCTCGGGGCACGCCGACACCCCGAACGACGCGCTGAGCGGCCACGGGCGCCCGTTCCAGT
This sequence comes from Gemmatimonadales bacterium, assembly GCA_035644115.1. GTDB lineage: Bacteria > Gemmatimonadota > Gemmatimonadetes > Gemmatimonadales > GWC2-71-9 > DASQPE01. The sequence goes on from DASQPE010000121.1 coordinate 1,842, forward strand.
CCCACGGGGTCGTGCCCAGCTTGATCCGGATCCGCTCCGCAATGCGCATCCCCAGGTCCAGAGGCGCCCTCGGCAGCCAGACCGCGAACTCCTCGCCTCCGATCCGCGCCGGCGTGTCACCCGCCCGGACCTGCTCCCGAATCACCCGGGCAAAGTGAACCAGGGCCGCGTCGCCGGCCGTGTGCCCCAGACTGTCGTTGAGCAGCTTGAACCGATCGAGATCGGCGTAGATCAGCGACCCTTCGCGGACATTGTGCTGCCGCATCGCGTCGTCCAGGCCGCGCCGATTGGGGAGCCCGGTGAGGGTGTCGGATCTCGCCTGCCGGCTGGCCCGGTCACCCGCCAGCGCGCGGGAGAGTCTGGGTCCGGCGTTCGCCAGCGCCTCGACCAGCTCGGCGCGGGCCGGGCCCGCGGGCTCCGCCGCGGTGGGGAGGTAGATCGCAACCGCACCGATCGGACTGGGGTCACTGCCCACCAGGATCGGCATCAGCAAGGACACCCCCTGTCGCTGGCGGCGGTCCGGGACCACGCCACCCAGGGGGTCGCCTCCCGTGAGGGTCTGGCCCAGCTCGCCGAGCGCGACCCGGGCGAGATCGCTGTAGGGGGCCAGCATCGAGTCGAGCAGCCGGCGGTCTCCGCGGCCCGATATCCCGACGATCCGGACCACCCGCTCTTCGACGGCGGTAACCACCACCTCGGCGTTCAGGCCCCGCTCGAGCTGGTAGGCGAGCCGCAGGCCGACGCTGCCTACCGACTCGAGGGAGGCCTCCTGGGTCGTCGCCTGGGCCAGAGCCACGATCTGGGGACGCCGGCGCACGGCATCCAGCAGGCGGTCGAGATCGCGTTCCGCGTCGGCCAGCGCCGCGGCCCCGCCAGCTTCCGGGAGCAGCATGCCGACGGCGGCCCCGCCGGCGGCTCGGAAGATGAGAGTTCCGCTCTCGAGTCGCTCTGCTCCCCCTTGGTCCTGATCGCGCGCGCGTTCGAGCCGGCGATCGACGGCCGAAATCTGGGTGACGGAGAGGTGCTCCGCATCCACCAGCCGCTCGGCCCGGGGTCCCTCTTCGCCCGGGGCGATGTCCATCACCCAGACTCCCAGGGCGCCGTTCGCCCGCAGCAGCCATCCCAGGGCTGGATCGGGCAGCAACTGCGGCCCGTGCTCCCGGCGGCGGTCGCTGGTGCTCGCTCCCGGCCCACCCGCGGCTGCCATCCGAGACCCGGCCCAGGCGGCCAGCGCACCGATCGCGGCCCCGGCGGCGAGCTCGATCACGCAGCGAGGATCCGGCTGGCCGCGGCCGCCGCGCCGAAGCCGTTATCGATGTTGACCACGGTCACGCCCGCGGCGCAGGAGTTCAGCATGGCAAGCAGGGCAGCCAGGCCGCCGAACGACGCGCCGTAGCCCACGCTGGTCGGCACGGCGATGACGGGGGCCCGCACCAGTCCGCCGACCACGCTTGGAAGCGCGCCCTCCATCCCGGCGACGACGATCAGGACATCGGCCTGCTGCAGCTGCTCGTCGGCCGAGAGCAGGCGATGAAGCCCGGCGACGCCCACGTCGGAGAGCCGGGCGACCGTATGGCCGAACGCTTCGGCGGTGACGGCGGCCTCCTCGGCAACCGGGAGGTCGCTGGTGCCGGCGGCGACGACGAGGATGGTTCCGGTGGCTGGCGGGCGGACCGGCAGGCTGCCCGGCAGGTGAACAGTGCGGGCTAGAGGATTCCATTCGAGCCGGTCGAATTTCGCCCGCAATGCGGTCGCCATCTCGTCCGATGCACGGGTGCCCAGGAAGGCGCCGTTCACCGCCGCCAGCCGGTCCGCGATCATCACGACCTGTTCCGTCGTCTTGCCGGCGCAGAAGATGACCTCCGGGTGGCCCTGACGCAGCGTCCGGTGGTGATCGATGCGAGCAAAGCTGAGGTCTTCGAACGGGAGGTGTCGCAGGCGACCGACTGCCGTCTCCGGAGCGAGCCGACCCTCGGCGACGTCGTGAAGCAGGGCCTCGAGCTGCGCGGGGGTCACGCCACCTGAGCGACTGGGTCGAGGTAGGCGAGAAAAATGGCCTCGGCTTCGGCGATCGACTCGACCTGGAAGAGCCGCTGCCGCAGGTCACTCGCCCCGCGCAGCCCCTTGGTATACCAGCCGAGGTGCTTGCGAAACTCCACTACCGTCTTGCGGCTGTCGCCTTGGAGACGGAGGGCGAGTCGCGCGTGCTCCAGCGCCACCAGGAACCGTTCCGAGGCGTCGGCCAGCTCAGGCTTCGGCTGCCCCGCGAGCAGCGCCTGAGCGTCGCGAAACAGCCACGGGTTACCGAAGGCGCCTCGCCCGATCATGACTCCGGCGCAGCCGGTGTGGCTCCGCATCCGGACCACGTCCTCCGCCGTCTGGATGTCGCCGTTGCCGATCACCGGGATCTCGAGCGCCTCCACCACCTGGGCGATCTCGTCCCACGCGGCCTGTCCCGAGAACATCTGGGTGCGGGTTCGGGCGTGGAGGGTGAACGCCTGGGCGCCGGCGTCCTGCATCCGGAGTGCGATGCCAACCGGATCCCGCAGCTCGTCATTCCACCCGCTCCGGGTTTTCACGGTGACCGGGAGGTGGGTTGCGGTCCGGACCGCCCGGACGATCCGCTGCACCAGATCGAGGTCGCGCAGACAGCCCGAGCCGCCGTTCCGCTGCACCACCTTCTTCACCGGACAGCCGAAGTTGATGTCGATGAACTCGGGCGCATAGTGCTCGGTGATCAGTGCCGCCGCCTCCGCCATGGCGTTCGCGTCGGCGCCGTAGATCTGGATGCCGATGGGCCGCTCGCACTCCTCGAATTCCGCCCCCTCCAGCGTGTTGCGGATCCGTCGGCGAATCGCTTCGGAGGATAGAAATTCGGACAGGACCACGTCCGCCCCCATGGTCCGGCAGATCTGCCGGAAGGGGGCCTCCGAGACCCCGGCCATCGGAGCCAGGAGCAGCCCGAACGAATGCGCGGAAGGATAGGGCAACTGCATGGGGTGAAAATACTTGTTGACACGTCCCGCGGCGAGGGGGTAGGTTCGTGCCCGATGCAGCTTCGAGACTTCTTCGCACCCGGGAGCATCAACCTGGCCCTCCAGAGTAGCACCCGCGACGATGTGCTGCGGGAGCTGGTTGGCATGCTCGGGGTGAGCGACGTGTCCGCCGAGACGCTGCTGCGGGCGCTCCAGCGGCGCGAAAGTCTGGGATCGACCGGCGTCGGCCGGGGCGTCGCGATCCCGCATTGCCGCTCAGTGGTGGTGAACCGGGTGCGACTGGCGTACGGACATCGTGCCGAAGGGATCGAATACCAGTCGATCGACAGCAAGCCGGTGCAGGACTTTTTTCTGATCGTTGCTCCGCCCGACGAGGCGGTGAACATGTACCTGCCGGTGCTCGGGCGCATTGCCCAGTTTGCCAAAGAGCCCGACGTCCCGGCCCGACTGGCCGCGCTCACGGAGCCCGATCAGTTTCTGGCGCTCCTGGACGAGAAGGGTGTGTGAAAGGAGACATGATGCCGACCAAACAACTCGAGACCGCCACACTTGCGGGCGGCTGTTTCTGGTGCCTCGAGGCGATCTTCGAGCGGCTGGCGGGCGTGGAGCGGGTCGTCTCGGGATACGCCGGAGGAACGGTTTCCGACCCGACCTATGAGGCTGTGTGCAGCGGCACCACCGGCCATGCGGAAGCGGTGCAGGTCACGTTCGACCCGGGAGTGATCTCCTACCGCGAGCTGCTGGAGATCTTCTTCGCTTTTCACGACCCCACGACGCTGAACCAGCAGGGCCCCGACGTGGGGACCCAGTACCGTTCCGCGATCTTCTACCAGGGCGAGGAGCAGGCGCAGACGGCACGAGCGGTCATCGCGGACCTAACGGCCAAGCGGCTGTTCGGAGCACCGATCGTGACCGAGGTGACACCACTTCCGGTTTTCTATCCGGCGGAAGCCTATCACCAGCAGTACTTCCAGCATCACCCGGAGCGGATGTACTGCCAGGCCATGATCGCGCCGAAGGTAGCCAAGCTCCGGAAGGCCTACTCGTCGCGGCTCAGGGAGTCGGCGGCATCGGCGGGGTCTCCATCCGGGCGGCCCTGAGCGCGACCTCCCGGGCCCAGGCCGACCCCAGCTCCCCCACCAGCCAATCGACATCGCGCGCGAGAGCCACCACGTCCTCGCGCGCATCCGGCTCCTCCCGGAGCACCCGCGCCCGGACTCGGATCTCGCTGACCCGGGGCGCCAGCGCGCGCGTCACCTTGACCCACAAGAGATCCTCCACGGTGTGAGGCAGAGCCGGGGCGGCGCGTGGCGTCACGTCCCCGCCGCTCAGCACGTTCTCCACCTTCCGGACCGTCTCGCCCGCTGTGTCGCCCACCCACGTCGCCCCGGTCTCGAGGAGAGACCCGAGCCGCTCTGCGGCTTCGGCAACCTCCTGTGCGGTCGCCTTGGGGAGGATGGCTCGGAGCAGCTTGGTCAACGGGTCGGGCATAGGCGCCTCATTCCCACTCGATCGTGGCGGGCGGCTTCGAGCTCACGTCGTAGACCACTCGATTGACCCCGTCCACTTCGTTGGCTATACGGTTTGCCGCCCGGGCCAGGACGTCGGGCGGGAACGGGAACCAGTCGGCTGTCATGCCGTCGCGGCTGGTCACCGCTCGAAGCGCCACGACCTGATCGTAGGTTCGGCCGTCACCCTGGACCCCGACCGAGCGAATCGGCAGCAGCACGGCGAACGCCTGCCAGATCGAGTCGTACAGCCCGGCGGACCGGATCTCTTCGATGTAGATCTGATCGGCCCGGCGGAGCACGTCCAGGCTCGCGTGATCGACGTCGCCCAGTATTCTGATTGCGAGACCCGGCCCGGGGAACGGATGCCGGCCGACCATCTCCTCGGGCAGACCGAGCTCCCGCCCGACCTGACGCACTTCGTCCTTGAACAGCTCGCGGAGCGGCTCGAGCAGGCGGAATGGCAGCCGCTCCGGAAGTCCGCCGACGTTGTGGTGCGTCTTGATGGTGACCGATGGTCCGCCGCGGGGCGAGAGCGACTCGATCACGTCGGGATAGAGCGTCCCCTGAACCAGCCAGCCCACACCCGGCCCGACCTGACGCGCTTCGGTCTCGAAGACGTCGATGAAGCTATGCCCGATCCGGCGGCGCTTCTCTTCCGGGTCGACCACGCCGGCCAGCCGCTCGAGAAAGAGCTCCGACGCATCGACCACCCGAAGATCGATGCCCAGGTGGCGACGGAAGGTGGTCTCGACCTGGTCGCGCTCGTGCAATCGGAGCAGCCCGTGATCGACGAAGATGCAGGTGAGTCGGTCGCCCACAGCGCGATGGACCAGCACCGCGGCCACCGACGAATCGACCCCGCCCGAGAGCCCACAGATCACCCGCTCCCGCTCGCCGACCAGCCGCCGGACTCGCTCGACCTCCATCTCGATGAAGTGGCCCGGGGTCCAGTCCGGCGTGCAGGCGCAGATGTCGAACAGGAAGGTGTTGAGGATCTCGCCGCCCCGTGGGGTGTGGGCGACCTCGGGATGGAACTGCACGCCGAAGAGCGGCTGGTCCATGTGCTCGAACGCGGCAACCGGAGAGTTGTCGCTCGACGCCGTCACGCAGTAGCCGGGCGGCGCCGCGTCGACGTGGTCGCCGTGGCTCATCCAGACCGGCGTTTCCTCCCCCTTGCCGAACCCCTGGAACAACCTGCCGCCCTCAACCCGGAGGTCGGCCCGGCCATACTCGCGGCGGTTCGCCCGAACGACCTTGCCGCCCGAGAGATGGGCCAGGAGCTGCATGCCATAGCAGAGGCCGAGAATCGGGATGTTGGTAGCGAGGAGCGATGGATCGGCCGTGGGCACGTTCTCGTCGTAGACCGAATTGGGTCCGCCGGACAGAATGATCCCCTTGGGCTTCCACTCGCGGATCCAGTCGACCGTGCGGGAGGGAGGATGGATCTCGCAATAGACGTGGGCCTCCCGCACCCGCCGGGCGATGAGCTGGGTGTACTGCGACCCGAAGTCGATGATCAGGATGCCGTCGTGGTGGTCGGTCACGAAGACTCCAAGCTTTCCGGGACGGCGCGCTCGCCCCGGAACAGATCGTCGATCGTCTCTCGCGGCCGACTCACCCACCAGCGACCTTGGTCCACGATCACCTCGGCGGCCCGCGGCCGGGAGTTGTAGTTGGAGCTCATGACGAAGCCGTAGGCGCCGGCGCCGAGCACGGCCAGCCGATCGCCCCGCTCGAGCGACGGCAGCTCGCGGTCGAGCGCCAGGAAGTCACCGGTCTCGCAGACCGGGCCCACGACATCCACCGGTCGAGCGGCGCCGTCTCGGGCTTCGAGCTCCACCATCTCGTGATACGCCTGGTAGTGGCTGGGCCGAACCAGGTCGTTCATGCCCGCGTCCACGATCACCAGATCCTTCCCGCCGGAGTGCTTGCGGGAGAGCACCTCGGTCACCAGCAGTCCCGCGCTGCCGATGAGATAGCGGCCCGGCTCGAGCTCCACTTCGAGCCGGCTCTCCCGGAACCGCGGGAGCAGCACGCCGACCAGTGCCGCGGGCGCCAGCGGCTCCTCATCGCGGTAGCGGATGCCCAGCCCCCCGCCGATGTCGAGAGTCCGGAGCGTGCCGATACCGGCCGCACGGAGCGCGGCGACCAGCTCGAGCAGTCGCTCCACCCCTTCCTGATAGGGGCGGGTGTCCAGCAACTGGCTTCCCAGATGCATTGCGATCGTGTCCAGGATCAGGAATCGGTGCCGGCACATCTCGCGCGCCAGCGTCAGGACCTGGTCGAACGGGACCCCGAACTTGATCCCGCCCCGCCCGGTGGCGATGTACGGGTGGGTATCGGCGGTCACGTCGGGATTGACTCGGATGCCGACCCGCATAGCGTGTCCCCGGCGCTCGACGATGTCCGCCAGCGCCGAGAGCTCCGCCGCGGACTCGAGGTGCACGTGCCCGATGTCGGCCTCTACCGCCGCCGCGAGCTCCGCGTCGGACTTGCCGACTCCGCTGAACACGATGCGCTCGGGAGAAAATCCCGCTTCCAGGGCCCGGGCGAGCTCGCCTCCGGACACGATGTCAGCGCCCGCTCCGAGGTCGCGCAGCGCGCGCAGCACACCGAGATTCGCGTTGGCTTTGATGGCGAAGCAGATGCGGTGGGGCAGGCTGGCGAGCGCGTCGTCGAGGGCGCGGTACCGCTCGCGCACTACGGCGAGGTTGTACACGTAGGCCGGAGTCCCGACCCGGTCGGCGATCTCGCTGAGGTGTACGCCGTCGAGCAGCAGTGACGGGCCGCGGCGGACCAGGCCTGCGTCGGCGAGGAGAATGTCCGCTCTGCCCGCCTGCCCGCCCGCCTTCAGTACGCTTTCGCCCACACGGCCTCGCTCACGCTGGGTCGGCCGCACCACATGCAGGTCGCGGGCGGCGGAGACGAGCGGAATTCCTCATCGGGGAGCACCCGGATCGTCGCCTTGGTCTGGTCCTTGATTTCGGCCTCACATGCCGGTTGGCCGCAAAATCCGCCGTAGGCGAAGCCGCCATCGCGTTCCATGAACTCGAGAAACTGCGCCTTGGTCACGCCGCGGATGGTGGCGGCGTCGCGCCGCGCTCTCGCGGCGGCGAGCAGCTCGCCCTGCATCCGGTCCATCTCCGCCAGCAACCGCTCCCCGATCCCGCCGAGCGGCAGCGCCTCCTTCTTGCCGCCGGTACGGCGGGCGAGCATGGCAGTGCCGCCGGCGAGGTCCCGGGGTCCCAGCTCGAGCCTGAGCGGGACGCCCCTGCCCTCCCACTCGTAATATTTGGCGCCCGGCTTCAACCCCTCCCGCGCGTCCAGGTGCGCACGGATGCCAACGGCGCCCAACGACCGGCGCAGCTGCTCCCCCGCCTCCAGCACCTGGGTCCGCTCTTCGTCGGTCTTGTAAATCGGGACGATCACGACCTGATACTGCGCCAGTCGAGGTGGGCAGACCAGCCCGCTGTCGTCGCCGTGGGTCATGATGAGGGCACCCACCAGACGGGTGGACACGCCCCACGAGGTGTTCCAGACGTGGTCCAGCTCCCCGGACGCCGTCTGGAAGGTGACCTCGAACGCGCGGGCAAAGTTCTGGCCCAGGTTGTGGGTGGTGCCCGCCTGGAGCGCCTTGTTGTCCTGCATGAGCGCCTCGCAGCTGTAGGTGCGGAGCGCTCCGGCGAACCGCTCACTGTCGGTCTTGATGCCGGTCAGCACCGGCATCGCCATCCAGTCTTCCATGAACCGGCGGTAGACCCGGAGCATCTGGCGGGCTTCGGCCTCGGCCTCAGCCTCGGTGGCATGGGCCGTGTGCCCTTCCTGCCAAAGAAACTCGGTGGTGCGGAGAAAGAGCCGAGTCCGCAGCTCCCAGCGCACCACGTTGGCCCACTGATTGATGAGCAGGGGCAGATCGCGGTAGCTCTGGATCCACTTGGCGTACATCGCGTAGATGATCGTCTCCGAGGTCGGGCGGACGACCAGCGGCTCCTCGAGCTCCTTCCCGCCGGCGTGGGTGACCACAGCGGTCTCCGGCGAGAAGCCTTCCACGTGCTCCGCCTCCCGCGCGAGGAAGCTCTGAGGGATGAACAGCGGGAAGTACGCGTTCTGGTGCCCGGTCTCCTTGAACATGGCATCCAGCGCGTGCTGCATCTCCTCCCAGATGGCGTAGCCGTTGGGGCGGATGACCATGCAACCGCGGACCGGGCTGTAGTCGGCCAGCTCGGCCCGCATGATGAGCTCGTTGTACCAGGCACTGAAGTCGGTGGCCCGGGTGGTGAGCGCCTTGGTGTCAGCCATCTAGTGAGGTGAGAGGTAAGAAGTGAGAAGTGAGAGGGGAGTTATCCAACGGGAGCTGTCCCGGTCAACTCCGCCAGCACGGCGCTGCGGGCCACAGCGCGCTGCGCCTTGGCCTCGAGATCTCGCAGCACCACCTCGCCCCGGGCCCGGTCGTCCGGCCCGATGACCACAGCGTAACGGGCACGGCGCGCGTCGGCCAGCTCGAGCTGCTTCCGCACCGTGGACCCGCCGAGCGCATACTCCACCCGAAACCCCGCGTCGCGGAGCTCGTGGGCCAGGGCCAGCAGGTGCGGCAGGTCGTCCGCCGTCACTGCCGCGAGGAAGACATCGAGTCCAGCCGTGACCGCCGGCAGAAGCCCGCGCTCCTTCAGCAGCTCGGCCAGAACCACGTCGCCCATGCCGAAGCCGAGCGCCGGGAGATCCACGCCGCCGAGGGCGGCGAGCAGGTTGTCGTAGCGACCGCCGCCGCAGATGGCGCGGAGGGTGCGGCCGGCGTCGAACAGCTCGAAGACGGTGCCGGTGTAGTAGGCCAGTCCGCGGACAATGGAAAGGTCCACTTCCACGAAGTCGCCCAGCCCCATGGCCTCCAGACCCGCCACTACGCGGCGGAGCCCGTCCAGCGGCGCCCCGTCCAGCTTTCCGCGCACGAACTCGCCCTCCACTGCCGCCAGCCCCCGCAGGGCGGCGACCCGGAACACTGTGTCCACGGCCGCGGAGTCGAGGCCGACTGCCCCGAGCTGAGCCGCAGCTTCGTCTCGGCGCACCCGCTCGAGCTTGTCAACCGCCTGATATGCGTCGGCCAGGAGCGCCTCCGGCACGCCGCCACCCCGCAGCAGCGTACTCAGCACCCGGCGATCCGAGAGGCGCACCCGGACGTCCTGCGCGGTCAGCCCGAGCGCCCGCATGACGTCGAGCGCGAGCGCGATGATCTCGGCATCGCCCAGCGGACCAGGCTCGCCGATGAGATCGCAGTTGAGCTGAAAGTGCTCACGCAGGCGACCGCGCTGCTGCCGCTCGTAGCGGAAGAGCTGAGGGATCGAGAACCAGCGGATCGGCTTGCGCAGCCCGTTGGCGCGCGCCGCCACCATGCGCGCCAGCGTCGGGGTCATCTCCGGCCGGAGCGCCACCTCCCGGTCGCCCTTGTCGCGGAAGTGGTACAGCTGCCCGACGATTTCGGCGCCGCTCTTCGCCGTGTAGAGCTCGAGGGGCTCGAGCGGCGGCCCGTCGTATTCGTCGAACCCATAGCGCGTCGCGACCGCCCGCCACGTCGCGAAGATGTGGTTTCGAAGGGCCAGATCGTCAGGATAGAAGTCGCGAAACCCCGGCAGGGCGGAGGATTTCATTGGGGGGAAGATAAGGGGACAGCGGTTAACGGTGAACAGTAAACGGTAAACGGGGTTTCTTGCATCGGCGCCCCCCGTTCACTGTTCACCGTTCACGCTTCTCATATGGGGCTCATGCCGAGGGTGGCCATCACGTCGCCCACGGTATGGAAAGAGCCGGTGACCAGGACCGTCGCGGCGCCCTCGCTCGCCGCGCCGAGGGCCGTTGCGAACTCCGGGACCAGATGCCAGGCTGCCCGGGCCGGCGGGCGTGAGGAGTCCCGGAGCCAGCGCCGCAGCCACGCGATGTCCCACCCGCGGCTGGCCGCCGTCGGGGCCCGGGTGAGAATGCCGCGATCGATGACGCCGTCGAGCAGGACCAGCATCTCGGACCAGGCCTTGTCGCCCAGAATGGAGACCAGGGCGTGGATCGGGCGCGGCGGGTCGAGCTCCCGAATCGCCGCCACCAGGGCCCGCATTCCGTCGGGATTATGCGCGACGTCGAAGAGCCAGCGGCCTCGCCGGTCCAACCGGCCCGGAATGCAGGCGCTGGCGAACCCGGCCGCGATCTGCTCGCCGGTGGGCCGGTATCGTTCCGGCAGCGCCATGAGGATTCCGTGCGCCACCCCCGCGTTCCGCCGCTGATGGGACCCCAGCAGCCGCAGCGGTTCCCGCCACTCGTAATCCGCCGGCACCACCCGGACGTCCGGCGCGGCGCATCGGTCCAGCCGGGCAATAAAGCACCGAGCCTCCCGCCGAAGGGTGTCGATCAGGTCGGGCCGCGTCTCGCCGATGACGAAGGGCGCGCCGGGCTTCGCGATTCCCGCTTTCTCAGTCGCGATCTGCTCGAGGGTGTCGCCCAGATACTTCATGTGGTCCAGCTCGATCTTGGTCACCGCGCTCACCACCGGGCGGATGACGTTGGTGCTGTCGAGCCGCCCACCGAGGCCCACCTCGACCACGCCGATCTCCGCCCCGCGCGCGGCGAAGTCGGCCAGCGCGATGGCGGTGGTGGCCTCGAAGAACGTCGCCCCGCGCTTCCGCACCAGCGGCTCCAGGCGCTCGGTCCACATCGCGACCGCGGCCTCGCTGATCGGCTCGCCATCCACCGTCATGCGCTCCCGGAACGACACCAGGTGGGGCGAGGTATAGAGGCCGACTCGCCACCCCGCCTCGCGCAGCGCGGCCGCGATCAGCGTGCAGACACTACCCTTTCCGTTAGTCCCGCCCACGTGGACCAGGGGCATGAGCTCGTGGGGATTGCCCACCTCGGCCAGCAGCGCCCGGGTGGTGGCCAACCCGAACTTGATCGTCGTGGTCCGGGGGAAGAGGAAGTCCAGGGCCTGGGCGTAGGTCAGCGACATGACAAAGCGTAAGAGGTAAGAGGTGAGAGGTAAGAGGGGGGTGGGAGCGGAATCGGAGCCGCCCTCTCACCTCTCACCTCTTACCTCTCACTCAAAAGGTTCGCCCCACCCGGCTCTCGACCTGGTGGGGCGTCGGTAATCCGGGAATCGAACGATCTACGCTAGCTCCAGCTCCTCAACCGGCTGCCGATGCCCTTGCAGGTGTCGGAGAAGTCGGGCCGTGGTCTCGCGAAGGGAGGACCGGGGGACCACATCGTCGATCTGGCCGTGGTCCAGCAGGAATTCCGCCGTCTGGAAGCCCTCCGGCAGGTCCTGCCCGATCGTCTGCTTGATGACGCGCTGGCCGGCGAATCCGATCACGGCGCCGGGCTCCGCCAGCACCACGTCGCCCTGCATGGCGAACGAGGCCGAGACACCGCCGGTCGTCGGATCGGTGAGAATCGAGATGTAGGGGATCCGGGCTCGGGACAGCTGGGCCAGCGCGGCCGACGTCTTGGCCATCTGCATGAGGCTCAGCACGCCCTCTTGCATGCGGGCGCCGCCGGAGGTGGAAACGATGCTCAGGGGGATTTTCTTCTCGAGGGAACGACGTGCCAGCCGGTAGATCTTTTCGCCCACCACGGAGCCCATGGAGCCGCCCATGAAGCGGAAATTCATCACGCCAAGATTGTAGGGAATGCCTTCGAGCTTGGCGGTGCCGGTATAGATCGCGTCGGCATGGCCGGCCTTTTTTCGGGCGGAACCGAGGCGCTCCGGGTAGTGCTCGAAATGCAGCGGGTCGGCCGAGCGGAGATTGCCGTAGAGCTCGCGCCAGGTTCCGGCGTCGGTCAGGAGCTCGATGTATTCCTCGGCGGTGAATCTTCGGTGCCTGCCACATTCCGGGCAGACATTGAGGGCCTTCTCGAACTTCTCCTTGATGTCCACATGCCCGCAGGCATCGCACTTTTCCCATGCGTCCGCAGGAATCTCGAGGCGGTTTCGTTGGGACGCGCGCGGCTTACGCTCCTTCTTGAACCATGCCATCACAGCCATAGGTTGGGCGTAGTCGGAGTTAGGGGGCCGGGAACCGGGAAAGGCGAAGCGGGTAATTTGGGCGATCGGGTCCCCGGACGCCAGACCCCACATACTAAGTCGTTGTCAGACATCGGCATAGCCGGCAAGCCTCGAGTCCCAAGCGACCCGGCCTACCAGGCCGAGGCAGACGGAGCAGATGAGAAAAAACGAGCCGCCATATGAAAAGAACGGCAGCGGAATGCCGGTGATCGGCATGATGTTGACCGTCATTCCCACGTTCTCGAACACGTGGGAGAAGAACATTCCCAGGATCCCGAACACGACCAGACTGCTGAAGGAGTCGGTCGCCCGCCGGGCGATCCGGATCAGGGTGAGGAACAGGACGCAGAACAAACCGAGGGCGATGGCCACCCCGACGAAGCCGAGCTCTTCCCCGACCACCGAGAACACGAAGTCGGTATGCTGCTCGGGGAGAAAAGCGAGGCGCTTCTGCGGTCCCTGGGTGTAGCCGGTCCCGAACCACCCCCCCGAGCCAATCGCGACCCGCGACTGGATGGCGTGGTAGCCCGCGGCTCTGGGATCGACCTCCGGGTTCAGGAAGGTGAGCAGCCGGTTCTGCTGATAAGTGGCGAGCCGGTGCCACAAGGGCATCGCCACGAATCCGCTGACCGCGTTGAGCAGCCAGAAGGTGAGCCCGTCCCAGACGTAGGGTCGCCACGCGAACAGGACCACCGTGAAGGCCACGATCCAGAAGCCCCAGGTCACGTTGCTGAACGCGAGCAGGAGGCTGATGCCGGGTGACGCCAGCAGGAACAGGAGCCGCGGCCGCACCCCAGCCCAGAACAGCATCGCAAAGAAAACCCCAATGAAGACGATCGCGCTGCCCAGATCGGGCTGCTTCATCACCAGGAGGAATGGGGTACCGACGATCAGCCCGGGCCCCAGGAGGTCCCGGAGTGACCGGGGAGGCTCCCGTCGGCCCGACAGGTAGCGCGCCAGCATCAGCACCGTCGCCACCTTCGCGAGCTCCGACGGCTGACCGATCTGGTGTCCTCCGATCGCCAGCCAGGAGTGGCTGCTGGCGGCCGTCCCCGCGCCGGTGCCGACGACCAGCACTATCAGGAGCAGGCACAGGCTGAACCCGTAGATCGCGGGAGTGAGCCATTCGAGCAGCCGCGGCGAGATCTGGAAGGTGGCCCAGGCCACCACCATGCCCACACCGAACCACACCAACTGCCGGTGCCATACGCCATACCCCTGGGTGGGTACGTCGGTCTGGCCGGCCGAATACAGCACCAGCAGGCCATAGATCATCAGGCCCAGAGCGGTCACGGCCAACTGGCGATCGATCGCGGCGAGTCTCACGGCCTGGGCTTCCCGGCCCGAACCGATTCGGCCGCCGCCTGGGCGGCGGCCGAATCAGGATCGAGCTCGAGGGTGCGCGGCGCGCTATCCTCGGGCGCCAGCACCCGCAGCTTTACCGGCACCTTGGCTGCCGCCGTGTCGGGACCGAGGATGTAGCGCCGCAGGGCCTGCACGACATACGGGGCGACAACGGTCCCGTGCTCGGCAAACTCCATGATGCCGCCAACGACGAGCTGTGGCTTGTCGGCCGGCGCAAAGCCGATGAACCAGCCGTGGTCCTTCCCGTGGGGGTTCTGCGCCGTGCCCGTCTTGCCCGCGACCTGCAGGTCCAACCGCCGAGAGGCTGCCGCCGTCCCCCGCTCAACCACGGCGATCAAGGCATGGCGCAGCCCCTCGAGCTGATCGGACCCGAGCCCCAACGAACGGCCCTTAGACCCCTCTCTCGGCCGCACGACAAACGGGGCGACCTCCTCGCCGTTCCCGGCCAAGGCCGCGTAGAAGTGCACCATGTTGATCAGCGTCTGCGTGTTCTCGCCCTGGCCGATGGCAAAGTTCAAGGTCGTGGCCGCCGGACTCCACCGCCGGGGCCCGTATAACCGATCGAAATAGGCGGTGGACGACGGATAGATGGGGTTCAGCTCGTTTCGGAGATCGATCCCGGCCCGGTCCTTGAACCCCATCAGGACGCCGTCCTCGATGATCGCGTCGAGGCCAAGGCGGAGGCCGACCTGATAGAAATACACGTCACAGCTGGCCGCGATCGCGCCGATCAGATCGAGTGAGCCGTGGCCTTCCTTCTTCCAGCAGCGAAACACCCGGTTGCCCATGCGGAGCCCGCCGCGGCAGGGCACCGGCATATGGGTGTCGAGCCCGATCAGGCCCCGTTTGAGCGCCATGGACGCGATCGCGAGCTTGAAGGGCGACGCCGGCGGGTACCGGGCCTGGATCACGCGGTTGAGCAGCGGCCGGGCTTCATCCGTATTCAGCGCCCGCCACAGCTGGGGCGTGATCCCTCCGATGAACGCGTTCGGATCGAATGACGGGGCCGAATACAGCGCGCGGATCTCGCCCGCCGGGGTTATCGCGACCATCGCGCCGCGGACCCCAACCGGCCAGATGCTGTCGATGAACCGCTGGAGATCCAGGTCGATAGTCGTGGCGACCGAACGGCCCGGCGTGGGCGGAAGCGAGGCGGCGCTGCCTTCTTCCCGGACCAGCCGGCCGCGCGCGTTCACCTCGATGTAGCGGACCCCGACGGTCCCGCGCAGCGTGTCGTCGTACTCCTGCTCGAGACCCGCCTTGCCGACGATGGCTCCGGGCTCGAGTCCCTGGTACCGCTCGCTCTCGAGATCCGCGTCGGTCACCTCACCCACGTAGCCCACCAGATGAGCAACCGCTTTTCGAGCCGGATACAACCGCTTGGGTTCGGCCTGGATCACGAGCCCCGGGAGCGCCACTCGGTGCTCCTCGAGCCGCGAGACGGTCTCGAAGGTGGCGTCGCCGAAGACCACCACCGGCTGATAGCGGGCGCTCTGAAAGCGGCGGAGCACCTCGGTGACCGTGCCGCTGTCGAGCGGGACCACCTCGCGAACTCGGACGAGAACCGCGCGCAGCGAGTCGGCGGAAGGCGCCAGGAGCTTCACCGAATAACCGGGGACGTTCTCGGCGATGATCGCCCCTCGCCAATCGTAGATGGTGCCGCGCGGGGCGGTCAGCGGAATGGGACGCAGCCGGTTGGTCTCGGCCTTGAGCTGGAACTTCTCGTGCTGCAGGATCTGGGTTCGGAAGAAGGCCCCCAGCAGGACCAGAAAGGCGCCGGCGACGACCCATCGGGCGACCTGCGCCCGCTCCCCCAACCGATAGGAGTCGGACCCGCTCACAGGTCGAGCCTCACGGCAAACCACTGCCGGAACGCGAGCAACACGAGCGCGCCCGCGGCCGCGGTGATGATCGCCTGGAGCGGGCTGTAGAGGCCGAGCTCGGCCAGGAGCTGGCCTTGGGGAGTGCCGCTCGCCACCAGCAGGATGAGGTCCCGAACCCAGAGGCCGACTGCGACGAATCCCGCGTTGACCAGGACGTTGTCGGCAAAGAATACCGCCCGCCCCCAGGCCGCTGCGTAGCCGACTACGACATCGGCGAGGGTGGCGGCGCCGAACCGGCCGGGCGAGAGAGAATCCGTGGCGAGCCCCACCAGCAACCCCGCGAGGGCACCGGCCCCCGGACCGCTTCGCATGGCGAACACCACCAGCCCGAACAGCAGAAAGTCGGGCGCCAGCCGGGTATCGAACAGGCGTGGGCGGACGTAGAAATGGAGTA
>DASQPE010000122.1:0-9615 GCA_035644115.1 Gemmatimonadales bacterium
CGGCCCTGCGCCAGGCGGCGGATCACGTCGCTTACCTGCCGCGCCTGGCGGATCCCGGCAGGGTCGGCGGAGGGGCCGACCACAACGAAATCGTTGGTCATCACCAGCCGCCGGCCTACGAACTTGCCCTCGGCGACGTAGCGCTGCTCTAGCGAGGGTGCATGGACCAGGACCACGTCGGCCTCGCCCCGCGCGCCCAGTGCCAGCGCCTGTCCGGTACCCACAGCGATGGTCTTGACCCGGCAGCGACAGAGGCGCTCGAACCGGGGCACCAGCGAGTCGAGCAGCCCGGTGTCCTGGGTACTGGTTGTGGTGGCGAGGATCACGTCTCGGGTTTGGGCGGCAGCGCCGGGCGCGTGGCTGAGGGCCAGCGTCAGAGCCCAGGCGACGGGGGGAAGAGGAGAGCGCATGCGGGCAACGTTACCGCGTCCCCCATCGATAGGCAACGCGGTGCACATCGCGCTCGGCCGAGAGGCGAGCGCCGGGAGCCCCTTGATGGTGGCACCGATAGGCAACGCGTTGCCTATCGGCCCACGGGCCCCTAGGTTAGCGGGCGGGCCAGTCTCTCCCGGCCTGATGTCCGCGAATGTCGTGCTACTTCGGGATCAACGCCGCCTCAGCTGACATGGCCCGCCCGTTCCCGATGACCCTGCTCGACGCCATTGTGAGAGGAGCGACGCGATGACCAAGGTGCTCTGCGTGCTGTACGACGATCCGGTCGATGGGTATCCGCCCAGCTACGCCCGCGATGACGTCCCCAAGCTCGAGCGGTATCCCGGCGGGCAAACGCTGCCAACCCCGAAAGGCATAGACTTCAAGCCTGGTCAACTGCTCGGCTGCGTCTCCGGCGAGCTCGGGCTGCGCAAGTTTCTCGAAGCCCAGGGCCACGCGTTGGTCGTTACGGCCGACAAGGATGGTCCGAACTCGGTCTTCGAGCGCGAGCTGCCGGATGCCGAGATCGTGATCTCACAGCCGTTTTGGCCCGCCTATCTGACCAAGGAGCGTATAGCGAAGGCCCCAAGGCTCAAACCGGCGATTACGGCGGGGATAGGGTCGGATCATGTCGATCTCCAAGCCGCCATCGAGCGAGGGATGACCGTCGCCGAGGTCACCTATTGCAACAGCATCAGCGTGTCCGAGCACGTGGTAATGATGATCCTGGCGCTGGTGCGCAATTACATCCCGTCTTACCAGTGGGTGGTCAACGGCGGCTGGAACATTGCGGACTGCGTGTCCCGCTCGTACGACGTAGAAGGGATGGCGGTCGGCACGGTGGCCGCCGGACGCATCGGCACGGCGGTCCTGCGCCGGCTCAAGCCATTCGACGTGAAGCTGCACTACACCGATCGGCATCGGCTGCCCGCCGCGGTCGAGCAGGAGCTGAACGTGACTTTCCACCCGACCGCCGAGTCGCTGGTGCGGGTCTGCGATGTGGTCACGATCAATGCTCCGCTGCATCCCGAGACCGAGCACCTGTTCAATGACGCGCTGATCGCCAAGATGAAGCGGGGAGCCTACCTGGTAAATACGGCGCGGGGGAAGATCTGCGACCGCGACGCGATTGTGCGGGCGCTGAAGAGCGGGCAGCTCGCCGGGTACGCGGGCGACGTCTGGTTTCCCCAGCCGGCCCCGAAGGATCACCCGTGGCGCACCATGCCGCACCACGGGATGACGCCGCACGTGTCGGGTACGAGCCTGTCCGCCCAAGCGCGCTACGCGGCCGGGGTCCGCGAGATTCTGGAATGCTGGTTCGAGGGCCGTCCCATCCGCGACGAATACTTGATCGTGGCCGGGGGTGAACTCGCCGGGGCCGGCGCGCATTCGTACAGCGCGGGGAACGTAACTGGCGGCTCTGAGGAAGCGGCCCGCTTCAAGAAATAGGCGGTGCTCTAACCGCCCCGCACGGTCGGACGGCGGCGCTCCGTGGCCGCGGGGCGCCGCCGGGGGGACGGCTGCCCGTTCTCCATCACTTCCGCAAACGCTGCCAGGCTGGCCTGCTCCACCGCGTCCCGCCACTCGCGGTAGATCTGGATCAGTCGGCGGGCGAGCGGCGTGAGCGTCGCCGAGCCGCGCGAGCTGCCGCCTCGCTGGGTGACCACCAGTTGTGCGCCCAACGCGCCCTCCATGCGCCGGATGCGCGCCAGGCAGGTGCGATAGCTCATGCGGGTCGCCTGGCAACCTTCCCGGATCGTGCCGGTTCGCTCGATTCCCTCGAGCAGCTGCACGTAACGGGGGCCGAGCAGGAACTCGCCGTTGAACGTGAGCCAGCCCTTGAGGCGGCCGGTCAGGCTGCGACCGAGTGTAGGCGAGGTGGCGGACGGCATCGGATCGCTGGGCAGGGGACCGCTCAAACTTACACCCAGCCGCCGTTTCGGCATCGGACGGGTTACCTTTTCTTCCTCTTCAGGCCCAGGTCTTCGTCGAATGAACACCGCGTCCGGTTTCCCGACTCCCCGCAACGAACCGGTACTTGGCTACAGTCCCGGAAGCCCCGAGCGCGCCACCCTCAAGTCGGTCCTCGCGACGGTGGCCGGACGGCAGGAGGACATTCCGGTCGTCGTTGGTGGCCGCGAGATCCGCACCGGCGATACCCACCCGGTCACCGCGCCACACTGCCATGCCCGGGTGCTCGGCAGGGCGCATCAGGCCACGCCGGAGCTCATCGGGCAGGCGATCGACGCAGCGCTCGAGGCCCAGCGGGACTGGGCCCACTGGCGGTTCGAGGACCGAGCCGCCGTGTTTCTCAAGGCGGCCGATCTTCTCGCGACCCACTACCGGCCCCTCATCAATGCGGCCACCATGCTTGGCCAGAGCAAGACGGCTCACCAGGCCGAGATCGACAGCGCCTGCGAGCTGATCGATTACTTCCGGTTCAACGTCAGCTTTGCCGAGCGGCTCTACCAGGAGCAGCCCGAGTCGGCGCCGGGTACCTGGAACCGGCTGGATCACCGGCCGCTCGAGGGATTCGTCTACGCCATCACCCCGTTCAACTTCACCGCGATCGGCGGCAACCTGCCGACCGCTCCGGCGCTGCTCGGCAACGTGGTGGTGTGGAAACCGGCGGCGACCGCGATGCTGAGCAACTGGCATGTCTTCCGGTTGCTGGAAGAAGCGGGGCTTCCGCCGGGGGTCATCAACTTCGTGCCGGGAGATTCAGTCAAGATAAGCGACGCGCTGTTGGCGCATCCCATGCTCGCCGGCATTCACTTCACCGGCTCGACCGCGGTGTTCCGCCAGCTCCAGCAGCGGGTGGCCCAGAGTCTCGACCGCTACGTCAACTATCCCCGGATCGTCGGCGAGACCGGAGGCAAGGACTTCGTGCTGGCGCACGCGAGCGCCGATGTGGACGCGCTCGCGGTCGGGCTGGTCCGGGGGGCCTACGAGTACCAGGGGCAGAAGTGCAGCGCCGCCTCCCGAGCCTACGTCCCCGACAACCTGTGGCCGCAGGTGCGCGATCGGATGCTCGGCATGATCGGCGAGATTCGGATGGGCGACGTCGCCGACTTCCGGAACTTCCTGGGAGCGGTGATCGACCGGCGCGCGTTCGATCGCATCAGCGGCCATCTGGAGCGGGCCAAGCGCGATCCGGGCGTGACCGTGCTCGCCGGCGGTGGCGCGGACGGATCGGTTGGGTGGTTCATCCAGCCGACGCTGCTGCAGGTGGAGGACCCGGGCTATCGGCTAATGTGCGAGGAGGTCTTCGGGCCAGTGCTCACCGTTCACGTCTATCCGGCGGCCCGCTGGCAGGAGACGCTTGCGTTGGTGGACCGGACCAGCCCCTACGCGCTCACGGGCGCGGTGTTCGCCCAGGACCGGGCGGCGCTGGTCGAGGCCGATCGCGCGCTGCGCCACGCGGCCGGAAACTACTATGTGAACGACAAGCCCACCGGCGCCATGGTGGGGCAGCAACCATTCGGTGGCGCCCGCGCGAGCGGCACCAACGACAAAGCCGGCTCGATTCTCAATCTGCTGCGATGGGTCTCGCCCCGGACCATCAAGGAGACCTTCGTCCCCCCCACGGATTGGCGGTACCCGTTCATGCAGGAGGCCTGAGCCATGCGTTGCGCACTGGTGATCTGCCTCGCCGTGGTCGCCGGAATCATTGCCGCGCCGGCGACCCTCGCGGCCCAGGGCAATCTGGTTCGCGGCACGGTGGTGGATTCGGCGGGGGCGCCGGTGGGCCGGGTCGACGTATCGCTGATCGAGCTGGGCCGGCGCACGCTCACCGATGCCGACGGTCAGTTTACCCTGGGCCAGGTGCCACCCGGCCATTACACGCTGGTCGCAGCCGGGCCGGGGTTCCGGCCGCTCGCGCGAAAGCTCCAGGTGCCGCTGAGCGAGCCGCTGGTACTTCGCCTCAGGTCCGGCTCGGCCGCCCTGCTCCCACCGGTCACCGTAACCGCCACCCGTGCGCCGATCGACCCGCGGCTGTCTCCGCTTCCCGCCGCCGAGCTGTCGGGCGACGCGCTGCGCCGGTCGATCAGCGTTTCCCTTGCCCGGGCGGTGGAGGATCTGCCGGGACTCCGCACGCTCAGCACCGGCGAGCAGATCGGCAAGCCGGTGATCCGTGGGCTCGCCGGGTCCCGGGTGCTGGTGCTCGAGAACGGGCTCCGGCTGGAGGACTTCTCCTGGAGCGATGAGGACGGCCCCTCGGTGGACGCACGACTGGCCGATCGGGTGGAAGTCATCCGCGGGCCGGCCAGCGTGCTGTACGGCTCCGACGCGGTCGGCGGAGTGATCAACGTGCTGCCGGCCGACCTTCCCCACGCGGAGCCGGGCCGCACCACGTCGCGCTTCCGGACCGAGCTGTTCGGCGCCAGCAACAACACCGAGGGCGGTGCCCTTGTGGGAGCCGAGGGTGCCCGGGGCGGACTGGGCGCCCGGGCGACCATTCTGGGCCGCACCGCCGGGGATCTGCACACCCCGGAGGGGGAGCTCGCCAACACCGGTTTCAGCGCGCTCAACGGCGAGCTCGCGGTGGGCGTCTCCGGCGCGTCTGGCGGGGCCTCGCTCCGGTACTCCCGCTATGGCGGCGAGTTCAAGCTGCTGGAGGCCGGCGGGCCGGGAGCCACGGCAGGCGACGAAGAAGGCGGCCCCGAGCGGAAGCTCTCCGATGACCGGGTGCGGCTGGACGCGACCCGCGTCCTTGGCCGGGTGCGACTCGAGGCCAAGGCGCAGTGGCAGCGCCACTGGATCGCGGAAAATTCGGACGAGGCCCCGGCGCCGGGCGGCGGCACGGAAGAGGGTCGGGTCTTCGATCTTCTGCTCAATACCGGCACGCTCGATCTGCTGCTCCATCACACCATCGGCAGCCGGGTGAGCGGAACCGTCGGTCTCTCCGGCATGCTGCAGAAGAACGACAGCCGCGGCCCCGAAGCGCTGGTGCCCGATGCCCACATCCGCAGCGGTGCGCTGTTCGGGCTCGAGCAGCTCGATGCGGGACGCTGGAGCGTGCTCGCGGGCGCCCGGGTGGACCTGCGCGGGCTCGATGCCGATGCCACGCCGGCCTTGAGCCTCGCGGCGACGTCCCACGACTACACCGCCGCGACCGGCGATCTCGGTGTGGTGTACCGCGCGACCCCGGCACTCGCGCTCACCGCCAACGCCGGCCGGGCCTGGCGGGCGCCCAACCTGTTCGAGCTCTTCGCCAACGGCCCCCAGCTGGGTGAGGCGCGCTTCGAGATCGGTGACACGGCGCTCGGCCCGGAAACCAGCTTCAACCTGGACGTCGGGATGCGTTGGGAGGGGCAGGCGGTCCGCGCCGAGCTGGCGGCGTTCCGAAATCACATCTCCGACTACATCTTCGGCGCCCCGACCACCGAGTTTCAGGACTCGCTACGCGTGTTCCGATACGGCCGCACCAATGCGACCCTCGTGGGTGGCGAGCTGCGCGCGACGACCGACCTCCTGCCCCGCCTCGCGGCGGGAGGCCAGATCGAGTACGTGCGAGGGACCGACGCGGACGATCGGCCGCTGCCCGACATTCCGCCCGTGCGCGGGATGGTCGAGGCCGAGTTGCACGACCTGTCGCTCGGCTGGCTCAAGCGCACGCGAGTGGGGGTCGAGCTCCAGCTGGTGGGCGCTCAGCACCGGGTGCCGAGCTTTCAGCTGACGGGCTCGGGTGCCACGGTGTTCGATCTGCCGACCGACGGCTACGCGCTGCTGGGGCTCGAGATCGCGGGCGAGCACCTGGTCGGTGGCCGGCGGCTGACGCTGGCCGCACGGGTGCGGAATCTCACCAACACCCAGTACCGCGATTACCTGAGCCGCTACAAGACCTTCGCCTTGAACCCGGGGCGGGACGTGTCGGTGCGGGTCGGCTGGGAACTTTGAGGTGAGAGGTAAGAAGTAATACTTCTTACTTTGTCAGCCGCCGACCTACAAACCCTCGCGCAAACATCCGATCGAGACCAGCACCGCCCGCCGATAACAGCGGGCGGTTCCGTTTCGTACCCTTGATCCACGTCTTGGACAAGGGAGTCACCGTGGGAAAATGGATGCTGGGTATCGCGCTGGCGGCGTTCACCGCCCTGCCGGGCAGCGCACAGACAACGCTGAGGGCGAGTGTAGCTGGGTCGCGGCCGGTGCCTCGCGGCGTCGCGACCGAAGGCAAGCTGAGCTTCGACGGCCGGGCCAATGTGGGGAAGTTCACCGGAACCACGACGACCATCACCGGCGAGTTGAGCGGCGGCGATGACATCAGCAAGGCCCGGGGCTGGGTCGAGGCGCCGGTAGGCACGCTCGCGACCGGCAACGATAAGCGCGACCGGGATCTCAACCGGTCGATGGAATCCGACAAGTACCCGACCATCCGGTTCGAGCTCACCGGTGTCGTCCCGAAGAGCGAGTCGAACGATTCGGCCCAGGTCGAGCTCCAGGGAGCGTTCCAGATCCATGGCGTCCGCCGCGACGCGACCATTCCCGCGACCATCGTCTTTGCCGGCGATGCGATCCGGGTCCACGCCGACACGCCGCTGAATCTCAAGGACTACCGTATCGGCGGGCTCTCCAAGGCGCTCGGAATGCTGCGGATGTACGAGGACATCGTGGTGCACATCGACGTCGCCTTCGGTCCCGCCGCCGCTGGCTCCACGGCTCGGACCGAATACTGACGGCTTGACGCTGGCCCCGGCCGGCCGCGAGGGCCAGCCGGGAACTCATTCAAGACAAGTGAGGGACAAATGTGGTTCAGGGCAGGAGCTATCGGATTGGCCGCGGTCGCAGCCGTCACCGGCTGCAGTAGCAACGGCAGCGACGTGGCAGGGCCCACGCTGGGCGAGAGCCAGGGCATCCGTCTGGGCCAGTCACCCACGGGCGACGTCCGCTCGTCCTTCCAGGTCGTGAGGGGCACCGGCGACATCACGTCCACCGTGCTCCAGTTCCGCGGGCTGCTGGGTGAGCCCGCCAACGGTGGGACAGCCGGACAGCAGCCGTCAGGCCGGCGGGAAATCAATTGGGATGGAGTGCCGGCGGGTCAGACCAACGTGAACACCTTCCCGGCTGACTTCTTCAACACCAACGTGAAGGCGGGCGCGATCTTCAGCACCCCCGGCACCGGGTTTCGAAACAGCGACAACGACTTTTTTGACCTAGATCCCACCTACGCCGTGCAGTTCGAGCGGTTCAGCAAGCCAAAGACGTTCATGCCCATTGGGAGCCCCCAGATGGACGTGACCTTCCGGGTGGCGGGGTCGAGCACTGCGGTCGCGGTCACCGGCTTCGGCATCGTGTTCTCGGATGTCGATCGGGTCGGGTCGGCCTCGATCAAGCTGTTCGACGCGAAGGGCCGTAGCCTTGGCCGGTATCTCGCGCCCACCCGCAGTGATGAGACCGGCCTGTCGTTCGTCGGCGTCAAGTTCGACGCGGCTATCGTCGCCCGTGTGGTCATCACATCCGGCCAGGCGGCAATCGACGCCGGGCTCAAGGATCTGACCGATGGCGGCAATCGCGATCTCGTGGTCACCGATAACTTTCTCTTCGGCGAGCCCCAGGCTCTGCCCTGACCCAGATGGCTTTTCCACGGCCCGAGCCGTACCATACTGGAGATTCATGACCACTCCGCCGTCGAACGACGATTCCAGTCCTCTGTTTCCGCCTCCGGGTGATTCGGGCCTCACCCGGATGGCCTATATCCGCGAGGTGCTCGGCGCGCGGTCGGCCCAGGCGGCGGAAAGCACCGCGGTGGCCGCTCCGGGAGCGGCGGCGCTGCACCCGGCCGAGAAGGCGCTGCAGGAGAGTCAGCGGCTGCTGGAGCTGTTCTTCACCCAATCGCTGGACGGGTTCTTCTTCATGATGCTGGACGACCCGGTGCGGTGGGACGAGACGGTGGACAAAGCGAAGACCCTCGACTGGGTCTTCGAGCACCAACGGATCACCCGGGTCAACGAGGCGATGGCCGCGCAGTACGGAGCCCGGCCGGAAGAACTGCTTGGTCGCACGCCTGCGGAGCTCCTCGCCCACGATCCAGAGCAGGCCCGTGCGCGCTGGCGAGGGTTCTTCGACGCAGGCCGGCTGCACGTCGAGACCGACCAGCGAAGGCTCGACGGCACGCCGATCTGGATCGAGGGCGACTACATCTGTCTCTATGCGCCCGACGGCCGGATCATGGGGCACTTCGGCATTCAGCGCGACATCACCGCGCGCCGGCGGGCCGATGAGGCGCTGCGCTTCTCCGAGGAGAAGTTCGCCAAGGCGTTCCTGTCCTCCCCGTTGCGAGTCAGCATCGGCACGCTGGCGGAGGGCCGTTTCCTCGAGGTCAACGACGCCTTCCTGCGCGACCATGGGTTCACCCGCGACCAGGTGATCGGCCGCACCTCGCCCGAGCTCGGGCTATGGGCCAACCCGGAGGATCGCCGGCGGTTGATCGAGGCCATCGAGCGGGACGGGATGGTGCGCGAGTTCGAGTATTACGGCCAAACCCGTGACGGGCAGGTGCAGATCACGTCGCTGTCCGCCGAGCTGATTCAGGTAGCGGGAGAGGCGTGCATCCTCGCCGTCGCCACGGACGTGACCGACCGGCGACGGGCGGAGGAGGAGATCCACCGATCACGGGAGGAGCTCCGGGCCCTGGCCGCGCGGCTCCAGTCGGTCCGGGAGGACGAGCGGGCCCACATCGCGCGGGAGATTCACGACGAGCTGGGTCAGGCCTTGACCGGCCTCAAGCTCGACCTCTCGTGGCTCAGGCAACGGCTCCGGGATCGGACCGATCTGGCCGAGCGGGTGCAGTCGGTGGTGGCACGCATCGACGGGACCATCGATGCCGTTCGCCGCATCGCCACCGAGCTTCGGCCCAGCGTGCTCGATCATCTCGGCCTGGTCGCGGCGGTCGAGTGGCAAGCCCAGGACTTCGAGAAGCTCACCGGCCTCGCGGTCCGATTGAGCGTGAACTCGACCAGCGCGGCCGTGGAGGGAGCTACGGCCACCACGGTGTTCCGGATGTTGCAGGAGACCCTCACCAACGTCGCCCGCCATGCGACCGCCACGCGGGTCGACATCGCGCTCGATATCGGCGCGGAAGCGGTGACCCTCCGGGTGGCCGATAACGGCCGGGGGATCAGTGACGCGGAGCTGACCGACCGGCGACGGGCGGAGGAGGAGATCCACCGATCACGGGAG
>DASQPE010000123.1:0-4791 GCA_035644115.1 Gemmatimonadales bacterium
ATACGGTCACCACGGTGGCGATCACGCCGCACCCCAACGCGACGATCTTCGACCCCGGTTTCACCGCACCGCGCGCGTGGCGCGCGGCGCTGGGGCTCCAGCGCCGGGTGCTTGGCACGTTCACGGTCTCGCTGGATGCGAGCTACGCCCGCGGCGTGAGCCAGTACGGCTTCCGCGATCTGAATCTGGCCGGCTCGCCGGCGTTCACCCTCCCGGCCGAGGGAGGCCGCCCGGTGTACGTGCCGGCCGCGGCGATCGTGCCGGCGACGGGCGTGCTGAGCCTGGTGGATTCGAGAGTCGATCCGCGATTCGGCCAGGTGCTCGAGATCGAATCGAATCTGGCCTCGGACACGAAGTGGCTGACCGCCGGGATCGGCGGCATCACCGGCCGAGGTGCGAGCTTCCAACTGTCGTACACCTACACCCGCGCCCAGGACCAGTCGTCGTTTTCCGGGGGCGGAGCGAGTCAGGGATTTGGGGCAGCCACGACGGCCGGCGACCCCAACCTTCGGGAGTGGGCGACCAGCAACTTCGAGCGGCGTCACTCGTTCCTGGCCACCATCACCTATCCCATTACCGGGGGGCTCGAAGTCACCGCGATCGGGCGCATGAGCTCCGGCGTGCCGTTCACCCCGCTGGTCGGCTCTGACGTCAACGGGGACGGAGCTCGCAATGATCGCGCATTCGTCTTCGATCCGGTAAGCACCGGCGATGCGGCGGTAGCGACCGGCATCCAGTCTCTGCTCGCGACCGCGCCGCCGGGCATCCGCGACTGCCTCGAAAGCCAGCTGGGAGTAGTGGCCGCCCGGAACTCCTGTCACGGGCCCTGGCAACCCTCACTCGACTTCCAGATCAACTGGCGGCCGAGCTGGTTCGGCCTCGACCGCCGCCTCACGGTCTCGCTTCTTACTCTGAACTTCCTCGGCGGGCTGGATGATCTCCTGCATGGCGCGGGGAATCTGCACGGGTGGGGCTCGGCCACGGCGCCCGATCCCGTCCTGCTCTACGTGCGCGCCTTCGACCCCACTACGCAGCAGTTCCAGTACTCGGTGAACGGCCGGTTCGGCTCCACCGTCGGGGCCAATGGCGGCGTCGTCACGCCGTTTCAGATCGGACTCCAGGCGCACTTCACCATCGGCCCCGACCCGGTACGCAATCGCCTGGGGGCGGCATTCGGCTCCCGTCGAGACGGTGGGCCAGGCGGACCGGATGGACCAGGCGGACCCGGCGCCGTAGGCGCGAGCGATTTTGCGGAGCGGTTCGCCCGGGTCATGCCCAACCCGATCACGCCCATTCTCGAGCGGCGGGATTCGCTCCACCTCTCGGAGGCCCAAGCCTCACGGCTTCAGGCCATCTCCGACTCGCTCGAGGTCCAGAACCAGGCGCTCTCGGACACCCTCCGCTCCGCCATCGAGCGTGCCGGTGAGCGGCCGGATCCGGCGGTGCTGTTCGCGCGGCTGAGACCCATGCTCACGCGAGGCCGCGAGCACGGGCGCGAAGCGCTGGCCCGCGCCCACGAGGTGCTCACCCCCGAGCAATGGGCTCAGCTTCCCGAGACCATTCGCTCGCCTGAAGTCAGGCGACGGAGAGACAACCAGCAGCGGCAGTGAGCCATCCGGGTCGCTCCGAGCGCGGCGCGCGGCCCACTTCCGCGCCGTCCGGGGCCGGGGTAAAATCGGGGCCTCTGCCGGGTCCCGGTTCCATCCGCTCGCTCACGGAGCTCTTCCATGCGCAAGTACCTCACCGAGTTCATCGGTACGTTCTTTCTGGTGTTCACCGTCGGGCTCACGGTGACTGCAGGCGCTCCCATGGCGCCGCTTGCGATCGGATCGTCGTTGATGATCATGGTCTATATGGGCGGACACATTTCGGGAGGGCACTACAATCCCGCGGTGTCGCTCGCCGTGTTCCTGCGAGGGAAGATGGCCTCCGCCGGCGAGTTCGTGGGATACCTCGTGAGCCAGCTTGCCGGCGCGATTACCGCGGCGCTCGCAACCTACATCGTCACCGGTCAACTGCTCACCGTGGCACCTGCCGCTTCCGCCTCTACGCTTGCGGCTTTGCTTGTCGAAATTCTCTTCACCTTTGCGCTTGCATTGGTCGTGCTCAACGTTGCGGTGTCGGCCAAGACCCAGGGGAACTCGTTCTACGGGCTCGCGATCGGGTTTACCATCGTGGTGGGCGCCTTTGCCGGCGGGCCGATCTCGGGCGGCGCATTCAATCCGGCGGTCGGGACCGGTCCGATCCTGGTCCAGGCCGCGATCGGCGGGGGCTCTTTGGGGCACTTGTGGTTGTATCTGGTGGGACCGTTCCTTGGCGGAGCGCTGGCGGCGGGGGTGTTTGGACTGCAGGAAACGACAACTGCGTGAACAGTGAACAGTGAAAGGGGGGCCCCGCTCCCAATCGGAGCCCCCTTTTCACTTTTCACCCAGTTCCAACCCGCGACCCTCCCGCCCCCCCAGGCATCCCCCCTAGTCGGCAGCTAAACCATGGTGGCCGCTACGGCCGTTACGGAATTTCGCAGGAGCTGTGAATGTCCCCTGTCATTCGACACCGCCTCAAGTTCACCGGTCTCATCGCCGGACCCCTCGTAGTCGGTCTCATCCTGGCCGGCCTCCTCGACACGCCACGCCTCTCCAGCGCGCAGCAGATCGCCCAGGAGGCGCGGCCGGCGGCCGCGGTCGCCAAGACCCCCGACGCAAACGCTTCCGCCCGGATGCTGTACGACTTGAGCGAGGCGTTCGCATCGGTCGCGGAGCACGTGAAGCCGAGTGTCGTATACGTCAAATCCGAGCGCGCGCCGGACGCCGACGAAGACGAAAACGGTCCGAAGATGCAGTTGCCGCCGGGCTTCGAGCGCTTCTTTCAGTTTGGACCCAACAACCGCATGCCCCGGCCCCGGATGGAACAGGCGTCGGGCTCCGGATTCATCGTCTCCCGTGATGGCTATATCCTGACCAACGCGCACGTCGTGGACGGCGCCAAGCAGGTCACCGTCCGCTTGCTCGACCGCCGTGAGTTCAAGGCTAAAGTGGTGGGAACCGACGCCGCGACCGACGTGGCAGTTCTCAAGATCAACGCCGACAACCTGACGCCGGCCCCGCTCGGCGACAGCGACGCGACCCGGGTAGGCGAGTGGGTGCTCGCGGTGGGCAATCCGCTCGGCGACAACCTGACGTTTACCGTCACTCAGGGAATCGTGAGCGCCAAGGGCCGGGCCCTCAATCTTCCCAACCGGAACGACCGGAGCATCCAGGATTTCATCCAGACCGACGCCGCGATCAATCCGGGCAACTCGGGTGGACCCCTGGTGAGCGTGCGAGGCGAGGTCGTGGGCGTCAACTCGGCGATCGCCAGCGAAACCGGCTACTACTCCGGCTACGGGTTCGCGATCCCGATCAACCTCGCGCGCCGGGTAATGGACCAGCTCATCAAGAGCGGGCACGTGGAGCGGGTCGCGCTCGGGATCATGGTCCGGGACGCGACGGGCAACGACGCCCAGTACGTCGGCCTCCCCGAGATTCGGGGGGTGCTGATCCAGGACTTCTCGCCGGAAGGCAAGGCCGCCGAGCGCGCTGGTCTCCAGGCTGGTGACATCATCGTGTCGATCGACCGTCAGCCCGTGCAGTACGTCGCCCAGCTCCAGCAGACCATCGCCTTCCGCAAGCCCGGCGAGTCGGTCAAGGTCGAAGTGGCGCGCAAGGGCGGGGTGCGGAAGAGTTACACGATTCAGTTGCAGCGTGTGACCGAGCGGTCTCAAGTCGCCGCCAACGACGACTCCGCCAGCTCGAACGCGGAGCCCGGAGCCGCCCCGATGGCGGCGTTGGGCGTCACGGTGGCGCCGCTCGATCGGGCCACCGCCGAGCAGCTCAACCTGCCGCCGGCTGTGCGGGGCGTGGTCGTAACGAATGTCCGGCCCGACGGGCCTGCGGCGGAATCGATCGCCGGTCCGGATAACGGCGGGCCGGATGTCATCCTGTCGGTCGAGGGAAAGGCAGTGCAGTCGCCGCAGGAGCTTCGCTCGGCGATACGGAACCTCAAGCCGGGTGACATCGTGACCCTGCGAGTTTACAACGCCGCCGCGAAGAATTACCGGATCGAGCGCCTGAAGGTCGGCGAGACGGCCCCGGCGAAGTAATCATCTCCAGGACCTGAGACAGAGGAGCGGGCGGGCCGCGGGACGCGGCCCGCCCGCTGCTTTCTAGACCCTCCCCCGAGATTCGCCGCTCACCAACGCCGCCGCGACCAGGTGCGCGATGCGCAGCGGCTCCGGGAGCCTCGACTTGCCCACGGTACGGCGCACCACTTCCGCGGCCTCGGCGGGGGTCACGCCGGCCGCGGCGAGGTAGAGGCCCGGCGCCACCGGGAGCGCGGGTGGGGAGCGGTCGAGCAACGGCAGACGCTCGCTGAGGCCGGCGACCCGTAGCGCACGGCGAAGCTCCGAGTTGGCGGGATCGCGCCGAGTAACCGCCAGCACCGGCCGGCCGAGCGCGCCGGCGAGTGCAGCGAGATCCACCAGTCCCAACCCGGCGATGGTAATGCCACCCAGCAGGATCGCTTGGGTGCTGCGATAGGCGCGGAGGGCGCAATCCACCGGGCGAGGTAGCCCGCCGCGTCGTCACCGTCCACTGGGAAGGTCCCGATGGCCACGCCTTCGACCAGGTCGGGGCCCTCCATCAGCACGCCGACGATCGGTACCTCGTGGTCCCGACCCTTGTCGAACGGCGCGTCGTCCACGCCGAGCACGTGGGGGCGGGAGGCTGGACGCATGCGTCGAATCTAGGCCGGGGA
>DASQPE010000124.1:0-3049 GCA_035644115.1 Gemmatimonadales bacterium
TGTCGTTGCGGCGCCGGAGCCAGTCACGCCCGAGCGGATAGGCCCCAACTTTGGCGACGGTCTGCTTTGGGTGCGTCCCCTGCCGCTCCCGCCCCGCGAGCTGGCCCAGCGGCTCAGGAAGACCGACGCCGAGTTGGCCGACAGCGTCGTGAAGGCGACCATCCAGGCGTTTCTCGATTCGATTGCCCGGGAGCCGGGAGCCGACCGGGCGACGCTGCCCGAGTGGAGCACCGAGATCGCCGGGAAGAAGTTCGGCATCAACCAGAAGTACGTGACGGTCGCCGGGCTCAAGATCCCGGCCGCCGTGCTGGCGCTCATTCCCCTGCATGGCGGGTACAACGAGTCGAAGGTCTTCGACCGGACCGACCAGCTGTTGGCCGACCTGCGGTTCGCCGCGAACCGGGCCGAGACGGTCGATGACTTCAAGCGCGCGATCGGGGAGATGCGGCGTCGCAAGCAGGCGGAGCACGAGTTCCAGCGCAACCAGCGCACCCCACCGCCCCCCGAGTTCCGTTCGCAAGCGCCGGTGCCGGTGGTCACCCAGGCCAACCCGGACACCATAACCCCGCGTCCACAATGAAGCTGATCGACACCGACGAAACGATCGTCCTGGTCACCGGTAGCGCTCTCACCGCCGAAGAGCGGGACCGGCCGACCGCGTATACGCTCAAGGCGGAGATCGACCGCCGGGGTGAAGGGCACACCTATCGCCGGGCGGTCGTGGTGGGCGACGTCTGGTACCTCGAGAACCGGATCTTCCATCTCAATCCGACCATCGCCATCGGCGGGCCGGGGGCCAATGGCGTGTCGAGTGAGCTGGCCCAGGCGCTTCCCACCCTGCTCAGCGTCGACGACCGGGTGTTCGTGCAGGCGGACTTCGAGGGCGATCTCAAGCGGGCGAGCCTATGGGGCGTGGACGCCGGCGCCACGGCGCAGGCGGTCGAGATGTTCGTGGGGCAGGGGTTCCTGGACGAGCTGCTGCAGAAGATTTGGAGGTTCAGGGCAGGAACGTTCGTGTGACAACTGCGTAAAGCGTGAAAGGTAAAAAGTGAAAAGGGACTCCGCAATTCACCGGAGCCCCTTTTTACTTTTCACTCTTCACGCAGTTTGTGGTTCACTCCCCGAGTAGATCTTCCAGGGCTTTATCCACCACTTCCGCCGTCCGGCCCTCGATGATCTTCCGCAGCACGTCGGCCGCCTCGAGCGGAAGACTGTCCGGATGGACCCGATCCTTGGCAAACCGCACCACCGTCCCCAGCGGGATCGGTGCGACCGGTGGGTCTTCCGATTCGTCGTCGCCCTGCGCGGCCGCTTCGTAGCCCGCCCCCGGCACGCTCTCGGCCCACGGCTCGGGCTCGTCGTCGGTGTCGAGCTGGAGATCCGGCGGCAGCGTCACCATGGCGAACAACTGACACTGGAGTCCGGGTGGCGCTTCGCGCGCAACCAGCACGACCGGTACCGGCTGCGCGAACAGGCGATGCGAATGCACCTGGTCCCACGCCTCCGGCGGCAGTGCACAGCGGGCCACCAGTCTCCCGTTCCTGTACGTCGCCATGCAGACCATGCCGTCGGGTGTCCGTTCGTCTTCGACCAGCCCGACGGCCAACTCGACCGGGCTCTCGGTCGCGGCCAACGCGGCCGGCGAGGGTTGCGAACCTGACTCCTCCGCGTCGAACGGCGTGATCATACCGGAGCGTAGCGACGGCGAGAGCGCGGCGCCACCCCCCGGGTCACAGGTGCGCTGGGTCACATCGAGCCATCATGGCGAGCCGATCGCGCCATTTTCGGCCACGTGTGCGGCCGATGCACCAAAATCGTCGTCCGAGAGCGCGCGCAGGAGCCGCGCCGAGGCACGCTCGGGATCGGGTGCGGGCCCCTGGAGAGGAATCTGGCGCATCGGCAGCAGCTGCGCGCGCGCCCGCGCCCCGTCAGGTGCGAACTCGACCTGCAGCACGCCGGTCAGAGCCTGCGGGCCGGCCAGATTGAAGCCCCGGTAGGTGGCGAAGTTTCCCAGTGAGTATGCAATCAACCGGCCCTGCCACAGCTCGACACCTCGGAGAACGTGCGGTCCGTGGCCGACAACCAGGTCGGCGCCGGCCTCGACCACGGCATGAGCCCACGCACGCAGTTCGCCCCGGGGCTCATGCCCCAGCGACTCGGCCGCGAACGGCAGGTGCAGCGCACCCGACCCCTCGGCGCCAGCGTGGAAGGTGACGACCAGCAGGTCCACCAGGGGGCGCATCGAGTCCACCACGGCGACGCTTCGCGGAATGTCGAGCAGGTCGTAGGAGAAGGGATAGGTGGTGAACCCGATCAGGCCGACGGTCGTGCTAGCGTCGCCTCGGCGCACCGTATCGATGACCACGTCGCCCAGCGGGCCGTAGGTGCGCAGGCCGAGCCCAGCGAGGGTGGCTTCGGTCGAGCGGCGGCCGTCGATTCCGAAGTCGTTTGCGTGATTGTTGGCGAGGTTCAGATGGGTGAACCCCGCTTCGGCCAGGCGAGGCGCCAGGAGCGTCGGGGTAAGAAAGGCATAACACTGCACCGGCGCCGGTTTGGCGCGGTGGCGCCGGCGGCGCTCGCGATGTGGAGGTGGCGCGACCCGCACGGTTTCTGCCGGAGCGCCCCCGGTCCACGCTACCGATCGCCGTTTTCCGCACTTTTCGGTCTCGCCGCTATCCGCCAGCACACCTTCGAAGTTACCGATGACCAGGTCGCCGACCAGGAACGGCTTCGCGGCACGCAGGAGGCCGCGGCCGCTGTCCGGCGGCACCCCACCTGGACTGGTCATGGTGCCAAGATTGATGTCGCCCACGAACGCGAGGCGGACGGGGGCCCGCACCCTCCGGGCTCGCGCAGCGGCCGCGCGGGCCGCAGAGTCCTCCCGCGCGCGAGTGGTGTCGGCCAGAGCACCGGGCGGGACCGCCGGCGGTACTACGGGCGTCGGCGCCGGCGCGGGCGGCTTGGCTGGTGCGCACGCAGCGGCGATGAGCAACAGCGTGAGCTGCGCCGACCGGGGCAGGTGCCTCAAGCCGCGGCGTCGCGGAGATAA
>DASQPE010000125.1:0-3567 GCA_035644115.1 Gemmatimonadales bacterium
TCCTTGTCGGGGAAGTACTGGTAGATGGCGGTGGCGGAGTACTCGATGCGGTCGGCGATCTTGCGCATGGTGACCGCCTCGACCCCCTCGCTCGCGAACATCTCGCGGGCGGTGGCGAGGATCCTCTCCCGCAGCTCCGTCCTCTCCCTGTGCCTGCGCTCCGCAGAACCCACGCAGCCTCCTGAACGCCGGTCTAGTAGATAACGGCGTTAAGTAGACTAACATGGGTATGACGCGACGTCACCCGAAAGGATTCGCGGGGCGTCTAGTTGCCCGTCGCAGTCCAGTGGATCTGGCCGTGGAGAGCGGCAAGATCGCCCTCACAGTGCTGCTCGAAGCGCAGGTCGAACGCGCCAAGCGTCCCGCTGGTGTACGTCACGCTATCGACGACGAACCAGCCTGTGAGGGTGTTGCATCCGCGTCCCTCGCCGGACCAGCTGAGCCCGCCGCGCGCGGGATTGTGGAAGGGGAACCGCTGGAGCTTCCCGTAGTAGCCGAGCTGCAGCTCGGGAATGGTGGACATGGCCTGGAAGTCTCCGTTCCAACTCAGGCCAACGCCCACCGAGAGCCGGTTGCCGGGCGCAGAGATGTAGATCGTGGTGTCGGCCGGCGTATAGGTGAGCGTCTTTCCTTGGCCGATGTAGTCGCCAGGATCGCTCTGTAGATAGACATAGTTGCCCGCCGTGGGCGTCGAGCCGGGAGCCGGCTTCCACAGGTCGGGCGGCGGTTGGATCGGACCGGGCGGCTGCGTAGTGTCGCTCACATCCCAATGGATCTGGCCGTGCAGCGCGGGAACGCCGCCCTCGCAGTGCTGCTCGAAGCGCAAGTCGATCGCGCTGAGGGTCCCGCTGGTGTACGTCACGCTGTCGACGACGAGCCAGCCGGTGAGCGTGTTGCATCCGCGCCCCTCGCCGGACCAATCGAGCCCGCCGCGCACGGGATTGTGGAACGGGTAGCGCTGGAGGTTCCCGTAATAGCCGAGCTGCAGCTGGGCAATCGTGGACATGGCCTTGAAGTCGCCGAACCAGTTCTGGTCGCCGTTGATTCTCACCGAGAGGTAGTTGCCGCTCCCCCCGAGGGAGATCAAGGCATCGGCCGGCGCATAAGTGAACGTTCCTCCGAGGCCGATGTAATCGCCCGGATCGCTCTGGAGATAGACGTAGTTGCCCACCGTGGGCGTGGAGCCGGGGGCCGGCTGCCACAGGCCCGGCGGCGGCTGGATCGGCCCGGGCGGCTGCATGCTGTCGCTCGCATCCCAGTGGATCTGGCCGTGGAGCGCGGGCACGATGCCCTCGCAGTGCTGCTCGAAGCGCAGGTCCATCGCGGTGAGCGTGCCACCAGTGTACGTCACCTTGTCCACGACGAACCAGCCGGTGAGCGTGTTGCATCCGCTTCCCTGACCGGACCAGTCGAGCCCGCCGCGGGTCGGATTGTGGAACGGGTAGCGCCGGAGGTTGCCGTAGTAGCCGAGCTGCAGCTGGGTCAAGCTGGACATGGCTTTGAAGTCGCCGAACCAGTTCTGGTCGCCCTGGACATCCACTGAGAGGGAGTTGCCGCTCCCCACAAGGGAGATCAAGGCGCCGGCCGGCGTGTACGTGAACGTTCCTCCGCCGCCGATGTAGTCGCCCGGATCGCTCTGGAGGTAGATATAGCTGCCCGCCGTGGGCGTAGAGCCGGCGGCCGGCTGCCACAGGTCCGGCGGCGGAGAAATCGGCCCGGGCGGCCCGGTCGGATCGCTCGCATCCCAGTGGATCTGGCCGTGGAGCGCGGGCAGGCCGCCCTCGCAGTGCTGCTCGAAGCGCAAGTCGATCGCGTTGAGGCTGCCGCTGGTGTAGGTCACGCCATCGACGGTGAACGAACCGGTGAGCGTGTTGCAGTCGTGGCCCTGGCCGAACCAATCAGGCCCGCCGCGCAGCGGATCGTGAAACGGATAGCGCTGCAGGCCGTCATAGGTGCCCGGTTCGAACTGGGCGAAGCCGGAGGGCATCTGGAAGTCCCCGTTCCAGTTCTCATCGCCGTCGATGAACAGGCTGAGGTGGCCGCCCACTGAGTTGACGGTCATCCGGGCGTCCGCCTTCGTATAGTCGTACGATCCGCCGCTGCCGACCCAGTCGCCGGGGTCGCTCAGGAGATGGACGAAGCTCTGGCCCGCGGCAATCGGCTGATGCGCGACCACCGAGACGGACGCGTCGGCGTTCTGGCCGTCGCTGGCCGTGACCACCACTGTCAGAGCGTAGGGGCCCTCAACCATCGCGGTGAAGGTCGGCGTGGAACTGTCAGCGGCAGTCAGGATGGGCGCTGCTCCCGGGGGGCGGGAGGCGACGGTCCACGCGAAGGTCAGTGGGCGCCGGTCGGGGTCGGTGCTGGCGCCGGCGTCGAGGATCAGCGGAAGACCGACGGTCGCGGCGACCCTCGTGTTGGCCACCACTGCGGAAGGAGGACCGTGGTCGGCCGGGCCAGCGTCGGGGGGACCGCCGTCCGGAGCGCCGCCATCCGGAGCGCCGCCATCCGGGCCACCAAGCAGCCTCCCAGTGAACGTCACTGTAAAACCCAAGCTCTGGCCGCACCCCGAGGCGGTCCCATTGAGCGTCATCGTCAGCGTGTCTTGCGCCAGGTTTCCGATCCCGCTCTCGTACCGGATCGTCACAGGGCCGCAAGACTGACTCACAGGCGCGCACGTCACGGGATCCATCGAGAACGTCGTCACGCTATCCACACCGGCTGCGCCGTCCACTCCGGTGCAGACTTGCGCAACGGAGAGACGATTGAAACCGGCGCGGTCGATGCGCTGACTTCCGGTCGCAGTCCGTGTTTGCCCGGCGATCTGGACGGTGGCGGAGCCGTCCCAGATGCCGGCGAAATGGCCGGCGTAGTCCTGGTCGAGCGCCGGGTGCTGGAGGCGCGAGCCATCGCCACCGCTACAGCCGATCGCCAGTGTCGAGAGGACGGCGACGGCGGCGAAGGTCCCCGTGCGCATGTTTTCTCCTCGCGGACGAGCCGACGCCAACTTCTTATATGGCCGCCTCGTCGCCGACCTCAAGGTTGGCTCGAGGAAGTACACTGTACGATGAAATCGCCCCAGGACTCCGGAACGAGTCAAGCTGTGACGGCGAACCGGGTTTTTGCAAGTCATTCAAGCGAGGCTTGAAAAGCGTTCCGCCGAATTGCTAAACGGCGCGCTCCTACTTGTCTTCCAGCTCGGACAAGATGCGAGTGAGATCCTCGTCGACGGGGCCAATCTCCACCGCGCCGTCGCTGCCGGCCGCGGCTCCTGTTGCCTTGGCGCGCGCCGCCTTTCGCGGTGGCGGCAGGTGGCCCTCTGCAGGGGGCACCTCGTCAGATCCCGTTTCGGGCGGGGCAGTCTGCCAGTCGGTGCGCTTCTCCATCCATTCGCGGTAGCGCGCGAAGGTGAAGAGGCCGTCGTTTCCGCCAGTCTCCAGGGCCGTCTGGAGCTTGAAGAACTGCCCCTGGCGCACGACGGCCTTGACCGGCTGCGTGCCCAGGAGCACCTCGCATTCGGGCGCGCGCAGGCCGCGCGACTCGAAGAAGCGCATGCGCTGGCACACC
>DASQPE010000126.1:0-6575 GCA_035644115.1 Gemmatimonadales bacterium
AACAACTTCCGCAATTGGTTGGACTTATTCGTCAGCGGCCGTTCGGCATCTCACCGCTCCCAGCAAAGTTACGCAAGCGACAGGCCAGGGCAAGACGGTTCCCGAAGCAGAAGCCGGTGGGCAAGGCGAAGCAGAAGTAACCTGGCGGATCGTTCGTCGTGCCCGTTCGCGAGGCGGGAGATCCCCCGCCGGGCGCTGCAGTTCGCCGAATCGCCGGCCTGCTCCCGCCTGCTCCCGCCTCCCCGCCTATCGGTTCGTCCGCCCGATCCAGCGCTCGCTCTCGCCCGGCTCGTGCGCCCGCAACCTGGCCACCAGCCGCGCGGGGTCGTCATCCAGCAGGATCATCTCGCGGTGCTGCTCGCTGACGAACCCCTCCCGCACCGTCTGATCCAGGAAGGCGTCGAGGGCATCGAAGTACCCCGCCACATTGAGCATGGCGCACGGTTTGGCGTGGAAGCCGAGCTGGGCCCATGTCACAATCTCGAAAAACTGCTCCAGGGCGCCGAGACCACCCGGGAGGGCGATGAACGCGTCGGACATATCCGCCATCTGGGACTTCCGCTGGTGCATCGACCCGACCACAATGAGGTCGGGGATCTCGGTGTTAGGCGGCTCTTTGTCCCGCAGGGTGGAGACGGTTACACCGAACACATGACCGCCGTGCTGCAGCACCGATGCCGCCAGCTCGCCCATGAGCCCGACGCTGGTCCCGCCGTACACCAGCTCCAGGCCCTCGGCAGCGATGACCTCCCCCAGGCGCCGGGTGGCGGCGACATACTCGGGCCTGGCGCCGGAATTGGACCCGGCGAAGACGCAGATCCGGCGGATGGATTGATCTTCAGGCATGAAGAAACCTAGCGTGGACCGCCGCACCCCTCTAGCCTTCCGGCGGCTCCTACGCTAACATGGCACGTCGTCTCTTTCGCAGGACCCCGCTATGCAATTAGAGCACTCCGGGCCCTCGGTGGCCCTATTCAAATTGACGCCCCCGTACACGCGCTTCGAAGAGATGCCCGGTCTCGACGCGTCCGAGATGCCGGATCTCCCGCTCGGCTCGGTGCTCGCCATCGAGTTGAGTGACCACGCCGCCTGGCCCGCCGTCGCGGCCGTGGCCCCGCGGCTCCGCGCGCGTTTCCCCGCCGCCCCGCTCGCGCTCCGAATACGTAACGGGGTGGGCATCGATCCCGCCGAGGCGGCGCGGCTGGCGGCGCCGTATCACATCCGCGCGGTGCTGGGGGAGGATGCGCCCCCGCGTGAGACCCTGCAGCCGGTCCTCACCGACCCGGCCAGTCTCACCCACGAGCTGGAAGACTGGCTCGCGGCCCGCGGAGTGGATCCACCGCCGCCGCTCCGCGGCCTGATCGTGGACATCTTCCGCCAGGCGCCCGAATATCCCCGGCTCCACGGCCTGCTCCAGGCCCTGGGCCGGCCCGAGCGGACCGTGCGCAACTGGTTCCAGCGCGCCGGGCTCCCTGGGCCCGGCGCGTGGCTGGCGGCGGCGCATGCCGTGTATGCGGCGCTCCGGCTGCAGCGCGAGCGGCAGACGTCGCTGCTCACCATCGCCGTGGAGTGCGGCTACAGCGACCACTCGTCGCTCAGCCGGCAGGCGGTCAGGCTGTTCGGGGCTAGGCCGGGCGAGATCCGTCAGACGCTCGGGTGGGAAGGTCTGCTCGATCGCTGGCTGGGCCGTGCCGGCGTGGGCGTGGGGGCGGCGTAGGCACCACCCGTCTCGCCTACGCGGTCGCGGTATTTCTCAGCGCCGCGCTGTTGTTCCTGGTGGAGCCGATGGTCGGCAAGATGGTCTTGCCGACCCTCGGCGGAACGCCCGCCGTCTGGACCACCTGCCTGCTCTTCTTCCAGGTCGGTCTCCTCCTCGGCTATCTCTACGCTCACCTCCTGCCCGGGCGTCTCGGCCTGCGACGCCAGGCCTGGGTGCACGTGGGCTTGCTCGCCCTGGCGGCGGCGACGCTGCCCATCGCGCTTCCCGCGGGTGACATCCCGAGACCAGGCCAGAGCCCGATAGGCTGGCTGCTGGTCGCGCTGGTTGCAGCGGTGGGCGCTCCGTTCGTGCTGGTCGCCGCCACGGCCCCGCTGCTCCAGCGCTGGTTCAGCCAGCTGGACCATCCCGACGCGGCCGATCCCTACTTCCTGTACGCCGCGAGCAACCTCGGCAGCTTCGCCGGTCTCCTCGCCTATCCCTTCGTAGTCGAGCCGCTGCTCCCGCTCCGGATTCAGCGGGGCGCCTGGTCCGCCGCGTACCTGGCGCTCGTGATTGCCATCGCAGTGGCGGCGGTCATCGCGCTACGGCAGCCGGCGCGCATCGCGCCCAACGCCCCGCTCGATCCGCCGCCCAATACCAACCGACCCCGAGTCGCGCCGTGGCGCTGGCTCCTCCTCGCCGCCGTGCCGTCGAGCCTGCTCCTGGGGGTCACCACCCATGTGAGCACCGACATCGCAGCGGTGCCGCTGCTCTGGGTGCTGCCGCTCGCGCTCTACCTGCTCTCCTTCGTGGCCACCTTCGCGCGCCGCCCCTGGATCTCCCGCAACGTCGCCGAGCGTTGGCTGCCGCTGGTGCTGCTCGGCCTCCTGGCGGGCGACATGTGGGGACAGAACGCCGTCGTCTGGGTGAGCCTTCCGCTCAACTACGCGATCCTGTTCGTTGCCGGGCTGCTGTGTCACGGGGAGCTGGCACGGCTCCGCCCGCCGGCCGACCGGCTCACCGAGTTCTACCTGTGGGTAGCGCTGGGCGGCGCGCTGGGGGGTGCGTTCAACGCACTGGTGGCGCCGGTAGTGTTCTCGTCGGTGGCGGAGTACCCGCTCGCCATGGCCGCGGTGGCGGCTCTGACGCGGTGGTCGCCCTGGACCAGCGGCCGGCGGGGCGGGTTGATGATCGCGCTCGCGCTGGTGGCCTTCGCCGGCGGGATTGCGCACATCGTGATCGGCCTCGAGGTAGCCGACATCGTCCCCCGCAGCCTGCGCGCTCTCTCGCTGGCCAACGTCGTCGTCATCACCGCGGTGGTCGGCGCGGTTCTCCTGTGGAAGCAACGGTTCGGGTTGCTGCTCACCCTGGGAGTGCCCCTCATGGTGGCGGCGAACTTCATCGCCGCCCGCCGCCCGGACGTGCGGCTCATGGTTCGCGACTTTTTCGGGGTCTACCGGGTGCGGATGTCGCGCGACGGCAATATTCGCCTGCTGCTGCACGGCACGACTATTCACGGCACTCAGGGCCGGGCACCGGGGCTCCGCCACCTGCCGACCAGCTATTACCATCCGTACGGCCCGCTGGGCGACGTGCTCCTCCAGGTGATGCCGGCCCGCCCCGGCCGGCGGGTCGGTATCGTCGGGCTCGGAGCGGGCGGCACCGCCCCGTACGCGGGGCCCGGCGAGTCGTGGACCTACTACGAGATCGATCCGCTGGTCGAACGGATTGCACGGGACACGACCTGGTTCACCTATCTGGCCGACGCGCGGAGCCCGCCGAAGGTGGTGCTGGGCGACGCCCGGCTCTCTATTGCGCGCGACACATCGGCCCGGTTCGACGTGCTCGTGATCGACGCGTTCAGCTCGGACGCCCCCCCGGTCCACCTGCTCACGCGGGAGGCGATCCAGCTCTACCTGGCGCGGCTCGTGCCTGGCGGTCTCCTGCTGCTCCACGTCACCAACCGCTACATCGACTACGCACCCGTGGTCGCGGCGCTGGCCGCGGACGCGGGCCTGGTCGCCCGGATGCGCTACGATAGTGCGTTGGTGGCGAGCCAGCGGGCCCGGGGAGCTTACGGCTCGGACTGGGCCGTACTGGCGAGACGGGAGGAAGATCTGGGAGTGATAGCGCGGGATCGCCGCTGGGCGGCGCCCGCCATCAAGGCCGGCGCGCTCTGGACCGACGACTTCTCCAACGTGGTGCGGCGGCTCTACTAGCTACTCGAAGCCCAGCACGTCGAGGATGAAGGCGTACTTGAACGCGATCTCCTGCAGCGCGTCGTAGCGGCCGGAGGCGCCGGCGTGGCCGGCGCCCATGTTGGTCCGGAGCAGCAGCCGGTTGCCGTCGGTCTTTCGGGCCCGGAGCCGCGCGGTCCACTTGGCCGGCTCCCAATACGCCACTCGCCGATCGTTGAGCCCGCCGGTCACCAGCATGTGAGGGTACGCCTTCCGCTCGATGTTGTCGTACGGCGAGTACGAGCGCATGCAGGCGTAGGCCGCCGGGTCGGCCGGGTCGCCCCATTCCTCGTATTCAATTACGGTCAAAGGGAGCGACGGATCCAGCATGGTGTTGACCACGTCGAGGAAGGGCACCTCGGCCACCACCACCCGGAACAGCTCCGGACGCAGGTTGGTGACCGCGCCCATGAGCAGTCCGCCCGCGCTCGCGCCGTTGATCGCCAGCCGGTCGGCCGAGGTGTAGCCCTCGGCGATGAGATACTCCGCGGCGGCGATGAAGTCGGTGAACGTGTTTCGCTTCCGCAGCACCTTCCCGTCCTCGTACCAGCGCCGCCCCAGGTCCTCGCCGCCCCGCACGTGCGCGATCGCGACGACGAAGCCGCGGTCGAGCAGGCTCAGGAAATGGGCCTGGAACCCTGCCTCGTAGCAGGCGCCGTAGGCGCCGTAGCCCACCAGCAGCGCCGGCCGGCTCCCGTCCAGCGGAAACGGCCAACGGTACACCAGTGAGACCGGCACGCCGGTGCCGTCAGGCGCGGTAGCGGTGAGCCGCTCGGCGCGGTAGCGGGAGGGGTCGTAGCCCCGCACCGGCGAGCGCTTGAGCACCGTGACGGCCCGCGACACCATGTCGTAGTCCACCACGGTCGGCGGCGTGACGAGCGAGGCGTAAGTGAGCCGGAGCGTCGCGGTGTCGAAGTCGGAGTTTGCGCCGCGGAAGATGGCGAATGCCGGCTCGGGCAGCTCGATCCGATGCTCCGCGCCGCTCGCCAGATCGATCACTCGAACCTGCGGCAGTCCGTCCTCGCGCTCCCATACCACCAGATGGCCGCGGAAGAGGTCGATCCCGTCCAGCTTCACCCGGTCGGAGTGCTGGAGCACCTCGCGCCAATGCTCGGGGCGAGGGTCGGCAATGGGGGCTTCCACCACCCGGAAATTCACCGCCGCCTGATTGGTAAGAATGAAAATGCGGTCGCCGTGGGGCGCGACCGCGTATTCGACGCCCTGCTCCCGAGCCAGGAGCAGCCGGGGCTCACCCAGCGGTAGCGCGGCGGGCAGCGCCCGGATCTCGGTCGTGGTCGCACTCGCGATCTCGAGCAGGACCCATTCGCCGCTTCGAGTGCGGCCCACCTCGACAAAGAACGCCTCGTCCCGCTCGGCGTAGACCAAAGCGTCGTCGGC
Organism: Gemmatimonadales bacterium; assembly: GCA_035644115.1. Classification (GTDB taxonomy): domain Bacteria; phylum Gemmatimonadota; class Gemmatimonadetes; order Gemmatimonadales; family GWC2-71-9; genus DASQPE01. The sequence goes on from DASQPE010000126.1 coordinate 5,335, forward strand.
GGGATCGCTGCCGAGCCGATGGCGATGAGCGGCCCAGGGGCGGCGGGCTTCGTCCACCAGCACATAGAACAGGGTGTTATCGTCGGCCCAGGCGACCAAGGGCGCGGTGCCGGTGATCCGGTCCGCGAGAAGCTCACCGGTGGCGAGATCACGCACCAGCAGGGTGTGGGCCTCGTCACCGGAAAAGTCCACGGTGAAGGCTAGATACCGATGGTCGGGGCTGACTTCGCTGGCGCCGAGTCGCAGGTGCGGGCCGCGGTCGAGCTGGTTGAGGTCGAGCAGCAGCTCCTCGAAGGCATGGTCCGCCGCGGCGCGGCGACAGAGCAGGGGGTACTGCCGGCCGGCGTCGAGCCGGTTGTAGTAAAGCCAGGGGCCGAATCGCTCGGGCACCGAGCACTCGGTTTCATCCATGCGGCCCACCAGCTCGTGATAGAGCCGGTCCTGCAGCGGCTCGGCGTGTCGCATCGCCAGCTGTGCGTACTCGTTTTCGGCCTGGAGGTAATGGAGCACCGCCGGATCATCGAGGTTGCGGAGCCAACGGAACTCGTCGGTGCGAAGCTCCCCATGGCGGTGCTCGGCCCAGGGGACCTGCGGCGGCCGAGGTGGCTCGGGAATCCGAAGCGGAGGAGCGGCTGCGGGGGCCCGACCCTGACGCGCCGGAAAGCTCAGAGCCGCGGCAGCGCTGGGTGGCTGGCGGCGAGTTTGATCGATTCCCATGGGTCCCCCGTAGCGGTTGAGCGGAATAACCGGCGCCGGGGTAGGCAAAGTCAAGCAGATGTAACGCGTTGGTAAGCAAATAGTTGCGGGCATGAGCCCGGGCTCGAATCGGGCCTCCCGAACGGCATGCTGGTAAGCCATTCACGGCCAGCGGGTTGCCGAGCGGGACCCGCCGGGGGTGGGCGGGAGAGGGCGTAACCGGTGAGGTGGCCGGGTCATCGGTAGAGTAGTCTGACTAGATACTCCTAATTTCGCCTCCGAAGCATAGGGGCGAGCGAGGGCGAGGAAGACCCGAAATGGACGGTTGGAAGCGGGAATCCGCCGGCAGCGCCGTAGCGGAGCTCGGTCAGCAGTACACGCCTGAGCGGTTCGAGGCGAAATCCCCGGCACCCGGGCGCCGGGCGGAGTGGCGGGCCATGGAGGTAGTGCTGTGGAGTGCGCTCGCGATCGGGGTCGCCCTCCGCCTGGTGTACTTTTTCGCCGGCCGCTCGCTCTGGATCGACGAAGCCCGGGTCGCGCTGAAT
>DASQPE010000127.1:0-2001 GCA_035644115.1 Gemmatimonadales bacterium
CGCCGGGCCCCTGATCCCGGGTGCGATAGAACTTCTCGAAAATGCGGGCCTCGTCGCCGGGCGGAAGGCCCGGGCCCCGATCGGCCACGTCCACCGTCACAGCTTGCGGGCCGGCCCGGGCCGAGATCTCGATCGGTGTGCCGGCCGGTGAATAGTCCAGCGCGTTCTCGATCAGATTGATCAGCACCTGCTCGATCAGGAGCCCGTCGATCAGGACCGGCGGCAGGTCCGGTTGGAGGCTGGTGGTCACCGGGCGCTCGCCCAGCCGGTCGCCCATCCGGATCAGCGCCACGCCGATCACTTCCTCGAGCGGCTGCCATTCCTTCTGCACCTCGAGCGCCCCGCTCTCCAGCCGCACCATGTCCAGCAGGTTTGCGACCATGCGGTTCATGCGTCGCGCGTCCTCCAGGATCGCCCGGGCAGCCTCGCGGTGACCCGGGTCAGCCGGGCCGGCGCGATCCTCGAGCAGCGCGCTCGCCGCCTTCTCGATTCCTGCCAGCGGCGTTCTCAAATCGTGGGATAGCGAGCTCAACAGCGACGTGCGGAGCCGTTCGGCCTCGGTCTCGAGCCGGGCCCGTTGCGATGCTCCCGCCAGCCGGACCCGATCGAGCGACGCCGCGACCTGTCCGGCGAAGGTCTCGAGCAGCTGCCGGCGCACCGGGTCGCGGAACCGGGCGGGATCGGCGTGCCGCACTCCGACCACGCCGACGGTCCGCTCCGACGCCTGGAGCGGCAGGTAGAACCACTGGGCCGCCGGCAGCGTGGACGTGCCCACGCCGGCCATCTCGGCGTGATCGAACACCCACTGCGCGACGCCGCGCTCCTTGTCGTCCAGCGTGACTCCCTCCAGCGCGCGATGCGGACCTATCCGCCCGTCGGCATCGGCCACCAGCACGACGACGTCGGTGTTGAACGTGTTCCGGAGGTGCCGCACGCCGGCCAGCACGATGTCGTCCTCCTTCCGCAGCACGGCGAGCTCGCGGCTCATAGCATAGAGCGCCGCAGTCCGTTCCTCCCGCTCTCGGGACGCCTCGGCCTGCTCCCGGATGCGGGTGGTGAGCCGGCTCATCACGCCGGCGATCACCAGCATTACGCCGAAGGTGAGCAGGTAGCGGGCGTCGGACACCGCGAACGTGAAATACGGGGGCACGAAGCAGAAGTCGAACGTCGCGATACCGAGCAGCGAGGCGACGAGCGACGGCCCCTGGCCCAGGCGGGATGACACCACCACAACGCCGAGCAGGTACACCATGGCGATGTCGATGGTCTGGACGTGATCCCGGAGCAGCAGGCTGAGCAGGGTCACCGCGAGCACGATGCCGACGCCCTGGGCGTAGTCCAGTGCCCGCGCGACCGGCGCCGGCCGCAGCACCGGGCGGGGCCGCTCGTCGGCGTCCCCCGTGATCACGTAGACGTCGATCGCCCCGCTTCCCCGGACCAGCTCGTCGAGCACCGAGCCGCGAATCCGGTCACGCCAGCGCGAGTGGGTCGGCTTTCCGACCAGGATGCGGGTCACGTTGTGGTCCCGCGCGTAGGCGAGCACCTCCTCACTCACGCGGTGCCCGCTCAGCGTCACGGTCTGCGCCCCCAGCTGTTCGGCCAGCCGCAGGTTCTGGGTGACCGCGTCCTGATCGGCGCGGGAGAGCCGCGCATGCGCCGGGGTCTCGACGTACGCCGCGACCCAGTCCCCCCGGAGCCGGGCCGCGATCCGGCGCGCCGCCCGGATGATGCGGGCCGTCGAAGGGTTGGGTCCCACGCAGACCAGGAGCCGCTCTCCGGCCGGCCAGGTCTCCCGGATTCCCTCCGCCTGCATGTAGCCGCGCATCTGAGCGTCCACCCGCTCCGCGGTGCGGCGAAGCGCGAGCTCGCGCAGGGCGATCAGGTTCCCTTTGCGGAAGAACCGGTCGAGGGCCGCGGTCGCCTGGTCGGGGACGTACACCTTCCCCTCCCGCAACCGCTGCTGCAGCACGTCGGGCGCGACGTCCACCAGCTCGACCTCGT
>DASQPE010000128.1:0-8040 GCA_035644115.1 Gemmatimonadales bacterium
GCCGTCGCCTCCTCGGGAGCAAAGAGGCAGGCGCCCACGTCCAGCCGGACGCGGCCGGTGGGGCCGGTGGTCATGAGGGCGGACGGCATCCGCTCGAGGCAACCGGGGCAGGTTCCGTCGCACTTGCCGGAGTCGAAGACCGGGCGGCCGCGAAACCGTTCGGGGAACTCGGCGCCTCCGTTGGGAAAACGTGAGGTTCGGGTCCCCTGCTGCGCCCGCACCCGCAGAAACTCGAACATCAGAGGTCGTGCCCCGCGTAGGACAGGTTGAAGCTCTTGTTGCAGAGCGGAAAGTCGGAGATCTGGTTTCCCGGCATCGCGACGGCCAGCGCGCTCCAGTTGTGGAACGACGGATCGACCACCTTGTAGCGCCGGATGGAGCCGGCGGCGTCGGTCACGACCGCGTGCACGATCTCCCCGCGCCACCCTTCGGTCATCGCAACCGCCAGCTCCTCCGGTCGGAGCGCGCCGCAGTCCACCCGGGCCGCCCCGCCGGGTAGAGTGGCGAGCTGCTCGATGACGAACTCGAGGGACCGGAAGATCTCGAGCCGCCGGACCAGGCACCGCGCGAGCACGTCGCCGGCCCAGGCCGTCGAGACCGGGATGTGCGCGAACCGGAACACGCCGTACGGGTGCTCGTATCGCACGTCGCGCGGCACTTTGCACGCCCGCGCCGGCGGACCCACGATTCCCAGCTCCACGCACTTTTCCGGCGGCAGCGCTCCGACGCCTTCCAGCCGGGCCTGCACCGAGGCGTTGCCCAGCATCTGGTCCGCAACCGGAATCAGCTCCTCCTTGAGGCGCAGCAGCCGGTCGCGGGCCGCGCGCGCCATGTCGGCCGGGAGGTCGAACCCGACGCCACCCGGCCGCACCAGTCCGCGGCCGTAGCGGTTGCCCGACAGGGTCATGAGCAGGCTCAGGCACTCGCCCCGCATGCGCCCGAAGTATGCGGCGCCGGGCTGGTAAGCCACGTCGCCCGCGATCGCGCCGAGATCGCCGATGTGATTTGCCAGGCGCTCGATCTCGAGAGCGATCCCCCGGATCGTCTGGGCTCGAGGCGTCTTGCGACTCCGTGCCAGCGCCTCGATCGCCGCGCAGTGCGCGCCCGCATGCCCGATCACCGTGTCGCCCGCGATCGACTCCGCTACCAGCACCGCCCGCATCCGTTCGCGGGTCTCGAGCAGCGACTCGACGCCGCGATGCTGGTAGCCGAGCATGATCTCGAGGAAGAGGACCCGCTCGCCGTGCGCCTGAAACCGGAAATGGCCGGGCTCGATGATGCCGGCGTGGACGGGACCGACCGCGACCTCGTGCACCTCCTCGCCGGCAATCTGGAAAAAGTCGTAGCGCTCCCGATCGAATTTCTGGGGCGGAGGCTCAGCCGACGCCGCATGATCCGGCGGATGCCGTCGCACCGGCTTGAGCCATGGATGACCCTGAGGGATGACGCCGCACTGCTCCGCGATCTCCCGCTCGAACAGGTGCGCCTGAGGGCATGCGGGCGTGAGCGCCGGATACGAATCGCCGACGACCGTGGCGTACGCGCCGAGGGCACCCGCCTCGTCGTCGGCCAGCACCGCGAGCAGCAGCGTCTGGCCCGCCGTTTCGGGCATCCCGAAGAATGCGATCAGGCGCCAGCCCCGGGCCACCGCGTCGATCACCTGCTGATGAAACCGGTTCATCGGCTCGCGCGGCACCGCGGCCAGCGGCACGGCCCGTCGGTTGCGGAGTCCCGGGTCTTCCAGGTCGGTCACGGAACCGCGCCTCCGAGGGAGGCCGACGCCCGCGCGAGCACCTCGCGCAGGGGGACTGGGAGGTAGAGTCCGAGGAGGAGCGCCACCAGGGCCAGGACGATCGGTCCGGCCACTCGGAGCGCCCCCTCCCGCGGCTCCGGGCCGTGCTCACCGGGGTCGCCGTAGAGCACCTCCAGAATGGTTCGGGCCATGCCCACGAAGATGATGGCGAGCAGCCCCACCATGGAGAGGCCGACCCACAGGTGTCCCTGGCCGATCGCCGCGCCAAGGATGGTGAACTCGCTGACGAACATGCCGAACGGAGGCGACCCGGTCACGGCAAACAGGCCGACCAGCAGCAGCACTCCGGAGACGGGCAGCCGCCGGAGCATGCCGCGCATCGAGGGCGCGTGCGACGTGCCGGTCGCGAGCACGATGTTTCCCACCGTCAGAAACGTGAGGCCCTTGGTCAGCCCGTTATTGAGCACGTGGAGCACCGTGCCCCAGACCCCGGTGCCGCCCAGGCCGAGCCCGAGTACCAGCAGCCCCATGTGCTCCACGCTCGAGTAGGCGAGCAGCCGCTTGAGATCGGTCTGCCCGATCATGAACGCCGCCGCGACCAGCAGCGAGAACATGCCGAAGGCGATCAACACCGGCTGCATGAACGGCCCCTGGCCGGCGGCCGTCATGACCTGGGCCACGCGAGCCAGTCCCAGAAAGGCGCAGCTGGTGAGGGCGCCCGCCATGAGGCCGGCCACCAGACTGGGCGCCTCGCCGTAAGTATCGGGCTTCCAGGCGTGCAGCGGCGCCAGCCCCATCTTGGTGCCGAATCCCACCAGCAGGAACACGAACGCCGCCCGCAGCAGGCCCGGCTGCAGGGTCTTGGCGCCGGCCAGCAGGTCTTCGATCAGGAGCGGCCGGCCCTGAACCTGGGCAGCGGCAAGGAAGAACGTGCCCAGCAGGGCGAGCGCGATGCCCACCGACGACAGCACCAGATACTTCCAGACCGCCTCCAGCGAGTGCCGGTCGTGCCGGTGGAACACCAGCGGCGCCACCGCGAGGGTGGTGGCCTCCATCCCGACCCAGAGCAGCGCGAGATGGTGGCTCAGGGCGACGAGCGACGTCGCTGCCAGAAATGCGAGAAGGCAGCTCACGAAGGCGCGCCCACCCCGGGGACTCTCGGTGCTCAGGTAGCCCACCGCGTACACCGCGACCACGGCGAACAGAACGCTGACGATCGTGAGAATGACGAGCCCGAGCGCGTCGATCGCGAGCCACCCGGCGAGCTCGGGACCAGCGGGATCGACCCACAGCGAGATCGTCAGGCCGAGATGCGCGGTGGCCGCGGCGAGAAGCCAGGCGCTCCGGGGCCGGCCGGACCGATAGGCATAGGCCGCCGCCGAGGCGACCACCGGCAGGATCACGAGGAGCGCGAGGCGCATCAGTCCTTGAGCTCCGTCAGCCGGGCGGAGCTGAGCGAGTCGAACTCCCGATTGATGTGGAACACCACGATCCCCATGATGAACACGCCCACGAACACGTCGAGCAGGACCCCCAGCTCCACCAGGAACGGCACCCGGTCGGCCTGGCTCAGTCCGAAGACGTAGATCCCGTTCTCGAGAATGAGGTAGCCGACTACCTGGGTGAGCGCCTTGTTCCGGGTGGTGAGCACGATCAGACCCACGATCACGGTCGCGAGCGCGACCGGCACCAGCAGGGCGGTCTGCGACTCCGGCAGCGGCAGGCGCTGGGCGACGGCGAACGACAACGCCAGAGCAACGGCGCCAAGACACACCGACGCGGTGAAGCCGATGAGCGGCTCGACTTCCCGCCGCACCGACGCCTCGCGGATCGCGCGCTGCAGGAACGCGGGAAGCACGATCGACTTGACGATCAGGGTGCCGAGGCCCAGCGCGACGATGTGGACCGTGAGCCCGTGATGCAGCGCGACCGGCAGCGCGGCCAGGAACGCCCCCTGGAGTGCCGCGGCCCGGATGGTCGAGCTGAGGCGGGTGGTGCCGAGCACCCAGAAATCGGTCAGCACCACGAGCAGGAGCAGCAGATCGGAGAAGCCGGTCACCCGGTCACCGGAGCAGGAGAATGACGCCGAAGCCGGCGAGCGCGGCAGCCGCCACCAGGAACTGGGGAATCCGATCCATGCGGAGTCGCGCCATCGCCGCCTCGACGACGCCCACCAGCACCGCGACGACGACCAGGCCCCCGAGCAGCATGGGCACGGCGATCCAGGGATCGAACCTGCCGCGGGGAATCAGCACGCTCACGACCAGGGTGCCGAACAGGGCGAACTTGACCGCGCCGGCATAGAGGATCAGCCCCAGATCGGGCCCGCTGTGATCGAGGATGATGACTTCGTGGATCATGGTGAGCTCGAGATGGGTCGCCGGGTCGTCGATCGGCACCCGGGCATTCTCGGCCAGGAGCAGCATGAACAGGCTGGCGCCGGCCAGCACCATCGAGGGCGCCTGTACCGGCCACGCGCCGGCGAGCGGCGCTCCCAGCATGCCACCGAGGGAGAGACTCCCGGTCACCAGGACCAGCACGGTGAGCGAGAGCAGCAGCGCGGGCTCCGCAAAGGAGGCCACCGTGACCTCGCGGCTGGCGCCCATCCCTTCGAAGCTCGATCCGGTATCGAGGCCGGCGAGCACCAGCGCAAATCGTCCCAGGGCCAGCAGGCCGGCGAACGCCACCAGGTCGCCGGTGAACCCGAAGATCGGCGCCCGGCCGTCGAGCGGCAGCAGGAAGGCGGCCACTAGAACGGCGGCGGCCAGGACCACGGGCGCGATCCGAAACACCAGGGTGGTGGTCCGGCTGTAGACCACGCCTTTCCGCGCGAGCTTGGCCAGATCGAAGTAGAGCTGGAGCACCGGAGCGCCGCGGCGACCGGTCAACAGGGACTTGGTTCGGGTGGCGATGCCGGGCAGGGCCGGCGCCACCAGCAGCACCGCGAGCAAGCTGACGTACGGGCTCGCGGTCATCGGGCCCCCGCCGCCATCGCCGGCGTGCGGCCCAGATAGACCAGCAGCGCTAGTACGGTAAGAATTACGTACAGGAGATACCAGCGGAGCCGGCCGGCTTGCAGCAGTCGCACTTCGTGGGCGAGACGCCCGATCCGCTCCCACACTGGGGACACGACCCCGTCGAGCACCAGGTCGATCGGGTGGCTATGGAAGCTCGTCGGGCTAGTCCGGACGCGAATGCCCGCGACCGACCGGGCGGAGCCGAGCAACGGGGCGGCGTAGGACGACGCGGTGTACTGCATGCGGCCGGTGAGCGGCCCGCCGGCACAGGCCCAGGTCACCGACGTGGCGACCGGCGATCTCGCGAGCCGATAACCCCGGGCGAGCCACAGCAGCACGCCAAACCCGATCAGCGCGAGCGCCAGGAAGGCGATCCGCGGCAGGGCCGCATCCAGCGCCGCCAGCGCTGGGTCTCTGAACGGGGCCGCACCCGCAATCGAGCGGGCGATCTCCACGGCCGGTCCCACGCCTAGGGCCGGAAAGAGCCCGAGCCCCAGGCACGCCGCCGCGAGCGCCAGCATGGGGCCGATCGATGCCGGTCCCGGATCGGTCGCTCCGACGCCTGCCGCCGAGCGAGGCCGACCGAGAAACACCACGCCATCGACCTTGGTGAAGCAGGCGAGAGCCAGCCCGCCGATGAGACCCAACCCTGCAGCGGCCACGATCGCCACCCGGAGCCCGCTGTCGGCCGCGCCGCTCCGGAACAGGGCCTGAAACACGACCCACTCGCTGACGAACCCGTTCAAGGGCGGCAGTCCCACGATCGCCACCGACCCCAGCAGAAACGCCGTCGCCGTCAGCGGCATCCGCGGCCCCAGGCCGCCCAGCTGGTCGATCGTCCGGGTTCCGGTCGCCCGCACCACTGCCCCGGCGCCTAGAAACAAGAGGCTCTTGAACAGCGCGTGATTCAGCGTGTGCAGGACTGCTCCTGTCAGGCCCAGCACCGCCACCACCGGTTGGTGATAGGCGATCCCCAGTGCGCCCACGCCCATCCCCAGCAGGATGATCCCGATGTTCTCGACGCTATGGTAGGCGAGGAGACGCTTCAAGTCGTGCTGGGCCAGCGCCCAGAAGACCCCGAGCACTCCCGACGCCAGGCCGAGCCCGAGCAGGGTCCAGCCCCACCAGGCCGGCACCACGCCCAGCAGACTCATCACCCGCAACAGGCCGTAGATCCCGGTCTTGAGCATCACGCCGGAGAGGAGGGCCGAGATGTGCGACGGCGCGGCCGCGTGGGCGCCGGGCAGCCAGAAGTGAGCCGGTACCACTCCCGCTTTGATCCCGAACCCCAGCAGCGCGAGCGCGAGGATCACCGTGCTCGATCCCTGAGCCGGCGCCGTATCGGCCAGGGCGCGGAAGGTGAGCTCGGCAGCGCCGCGGCTCCAGCCGGCAAACATCGCGAGGAGCGCAATGGTGCTCGCATGGGCGAGCACCAGGTAAATCAGGCCGGCCCGCCGCACCTCGGCACGTTCGCTCTCGAACATCACCAGGAGATAGGCGCTCACGGCCATCACTTCCCAGGCCGCGAGGAACGGCACCACTGCCTGCGACGTCACCACGCCCGAGATCGCGACCAGGAGCAGCGCCAGCAGACCATGGGCGGCCCAGGTCGGCCGCTGGTGACGCTCGGGCGCGAGATAGTCGGTCCCGTAGATCGCGATCGCGGTGCCCGTCGCAAGGACGGTCACCAGAAACCAGGCCGACAGGCGGTCGAGACCGAAGACCCAGGCGCCCCCCGGTGCCATCGGCGCTAACCGGACCATCCGCGAGCGCCCGTCTACCAGGGTGGCGATCGCCGGCAATGCGGCCATGATCCCGCCGCCGGCCACCAGAGTCGCGAACACTCGCTCGCCGATTGCCGGCGTCCGCCGTAGCAGCACGGCACTCAGGCCCCCGGCGAGGATCAGCGCGAGGCCGGTCCCGACCAGAATCATGGCTGCCGCGCCACCGACGCGAAGAGCACGAGGAGCAGGATCACCACGGTGACCACGATGTACTGGAGGTACGTGGTCACCCGGCCTTGCTGGAGCGGGCGGAGCGTGCCTGCCGCGGCCTTGACGCGATCCCAGGCCGGACCGACGACCCGGTTCACCACGCGATCTTCAGGGTCGGTAGCGTACGAGGTGGGAGTGCGCCGGATCGGAGGCTGGGTCAGCGAGCCGAAGGCCGCTAGGAGCGGAGCCGCGAACGACGACCCGGTGTACTGCATGCGCGGGCTCGGCCGGCCGTACCCGCAGCCCCAGGTTGCCGCGCGGGTCGGGACGCGCTGTCGTGCGAGCCTTGCTCGTATAACGCCGATGAGCGCGAGCACTCCGGCCAGAGCAGCCGCGAGGCGGCTGATGCCGAGCGCAGCCGGCGCAAGGCCCGCATCGGAAATGGCGGTTGCCCTGGTTCCGGCCGGGAGTAGCTGCGCCACGACCCGGGCCGCCGGCCCGAGCGCCAGACTCGGGGCCAGCCCCAGCACAGCGCACGCGGAGGCCAGAGCCAACATCGGTACCAGCAGACCAGAACCGGGATCCCACGCGTCGGCTACGCGCTGCGACCGGGGCTGGCCCAGAAATACCATGCCGAACGCCCGGCTGAAGCAGGCGAGCGCCAGTGCCGCGATGATGCCGACCCCGGCGGCGACGACGACGGTGACCTGAGTCGGCCCCCGGGTCATGCCGCTCCTGAGCAGTCCCTGAAGGACGACCCATTCGCTGACGAACCCGTTCAAGGGCGGCAGTCCCACGATCGCCACCGACCCCAGCAGAAACGCGGTCGCCGTCAGCGGCATCCGCCGCCCCACGCCGCCCAACTGGTCGATCGACCGGGTCCCGGTCGCCCGCGCCACCGCTCCCGCGCCCAGAAACAAGAGGCTCTTGAACAGCGCGTGGTTCAGCGTGTGCAGCACCGCACCCGTCAGCCCCAGCACTGCCACCACGGGTTGGTGATAAGCGATCCCCAGTGCGCCCACGCCCATCCCCAGCAAGATGATCCCGATGTTCTCGACACTGCTGTACGCGAGCACCCGCTTCAGGTCGTGCTGGCCCAGCGCCCAAAGCACGCCCAGCATTCCCGACGCCAGGCCCAGGCCGAGCAGGGTCCAGCCCCATCACGCCGGCACCACGCCCAGGAGACTCGTCACCCGGAGCAGGCCGTAGATCCCGGTCTTGAGCATCACGCCGGAGAGGAGGGCGGAAACGTGCGACGGGGCGGCGGCGTGCGCTCCCGGCAGCCAGAAGTGGAGCGGGACGATCCCGGCCTTCACCCCGAAGCCCACCAGCGCCA
>DASQPE010000129.1:0-13571 GCA_035644115.1 Gemmatimonadales bacterium
GTGGGCGACATCGAGTCACTGCCGTTCCTCGAGGCCATCCGTCAGTTCCGCCAGGAAGTGGGCCGGGACAACGCGCTGTTCATCCATTTGACACTGGTGCCCTTCATCGCCGCTGCCGGCGAGCTCAAGACCAAGCCGACCCAGCACTCGGTGCGGGAGCTGATGCAGATCGGAATCCAGCCGGACATCCTGGTGTGCCGGAGCGAGCAGCCGATCTCGGCCGACATCAAACGCAAGATCGCCCTCTTCTGCAACGTGGACTTCGAGTGCGTGGTCGAGAGTCCCGACGTCAGCTCGATCTACGAGATCCCGGTCCGGTTCCACGACCAGGGCCTCGACCGCGTGGTGTGCGAGCGGCTTCGGCTCACGACTACCGAACCGGACCTGCGGCCCTGGAAGGAGATCACCCAGCGGATCCTCGATCCCTCGTTCCGGGTGCGCATTGCGGTGGTAGGGAAGTACACCGACCTGCACGACGCCTACAAGTCGGTCCAGGAGGCGCTGATCCACGGGGGCATCGCGCATGACGCGGGGGTGGAGATCCACTGGATGTCGAGCGATCAGTTCGCCGATCAGGAATCCGCCGGTCGGGCGCTGGAACATTTCGACGGGCTCCTGATCCCCGGCGGCTTCGGCATTCGTGGGGTCGAGGGGATGATGGAGGCGATCCGCTGGGCCCGGGAGCACGACCTCCCGTTCTTCGGCATCTGCCTCGGTCTTCAGGTCGCCATCATCGAGTTCGCCCGGGACGTCTGCCGGCTCCCCGATTCCAACAGCACCGAGTTCGCACCCGAGTGCGAGTCGCCGGTGATCTCGCTCATGCCGTCCCAGCGCGAGGTCTCGAACCTCGGCGGCTCGATGCGGCTGGGCGCGTACACCGCCAAGCTGCGACCCGGCTCCAAGGTCGCGCAGGCCTACGGCACGCTTGAAATCAGCGAGCGGCACCGCCACCGCTGGGAAGTGAGCAACGCCTACCGGGACGTGCTGGCCGAGTACGGGCTGCGCCTGTCGGCCCAGTCCCCGGATGGCGGTCTGGTCGAGACCATCGAGCTCCCGGACCATCCTTGGTTCATCGGGTGCCAGTTCCACCCCGAGCTCAAGTCGCGGCCCACCCGGCCGCACCCCCTGTTCGTGGGTTTCGTCGGGGCTGCGCTCAAGCGCCGGCGGGGCTTGGCCGCGGTTGAACCCAAGGAGCTGGCCGGTATCGGGCGCTGATGAGCCGACGGCGCCGCGGGGCCGCACGGCTAGGAGCGGTGCTCGCTGCCGCCGTCCTGATCGCGGTCGCCGGGGGGTGTGAGGCCGGAGGTGCCCGCCCGACCGCAACCGTGCTGGCCGCGGACACCGCCGACCAGGTACTCGAGGGGTTTTCGCACTACGTCACGGGAGACGGTATCCGGAAGAGCCGGATTGAGGCGGACACCGCGTTCTTCTACGAGGCAAGTCAGCTCGCCCTGCTCCGCGGCCTGCGAGCGACCTTCTACGACGCCAAGGGCGCCGAGTCGTCCCACCTCACGGCCAGGCACGGGACGTATCACTGGCAGGACGGATCGATGGAAGCCGATGGACATGTGATCGTCATCAGCACGGACGGCCGCCGGCTCCAGACCGCGACGCTCAAATTCGATCCGAAGAAGAACGAGATCTCGACCGATCAGGCATTCGAGTTCGAGCACGACAAAGAGTTCATTCACGGCACCGGCTTCAGCTCGGATCCGGAATTCAAGAACGTGGTGACCAACCGGCCGCACGGGGTGGCGGGCAAGGGCGTGCTGCTTCCCGGCCAGCAATGAAACTGGTGGGGCTCGGGCTCCTCGTCGTCGCCGCGCCGCTGGCGGCCCAGAGCTCGGACCGGTGCACCTTGCAGATCGACAACGTCGATCGCCAGGGCATCGCGGTGGAGACGACCGGAGGGGTCAACTACTTCGCGGGCGGAAACGTCCGGCTGAGCTGCCGGGGTACCAAGATCACCATGTTCAGCGACAGCGTCGCCTCGTACGCCGGCAGCACGGTCCAGTTCACCGGGCACGTGCGCTACCGTGATACCACGCTCACCATGGACACCGATCACGGCACCTATTTTCGCTCGGCCGAACGGTGGGAGGCCCGCAAGGACGTGAAGACCCGGAATCTGGTGACCGGATCCACCCTGGTCGGCCCCTCGCTCGACTATTACCGGGCCGTCAAGGGTGTGCGGGACACGACCGAGATGTACGCGGTGGGCCGACCCCGGATCCAGTATTTCGCCAAGGACTCGACTCGCAGGGATTCGACGGCGGCCGACTCCGCCGCGCGCGAGCCCTACATCATCGTGGCCGACCGGGTGCGCATCAAGGGAGACGACCGGATCTGGGGCGGTGGCAAGGTCACGGTCGATCGGAGCGATTTTGCCGCCCGCGGCGACTCGCTCCGTCTCGACACCGGTCCCGCCAACGACGGGACCCTGCTCGGCAAGCGGCCTGAGCTCCATGGGTTGGGCGCCGACAGCTTCGATCTCACCGGCAGCCGGCTCGATTTCCGGCTCAAGGACCGCGAGCTCGAGCGGGTCGTCGCCAAGGGCGACGGCAAAGCGGTAAACAAGGATTGGACCCTGGTTGCCGATACTATCGTGCACGATCTGGTGCAGCGGAAGCTGGCTCATACCGAAGCATGGGGCGACAGCATCCGCCCCCACGCAACATCGCCCAAGTACGAGATGCGGGCCGACTCGCTGGTGCTGGACTCGCCCGAGCAGCAGGTCCGGGAGGCTCGGGCCTTCGGCAAGGCGTGGCTGGGGGGCCAGGTAGACACGGCCACCAAGGAACGGGACTGGCTCACCGGCGACACGGTGATCGCCACCTTCGAGCCGCACGACTCGGCCGGCACCAAGAAGTCGGTTCTCACCCGGCTCGTGGCCCGCGGGTCCGCGCGGTCCTACCATCTGGACTCGAACGAGAAGAAGAAGCCGGGCGAGCGACCGAACATCAACTACGCCCGCGGTAACGAGATCGTGATTACCATGAAGCCCGACGGGTCGGAGACGGTCGACCTGGTCGAGGTGCGGGGCAAGGCGGACGGGATCCAGCTCGAGCCGTCGGCGGAAAAGGCGCAGGCCAAGGACACCACGCAGGCGCCGCCATGACCCAGCCGGCCTGGCTCGCGCGGCTCGACGCCGCCGATCCCTCCCTGCCGCTCGCGCTGGCCGCCCTGATCCAGGCCGCCGATGCCGATGGTCGCGCCAGCCTGGCCGGCCTGCTGCTGGGATACCGGGAGGGATACCTCCGGCTCTACCAGCCCGCCGACGGGCTGGGCGATTCGGTCCGGGCGCACGTGACCACGTCGGTGCTTCCCCGGCTGTCGCTCGAGGGATGGATCGCGGACGGCGCTCCGGATTGGCTCGAGATCCGCGCGGCCGCGCTCTGGTGGTCCGATGCCGCCACCGATCCAGGGGGGGTCACGGGGGCGCTGCTCGCGGTGGCCCAGCGAGCCAAGGGGGGGCTGCCGCTGCCGGAGCCGCCCGCCCCCCCGGCCGGCAGCGTGCTCGAAGGGCGGGAGCTGACCAAGAGCTATCGCGGGCGCCGGGTCGTGGACCAGGTGACGCTGCGGCTCAAGCAGGGAGAGATCGTCGGGCTGCTGGGTCCTAACGGGGCGGGGAAGACGACCACCTTCTACCTCCTGACCGGACTCATCCGCCCGGAAACGGGCCGGGTGGTTCTCGACGGCAAGGACCTGACCAGGGCGCCGATGTTCCGCCGCGCCCGCATCGGCATCGGCTATCTGGCCCAGGAGCCGTCGGTCTTTCGCCGCATGACGGTGGAAGAGAACATTCTGGCGATTCTGGAAACCCGAAGGCTGAGTCGGACCGAGCGCCAGGGTGCCCTCGAGCAAATGCTCGACGAGCTCGGGATCCGGCACCTGCGCAAGGTGAAGGCCTACGCGCTGAGCGGCGGCGAGCGCCGCCGGCTCGAGATCACCCGAGCCCTGGTGACCGAGCCCAAGTTCATGCTGTTGGACGAGCCGTTCGCGGGAGTGGATCCGATTGCCGTGCATGACATCCAGACCATCGTCGCCGGCCTCCGCCATCGCGGAATCGGCGTGCTGATTACGGATCACAACGTGGAGCAGACTCTGGACATCGTCGATCGCGCCTACATCATGTTCGAAGGTAAGGTCCAGGCCGCGGGCACCGTCCGCGAGCTGGTCTATGACGAGGCCGTCGCCGAGCGCTATCTCGGCCCCACCCTGACGACCCGCCTCCGGGCGCGGCTGGAGCAGGCCGCGTGAGCCTCCGAACCGGCCTTTCGCAGCAGACCAGCATGCGGCAGGAGCTGCGGGTCAATCCCCGGCTCTACCAGGCCATGGACATGCTGTACATGCCCATGATGGATCTCCAGCAGCATCTCAAGCAGGAGCTCCTGGCCAACCCGTTCCTGGAACTGCTCGAGCCGGAAGACGAGGAGGCGCCGGAGCAGGAGGCCCCGAAGGACCAGGAGAAGGAGAAAGAGCAGAAGGAGAAGGAAGAGGAGATGGACTGGGAGGAGATCCTGCTCAACGGCTTCGACGTGGGCGGCACTCGGGAGCAGTTCGAGGTCCAGGAGTACACCGAACCGGTCACGGTCGAGACCCGGAATCTCACCGACCACCTCCGCGAGCAGCTCCACCTGATGGAGCTCACTCCCCGCCAGCGCCTGCTCGCGGAAGAGTTCCTCGGTAACATGACCGAGGACGGCTACCTCGCCGCGTCGCTGGAAGAGCTGGTCGGGTCCGTGAACCAGATGGTCGCCAGTCACTTTGACGCGGAAGGCGATGACGAGGAAGGTGCCGAGCTGGCGCGGACGGGTGTCGCGCCGGCGGAGACGGACACCGGAACGGCCGACGCTGCCCGCCTGCCCGCCGGCCCCCCGGACCGCCCGTCGCCTGACCGCCTTCTGTACACGCTGGCCGATGCCGAAGAGATGCTGGCGATCATCCAGAAGCTCGATCCACCCGGCGTCGGCGCCCGCGACCTCCGCGAGTGCCTGGTCATCCAGCTCCGCGAGGCCACCGATGCCCAGTCGCTCACCTACCGGCTGGTGGCCGAGGCGTTCCCCGATCTGATCGCGCATCGCTGGAACGATCTGGCTAAGCGCTTCGGGGTCGAGCCCAGTGCGGTCCAGAGCGCCGCCGACCAGCTGGCCCGCTTCGATCCCAAGCCCGGTCTCAAGTATTCGGACCGGAGCGACGGCTACATCATCCCCGACCTCATCGTCGAGAAGATCGGCGACCGCTACCACGTGTTCCTGAACGACACCGGGATGCCGCGGCTCCGGCTGAGCCGCGCCTATCAGGAGGTCGCCCGCGACAAGAAGAAGCTCACCCAGGAAAACCGCGAGTTCATCGCGGCCAAGATGAACAGCGCAAACTGGATGATCCAGGCGATCGAGCAGCGCCGGCAGACCATGCTCAAAGTCATGAACTTCATCGTAGACCGGCAGCGCGACTTCTTCGAGAAGGGGATCGAGTACCTGAAGCCGCTCACCCTGCGCGAAGTGGCCGAAGTCATCAACATGCACGAGAGCACGGTGAGCCGGGTGACCAACGAGAAGTACGTCCAGACCCCCCGAGGCGTGCTCCCGCTCAAGTTCTTCTTCTCCAGCGCCCTCGCCACCTCCTCCGGCGAGGACGCCAGCGCCCGCTCCATTCGGGCCAAGCTGGAAAAGATGGTGGGCGAGGAAAACGCTTCCAAGCCGCTCACCGACCAGCAGATCGTCCACCTCTTTCAGGAGCAGGGGATTCAGATCGCTCGCCGTACGGTCGCGAAGTACCGCGACCAGCTGGGGATTCTGCCGGCGAGAATGCGGAAGCGCGTATGACCCTGGCCGGCTCCGCTGACACCGTCGATGTCAGCGTGCTCGTGCCAGCCAAGGACGAGGCAGCCAACCTGCCCGAGTTCCTCCAGCGCTGCGCCGACGCGCTCGGCCCAGCCGGCTTCAGCTTCGAGGTCGTCGTGGTGGACGACGGGTCCCGCGACGACACCCCCCGCGTGCTGCGCGAGCTGCGGGGCCCGCACCCCTTCCTCCGCGTGGTCACCCATCGTCGCCAGCGAGGCATCGCCGACGCCCTCCGCTCCGCCGGCGACGTCGCCCGAGGTGACGTCTTCGTCTTCTACCCAGCCGACCTCCAGTATCTTCCCGACGACATCCCCAGCCTGGTGAAGCCGATTCTCGAGGGTCGGGCCGATATCGTCACCGGCACCAAGCAGGGCAAGTACGAGAAGGCGTTCGTCTCCGGGGTCTACAATCGTCTGTGTCGGGCGCTCTTCGGCGTCAGCGTGACCGACCTCAACTCGGTCAAGGCCTACCGCCGCGAAGTGGTGGCCGATGTCCCGCTCCGGCCCGACTGGCACCGCTTCATGGTGGTCATCGCGGCGGCCGACGGTTTTCGACTCGTCTCTCAGCCGGTCGCGCTGTATCCCCGGAGGGCCGGAGTCTCCAAATTCACCTGGAAGCGGATCCCGGTCGGCGTGCTCGACCTGCTGTCGGTCTGGTTTCAGCTTCGCTTCGGCCGCAAGCCCATGCTCTTCTTCGGCGTCGTGGGCGCCGCGCTGTTTGCCTTCGGGTTCCTCGTCGGCGTGGCGGCGCTGGTCCTCCGGTTCGGCTACGGCATCGGTTTCCGCCCTTTCCTCAATCTGGTCGAGACCATGGTGATCAGCGGGATCGCGCTGTTCGGCTTCGGGTTCGTCGGCGAGCTCATCGCCGGGCTGCGTGAGGAGAACCGCGAGATCGCCCGCAGTCTCGCGCGTCTCGGCACCGCCGATCAGCGGGACTAGGCCGTGCGGGTCGTCTTCATGACCCACAACTATCCCCGCTGGCCCGGCGATCTCTCCGGCTCCTTCCTCGCCACGCTGGCCGAGGCGCTGGCGCGCCGCGGGATCGGCGTGGCCGTCGTGGCGCCGAGCGAGGAAGGCCGGGGTGGTGAGGAGGAGCAGGGCGGGGTACACGTGCGCCGGGTGCGCTATGCGGCGGCGCGGCGCGAGACGCTGGCGTACCGCGGGACGATGCAGGCCGCGGCCCGGCGGCCCGGCGGCTGGCTCGCGCTCGCGGGCTTGTGGCGAGCGCTCCGGCGCGCTGCGCGCGAAGAGCTGGCTCGCGGCGCCGATCTGGTGCACGCCCACTGGTGGGTTCCAGCCGGGCTCGCGGTTCCCGCCGCAGCGCCCGCCGTCCTCACCCTCCACGGGACCGACGCCGCGCTGCTCCGCCGCTCCGGGGTTGCCCGGCGGCTGGGCACCCCGGTGATTCGCCGCGCCCGGGTGGTGACCGTGGTCTCTCGCGAGCTCGCGACCTGGGTGCAAACCGCCACCGGGCGTCACGTCCCCAAAGAGCACATCCATCCGATGCCGATCGACGCCTCCCGCTACTCGTGGACCGTCGGTGGCGGGGGCATCGTCACGGTCGCACGGCTTGCGGCCCAGAAGCGGGTTCATCTGGCGGTCGAGGCGGTGGCGTGTCTGGTCGAGCTGGGCCACGAGCTGCCGCTCACCATCGTGGGCGACGGACCCGAGCGCGCCAACCTGGAAGCCCTCGCCCGGCAGCGCGGGGTCACCCGGCTCGTCACGTTCGCCGGAGCGGTTCCCTCGGAGCAGATTCCCCATTTTCTGGCCCACGCCGACCTGATGCTGTTTCCGGCCCAGGGCGAGGGCTTCGGGCTGGCCGCCGCCGAGGCGCTCGTCTCCGGCGTGCCCGTGATCGCGTGCTGGGATGGCGGTGGGGTGCTCGACGTGGTGCCCGAGCGGGGAGCGGGGAGGCTCACGTTGCCGGCCGCCGAAGCGCTGGCAGACGCGGCCTTGGACGTGCTCAACGATCCGGAGCGACTCGCCAAGGGCCGGATCGAAGGGGAGTCGTGGCGCCGGCGCCTGGCCCCCGACCACGTGGCTGAGATCTGCGAGGGCTGGTACCGCGAGGCCCTCGGTGGGTAGAGCGGCGTGGCGGGTGCTCCAGTGGGCCCTCGGGCTGCTCGTCGTCGGCTTTGCCGTTCGCGCTCTCGTCCGCAACTGGGACCAGCTGCGCACCCAACCGCTCGCGCTCCGGCTCGACCCCACCTATCTGGTTGCCAGCGTGCTGCTGGTCTGGAGCATGTACGCGCTCCTGATCTGGGCCTGGCGCGTCATGCTCGCCAGCTGGGGTCAGGAGCTCGACGGCTGGACCGCGGCCCGGATCTGGACCGTCTCGAGCCTGGGTAAGTACGTGCCGGGAAAGGTGTGGGCCATCGCCGGAATGGCGCTGATGGCTCAGCAGGCCGGAGTGGCGGCCTGGGCGGCAACCGGGTCGGCCGTCGTGCTGCAGGTACTCGCCATCGGCACCGGAGCGGGTTTGGTCGGACTCACCGGTACCGTCGCGCTGGAAGCGGCCCACCCGGGAGCCCGTCTTGCACTCGGCGCTCTGGTCGTCGCCAGCGCTGTGGGCGTGGGCCTGGTGCTCTGGCCGCCCGTGGTGCGCCGGCTGCTTCGGCTGGCGCGGGTTCCGGCGGAGGCCGCCATGGCGCCGAGGCCCGAGGGCATCCTCGTCGGGATCGCGGCCAACGCGGCGGCGTGGCTGGGATACGGGACCGCGCTCTGGCTGCTGGCGCGAGGGATCCTGCCCGGAGCGCGGCTCGAGCTCACGCGATCGGTCGCCGTGTTCACCGCATCTTACCTCGCCGGCTTTCTCGCGCTGCTCGCCCCGGGCGGGCTCGGCGTGCGGGAAGGGCTCTTCATCCTTATGCTGCAGGGGCCGCTCGGGATCACCGGGGCGACCGCGCTGGCGGTCGCCTCCCGGCTCCTGCTCACGGTCACCGAATTCGGGGCCGCGGCCCCATTTCTCCTGTTCTCCCGACGGAGCTCGCGTGTCGCCCTCTGACTCTCCCGCTGTGACCGGCGAGCCGTGGGAGCCGCCTCGCCCGGCCGTCGTCGCCGGCCTCGTCTTCCTGCTCGCCGCGCTCGCGCTCTGCTGGCCCATGCTCACCGGGCAGTTTCTGGTGAGCGCCCAGAGCGATCAGTACGTGGCGGGATACGCCTTCCGGAGCTTCGGCGCGGAGTACTTCCGGGCCCACCACAGCATTCCCGAGTGGAATCCGTACCTGTTCGGCGGACTCCCGTTCATCGCGGCTCAGCATGGGGACGTGTTCTATCCCACGGCCTGGCTGCGCTGGGTGTTGCCGGTGGACACCGCGATGAATATCGGCTTCGCGGTACATCTGGTAATTGCCGGCTGCACCATGTACGCGCTCCTGCGTGCACTCAAGGCCGGTTGGACCGGCGCGCTGGTGGGCGGGCTCGGCTACGAGCTGACCGGCATCATTGCTTCGCTGGTGCGGCCCGGACATGACGGCAAGCTGTTCGTCTCCGCGCTGGCGCCGCTCGCGCTGCTGGCCTTGCTCCGGGCGGTACGGGACCGACGGCCCGCCGGCTACGGACTGCTGGCGCTGACGGTCGGGCTCTGCATGTTGAGCCCCCACTACCAGCTGACCTACTATCTGCTGGTGGCCTGCGGGATCTGGACTTTGTGGCTCGCATTGTGGGATCCCGCGCGCCCCGAGTCGCTGCGCCGGCCGGTCGCAGCCTGGGGCGCCATTGCCATGAGCTTCGGTGCGGTGCTGCTGGGACTGGGCATTGCCGCCCTCCAGATCATCCCATTTCTGGCGTATGTGCCTTACTCGCCCCGCGCGGCTGGGGGGGCGAGCAGCGGGTGGGAGTACGCCATTGCGTTCTCGATGCCGCCGGAGGAGATCGCCAGCACCATTCTGCCGCAGTTCAACGGCGTGCTCGCGGCGTACTGGGGTCGCAGCTTCTTCAAGCTGCACACCGAGTTTCTCGGCGTCATGGTAGTGCTGCTCGGCGGCCTCGCGTGGGGTGACCGGGCCCGGCGCCCGCTGCTCCGGGTGACCGGCGCCATCGCCGTGCTGTTTCTTCTGGTCTCCCTGGGCGGCTACACCCCGTTCTACCGCCTGTGGTACGAAGTGATGCCGATGATGAGGAAGGTCCGCGCACCCGGCATGGCGTTTTTTCTGGTGGCGCTGATTGCGTCGGTGTGGGCCGCTATTGGGGCCGATCGCTTGCTCCGGGGCGAAGTGCCGCGCCGCACTCTGTTGACCTGGCTGGGCGTGTTGGGGGGAATCGCGCTGCTGGGCGCCGTGGGCGCCCTCGAGCCCATCGCCACCGTGCTGGCTCAGCCCGAGCAGACCGACCGGGTGCTGGCCAACGCCGGCGCACTCCAGGTCGGGGCCATCCGGCTGCTGGTGTTCGTGGGCCTCGCCGCATCCGCAACGCTGGCCGTCGCCGGCGGGAAGTTACGCCCGCCGGCGGCCGCGGCCGCGCTGGCGCTGGTCACTGCCGCCGATCTCTGGAGCGTGGACCGGCTCTTTTTCCAGTTCAGCCCGCCGGCGGCCCAGCTCTTCCGGGACGATGCGATTACCGCGCGGCTCCGGCACGAGAAGCCGCCGTTCCGGGTGCTCGATGTCGGTGTCTTCCCCGGCTCCTACCTGATGGCCGACGACATCGAGCAGGTGCTGGGGCACCACGGGAACGAGGTCCGGTTCTACGACGAGCTGCTGGGAGGCAAGAACCAATGGAGGAACGTCGGCAACCCGGTGGTCCTCGACCTGGTCGCCGCCCGCTTTCTCATCCTGCCCGCGGAGCAGGAGCTGCCCGGCTTCCACAAGGTCATGGGTCCGGTTCA
Organism: Gemmatimonadales bacterium; assembly: GCA_035644115.1. Taxonomy (GTDB): domain Bacteria; phylum Gemmatimonadota; class Gemmatimonadetes; order Gemmatimonadales; family GWC2-71-9; genus DASQPE01. The sequence continues at coordinate 10,668 of DASQPE010000129.1, forward strand.
GACCACACCGGGAGGACCTGGGGTCCTCTACGAGCGCGACTCGGTGGTTCCCTATGCGCGGGTCCTTCCGGCCGGCCTGAAGGTGCCGGAGGACCAGACCATCCCCGCGCTGATCGACCCCCGGTTCCCCCACAATCGCGTGGCGCTCTTTGCCGACACGACCCCCGTTGCCGTCGAGCCGATTCGGGGCGGCCAGCAGGTGCCACCCGCCGGGGTTCACGCCTCGATCGAGGAATGGGAGCCGGGACGCATGCGGATCGCCCTCGCCGGCGCCGATCCGAAGCCGACCTTCCTCCTGGTGAGCGAGACGTGGTATCCTGACTGGCACGCGACGGTGGATGGCAAGCCCGCGGCGGTGCATCGGGGCGATTACGCCTTCCTGAGCGTGGCGCTTCCCCCGGGGGCGCGCGAGGTGCGGCTCGAGTTCGCGTCGCCCGACTACCGGCGCGGCAAAATGATCACCTGGCTGGCGCTGCTGGTCACCTTCGGGCTCCTGGTCGGGCCGGCGGCCCGCTCGCGCATACGGAGGCTGCGTGGCTGAACGGATGCTCGTGGTGGTGCCGACATACAACGAGCGGACCAACGTGTCGCAAGTCGTGCCGGCGGTGCTCGCCCAGGACCCCTGCATCGAGGTGCTGGTGGTGGACGACAACTCGCCCGACGGCACCGGACAGACCGCCGACCAGCTGGCCAGCGACGACGCTCGGGTGCACGTGCTGCACCGGGGAGGAAAGGAGGGACTGGGCAAGGCGTACATCGCCGGTTTTCGCTGGGCGCTCGAGCGGGGCTACGATCTGGTGTTCGAGATGGACGCCGACTTCTCCCACGACCCCCGATTCCTGCCCAAGCTCATCGAGGCCGTCCAGGACGCGGACCTCGTGATCGGCTCGCGCTACAAGACCGGGGTGAACGTCATCAATTGGCCCATCTCCCGCCTGCTGCTGTCCCTCGGTGCCAACCAGTACGCCCGCTGGGTGACGGGGTTGCCGCTCACCGACTCGACCGGGGGGTTCAAATGCTTCCGGCGCCGGGTGCTCGAAGCGATCCCGCTGGACCGGGTGCGGTCGAACGGCTATGCCTTCCAGATCGAGATGAGCTTCCTGGCGTGGAAGGGGGGCTTTCGGCTCAAGGAGATTCCGATCGTGTTCACCGATCGGGTCGAAGGCCAGAGCAAGATGAACAAGAAGATCGTGCGCGAGGCCGTGTGGATGGTCTGGTGGCTGCGGCTCCGGTCGCTGCTGAGGCGGACATGAAGGGGACCGTCTTCTACAAGATGACCGGGTCGGGAAACGACTTCGTAATGCTCGACGGCCGGAGCACCCGACCGGAGCAATGGCCGCGGGACCGCATCGTCGCCCTGTGCGACCGGCGGGCCGGCATCGGGGCGGACGGGCTCGTGATCCTCACGCCCGACGAGCCCGACACCGTGCGGATGACGTTCTTCAACTCGGACGGATCGCGGGCCGCGATGTGCGGCAACGCCGCCCTCTGCAGCGCCCGGCTGGCCGCCCATCTCGAGCTCGGTCCCGCCACCGGGATGCGGCTGCTCACCGACGCCGGCGTGGTGGAAACCCGCTGTCTGGAGCATCCGGCGCAGGCGGAGATCCGGCTGCCCGACGCGCTGGTGCCCAAGCCGGTCCCGTCGATCGCCCGCGAGCCCGGGGAGCGCGCGATCTGGCTCGGGACCGTCGGCGTGCCCCACTTGGTAGTGCTGGTGGACGATGTCCGCTCGGTCGACGTAATCGGGCGCGGCCGCCCTTTGCGGCACCACCCGGCCGCCGGCGCCGAAGGGGCGAACGTGAACTTCGTCTCCGAGCCCGGCGGCCGGACCGAGCCCTGGCTCATTCGAACCTTCGAGCGCGGGGTCGAAGGCGAAACCCTCGCGTGCGGCACCGGCACGGTCGCCGCCGCTGTCGCGCTCGCGGCCCAATGCGGGCTGCCGCTGCCGCTCGAGTTCCGGAGCTGGGGCGGGGAGCTGCTGGTCGCGCGAGCGACCCTGCGGGGCGAAGTCGCCACGGACGTGTGGTTAGGCGGGCAAGGCAGACTGGTGTTCCGCGGCGTTTGGGAGGGCTAGCCGGCGCACACCGGAGCGCGCGCCATGGCGCCGTCCGCAAGCTCGGGATATGCTCATGGCGTGCGCCCGCTCGACTTTCTCGTCCGCCTGATCGCCCTCTTGTCGCTGCTCCTCGGCGTTGGAGCGGTCATCCGCTGGGGCCTCCAGGATGCCCACCGCCGGGGTCGCCCGGGCTGGGCGGTGGCGCTCCTCCTCGTAGCGGCGCCGGTGGTGGGCTGGCTGGTGTGGCTCGCCCTGCGTCCTGGGCTGGTGGATCAATGGCGCCGGGACCCGCCGGTACCGACTGAAAGCCGCGCATCGCACTTCGTGCTGGCCGCCTGTCTCGCCCTCGCCTGGTATAACGTCGGCACTGTCTGGACTACGCAACGAGTGCTGTTCCCGCTCCGCGCCTTCGTTGGCCAGGGCGACTACTTCGGTTACGAAGCCCGCTACGCCGAGCTGACCCAGCTCCCCGTCGTCACCGTCTTCTCACTGCTGCTTCTGGCCACCGCGCTGCTCCTGTGGGTGCGTCCCAGCGACCTGCCCGAATGGTCGGTCTGGCTGGGCGCGCTCCTCGAGGCGATCACTGTCTTCTGGACCCTGAGCCTTCAGTTGCCGCTTCAGGCGCGGATCGGGCAGGAGGGATTCTCGGAGACACTCCACCAGCAGGTGATCGCCAACAACTGGGTGCGCACCGCTGCGATCACCGCCCATGCAGTGTTACTGGTCTGGATGACCGTCCGCATCATGACGCCGCGGGGACTTCTGAGGGGCAACTCGCGCTGGGGAGTGTAGCGTAGGTCCGACCGTCGTACTCGATCTCCCGATCATGGCCCGCCGGCGAATGCGAT
>DASQPE010000130.1:0-5934 GCA_035644115.1 Gemmatimonadales bacterium
GTGAATCAGGGCGGCTCGACGGCCGCGCCGAGTGGTGAATCCCTGGGCCAGCATCTCGACCACGTTGTCGAACTCGGCGCGATCCAGAGCGCGGTAGGGATACGCCCCGCGGACCAGCTCGAACAGATCGTTCACCGGCCAGTCGTCGCACGCGACCTCGGCGACGATCTGCTGGGCGAGCACGTCGAGTGGCTTGTCGCGCAGGATCAGGCGATCGAGCTCTCCCCGGCGCACCGCCCTGATCAGCGCCGTGCACTCCAACAGCTCGTCACGCGAGAGTGGGAAGAGGCGCCCTTTGGGTGTCCCGATCACTGTATGGCCGGATCGTCCCACCCGTTGCAGGAAGGTGGAGATCCGGCGCGGCGTGCCCAGCTGGCAGACCAAATCAACGTGGCCGATGTCGATGCCCAGCTCCAGCGAAGCGGTGGCCACCAGCGCCCGCAGCTTGCCGTCCTTGAGCCGCTCCTCGGCGTCGAGCCGGGTTTCCTTGGCGAGACTCCCGTGGTGGGCAGTGACCGCGTCCTCGCCGACCCGGTCGGCAAGGTGCCTCGCCACCCGCTCGGCCAGCCGCCGGGTGTTCACGAACACCAGAGTGGTTCGGTGGGCCCGGATCAGCTCGGCCAGGCGATCGTAGAGCTCGACCCACACTTCGCCCGCCATGACCGCCTCGAGCGGCGACTTGGGTAGCTCGAGGGCGAGATCGAGGGTGCGGCGGTGGCCTTCATTGATTACGGCGGGCAGGTGGGAGCGGGCAGGCGCAGACGGGAGCGGGCTGCGCTCCGGTGAGGTGAGCGGCCCTTCGGGCGCTGCACTTCCCGCAGCTTTCGCGAAGCCGGCTTCTCGTGCTGGGGCGGGAACTGACGCGCCCTCCGGGCCACCCACCTCAGCCGTCGCGCCACGGTCCGCCGGTCCGGTCCTCCACCTGCCTGCCCGCCCGCCCGCCAACCACTCCGCCGCCTGTTCAATCGGCTCGACCGTCGCCGAGAGGCCGATCCGCTGCACCGGCCCGCTTGCGACATGGGCCAGCCGCTCGAGGCTCAGCGCGAGGTGCGCCCCGCGCCGCGACTCGAGCACCGCGTGCAGCTCGTCCACGATCACGGTGCGCACGGTCCGGAGCATCTTGCGGCTCCGCTCGGCCGTGAGCAGGAGGTAAATCGACTCCGGCGTGGTCACCAGAATGTGCGGTGGGGCCTCGAGCATCGCGGCCCGCTCCGCAGCCGGCGTGTCGCCGGAGCGAACCGCGGCCGTGATCCGGGGCGCGCCGAACCCCATTTCCTCCGCCAGCCGCCGAATCTCGCGCCGAGGCTCGGCCAGGTTCCGGTGCACGTCGGCGCTCAGTGCCTTGAGCGGCGACACGTAGACCACCCGGGTTTCCTGGGTGAGCGTTCCTGCGAGGTCTTCGCGAAGGAGTTGGTCGAGCTCGATGAGAAAGGCGGCGAGGGTCTTCCCGGAGCCGGTCGGCGCCGCGATCAGGGCATCGGCGCCGGCCCGGATCGCGGCCCAACCGCAGCGCTGTGCCGGCGTGGGCTCACCCAGACGCTCCGCGAACCAACGGGCGACGACCGGGTGGAAACTGCTCAGTGGCATCGGGGCAATATAGCGACCACCAAAGGTGGGGCGTCCCGGCCACTCGCGGCCTTAGACGCCGACTGCGAACCGCAGCACCTTGGGCTGTACCAGCCGCTCGAAATCGTGATAGCTCATCCGCACCAGCTCGGTGAACGAGCCCGCATTGAACGCGATCTCTTCGTCGTCCGTGAGGCCGTCGGCCACGTACACGTCGAGCCCGTAGAGATTGCCGAACGGCGGCATGGCTCCGAGGTCGCAGTCGGGAAAGCGGTCCCGGAACTCCCGCTCACTCGCGAGCTCGACCTGCTCCGCGCTGGCGGCCTCGCGCAGCCGCTCGAGATCGACCTTTTGCGACGCGGGCAAGACCGCCATGGCCAGCCGGCCGTCGATCTGGACCATGACCGTCTTGGCCAGCTCGCGGCCTTTGACGTGGGCCGACGCGGCAATCTGTTGAGCGGTGAAGGCGGGCGAATGCGAGATGACGACGTACTGGATGCGCTCTGCGTCGAGAAACGCTTTGAGCTTGCTGATCGGCATGAGGTCCTCCGGCTGGCGTCTATCCCCTAATCTGCAACGCCGCAGGCGACGCGGGGGAGCCCAACTCGGCCGGCTGTGGTCAGGCCGGCCACCCTCGCGGTCGCGCCTCGGACAGCAGGATCAGCGTGCGAGTCACCGTCGCCGCGTGCAACGTGGCGGGAAGCTCCAGTAGGGGTGGCTCGTCCCGGCCTGCTCCGGGCTCCTGGCTCGCCGCTTCCGACGCGGCGAGCGCATGGGCGAGCCCGGGGGGCATCGGATGCGGATCGGCCATCCTGAGAACCAGCTGCTCGATGGGCGACTCCTCGCCCTCGTCGGTGGTGGTGGCGCCTTCGACGGCGACGAAGCCCGCGGTCGGGACCCAGATCGGCCCGGCCGCGAGCCCGGCCAGGAGCGCGCGGGTGAGCGGGAGACTCTCGCCTCGCAGCGTGATCACGCCGAAGCCCCTCTCGCCCAGGCGGCGGCGGGCATGCAGCAGAGCGGCATAGTTCCAAGGCAAGGTCGCGGCCAGGGCCTGCGCCACCGCCGCCTCCAGCATCCCGCGCACGGCGTGCACCAGGCCGTCGGAGCCGACTGAGCGCCGTTCGGTCATGGGATTGTCTCTCCTGCGAGATATCGATTGAACCACTGCAGGGTTCGCTTGCTCACGTCCTGCTGATGGACCGGATTCTGGAATCCGTGTCCCTCGTCCGGATACACCACCAGCTCGGTCGGTACGCCGGCGCGCTGGAGCCCGCGCCAGAATTCGTACGACTGCGGGGCGGGGCACTCGACGTCCCGCTCGCCCACCACCACGAGGGTCGGGGTCCGTGCGTGCGTGATGAAGTTGATGGGTGAGCTCTTGGCGTACACTCCGGGATCGTCGTAGACCGTGGCGCCGAAGTAGGGGACCATCCACTCGCTGATGCCGTTCTCGCCGGTATAGCTCTGCCAGTTGGAGAGGCCCGCCCCGGCCACCGCGGCACGGAAGCGTCCGGTCTGGGTCACGGCCCACATGGACATGAAACCGCCATAGCTCCAGCCGGTGATGCCGACCCGCTGACTGTCCACCGGAAACCGCCTCACCACGGCGTCCACCCCAGCCAGGATGTCGCGCAGGTCGCCGTAGCCGAAATCCTTTACGTTGGCCCGGGTGAACCCCTCGCCCTGACCGAAGCTCCCCCGCGGATTGGGCAGCAGCACGAAATAGCCGGCTCGGGAGAACGCCGCCTGGAGTGAGCCGGGCGACTGCCAGACCGGCCCCGACGTGGAGGCCGGCCCGCCGTGCACGTCCACGATCATGGGATACGTACGACCGGCGACTTCGTCAGCCGGGTGCAAGAGCCAGCCCTGCACGTCGAACGAATCGCTCTTCCAGGTCAGGCTGACCGCCTTCCCCACGGACGGGGCTATCCCGCTGTTCGCGTGGGTCAGCTGGGTCCAGTCGCCGACCGGCCCGGCCCAGACCTCGGGCGGGGATTCGAGCGACTCGCGAACCACCGCGACCGTCCGCCCGTCGCGAGTCGCGGAAAAGCTGGGCACCCACGTGCCGGCTCCCGTCGTCATCCACTCGTCTGCCGACCAGAGCGGCCGGGTATCCCCGGTATGCGAATCGAGCTCGGCCAGGGCGGAGCCGCCGCCGGCCCACGCCGCGACCAGCAGCGAGCCCGGGCTCGCGGCCCATTCGAGCGAGGCCGCCGACGTCTTCGCTCCCTCCGTGAGGTTGCGTGGTTCTCCCCCCGTGGCCGGGACCACCCACACGTCTCCGCCGGTCGCGCCGCGATCGCTCATCAGTCCGCCCACGTACGCGATCGTGCTCCCGTCCGGCGACCATCGGGGCTGAGCTACCTGCGTCGCTGGGCGCGCGATCTCGCGCAGGTCGCCGGAAACCGAGACCGCATACAGCCGGGCCACCCACCAGTTGTTGTTGCCGGACCCCTGCGCCGCGCTCAGCACCAGGTGCTGCCCGTCGGGTGCCCAGTCGAACTCGTAGACAAAGAGATCCGGCGGCGTGATCTGGCGCAGCCGTCCGCCGCTCAGGTTGATCAGCGCGAGATGCTGGCGGTCGAGCCGGACACCAATCGCGCCGGTGTCGCGGGGCGCGGCGTCGAGCGGTCCGTTCGCCTGTTCCGCCGGGGTCGAGTAGAGGAAGGCGAGCTCGCCGCCCGTGGGAGAGAATCGTGGTCCGCTTGCCGCGCCGGGGATTCGGGCGACGGCGCGTGCAATGCCCGCGCTGGGCCGGGCGAGATAGAGCACCGGGTCGCGACCGTCCTGAGTCGTGGCCATGAAGGCGAGCGCCTTGCCGTCGGCCGACCAGATGAGATCGTGGGCGCTGCCTGGATCGGCGCCGGGAACCGCCAGCACCCGCCGCGCTTTCCTCGAAGACCGCAGCTCGATTATGACCACCCCAGCGGTTGCGGCCGGGCCCGCGCTGTCGCCGCGCGGACCCACCCATGCGAGGTAATCACCGGTTGGGGAGATGGTGACGTCAGCGAAGCGCCGAACCTCGGCACCATGCGGGGGTCGCGGGCTCTGTGCGGCCCGGGCCGAGGCCGCGGTTGCCAGCAGCAGCGCCACGACCACCAGTGCCGGGCACGCGCCGAAGAGGGCTCGGTGGCCCGCAGGCTTTGTCATCGGGTCGGTCGGCTCTGGAAGGCGGAGGGGTGATCGTACCGATTCGCGACCACCCCTACGCACCCGCAAATGTACGTGTTTCTTCCTGCTCTCGCAGCGACTGGAGTCGCTGCGCTACTGCCGGTCGGGCGGCCGCTTTGCCGGCTGTCGTTGGTTCGGGTGGGACTCCTCCCTGGGGGCCGGCTGCTGCCTCGGCTCGGCCCGCTGCTCCTGGGGTTGCGGCCTTTCCTGGGGTTGTGCCCTTTCCGCCGGCTTGGGTGGCGGCATCGTGCGCTGGTTCTTGGCTCGGGCCTGATTGTAGCGCTCGTCGAGATCGCGGTCCTCGGCGTCTTGCCGCCGCGACAACGCGTCGGGCGTTTCCCCCTGTTTGGGCTGGGCGAACTCCTGCCGGTGACGCGTTTCCACCGTCGCACGCTCGGCTTGATAGGACCGCTGGAGCGTGGAGGCAGGCGGGCGCGGGACCGCTGCCCTCGGTTGCGGGGCGGTCGGTTGCGCCGGGGCCGTGGGCGTTGGTCGGGCCGGCAGGTCGGCCGCGCGCTGTGGTGCGACGGGCGCCGCTCGTTCCGGAGCCCGCGACGGAGCTGGCCGCTCTGGGGCGCGGGCCGGTGCCGGCGCCCGCCCGGCGGACGGTGCGGCCGACCGCACCAGCCGGCGGCCACCGGGGGCCGGCGCGTTGGCCGACCGGAACGTCCTGCTCGGCTGGCCGGTCGGAGTGCTGGTCGGAAGCGACCGGACCTGCGCCGGCGCCAGTGGCCGGCCGCCGTTCGCGGCGATAGCCCGTTCCTGCGCCGAGAACGGCACGGCCGCCGGTGGCGGTGCGTGCGTGGCGGCAACCGGTCGCGCCATCAGTCTCTGCGGGGGCAGCGGCGCCCGCCGCTCCGGCCCGGCGACGGCGAGACTCGCCCTCGTCGGCGCCAGCGTCGGTGCCATGCCGACCACGCGCGCCTGCTGGAGGTCGCCCGGAGCGAGCCTCACCACCGATCGGGAGACCGGCTGGGCGCCCACGAACACCCGTTCGGGCACCGCCGTGACGGCGCCCGATACCGCGCGATTGCGGTAGTTGACCGTGGTGACCTGCGTGACGTTGGTGATATAGGTGACGTTGGTGACGGTCGTGACGTTGATCCGCCGCCGATAGCCCACGTCCGCCCGATACGCCGGGTAGTACACTTCGCCCGGCGCGAGGGGGAACCAGGCCACGCCGCCACCGCCGGCGAA
>DASQPE010000131.1:0-2249 GCA_035644115.1 Gemmatimonadales bacterium
GGTGTCGATGAACCGCGCGACCAGCGCGTGGCCGGACTCGTGGACGGCGGTCGTCCGCGTCTCCTTCTCGGAGATGATCATGGAGCGCCGCTCGGCGCCCATGAGGACCTTGTCCTTGGCCTCCTCGAAGTCCTCCATCTCGACCTTGTCCTTGTCGCGACGGGCGGCGATCAGCGCGGCCTCGTTGACCAGGAACTCGAGATCGGCGCCCGAGAACCCCGGCGTGCCGCGCGCGAGGATCTCGAGGTCGACCCCGCCGAGCGGGACCTTGCGGGTGTGGACCTGGAGGATGCCCATCCGGCCGCGCACATCGGGCCGGGGCACCACGATCCGCCGATCGAAGCGACCCGGGCGCAGCAGCGCGGGGTCGAGCACGTCGGGGCGGTTGGTCGCGGCGATGATGATCACGCCGTCGTTGGACTCGAAGCCGTCCATCTCGACGAGCAGCTGGTTCAGCGTCTGCTCGCGCTCGTCGTGCCCACCGCCCAGCCCGGCGCCGCGGTGCCGGCCGACGGCGTCGATCTCGTCGATGAAGATGATGCAGGGCGCGTGCGCCTTCCCCTGCTCGAACAGGTCGCGCACCCGCGAGGCGCCGACGCCCACGAACATCTCGACGAAGTCGGAGCCGGACATCGAGAAGAAGGGCCGGCCCGCTTCACCGGCGACCGCCTTGGCAAGCAGCGTCTTGCCGGTGCCCGGCGGACCCACCAGCAGGGCTCCCTTGGGAAGCCGGCCGCCCAGCCGAGTGAACTTCTGCGGATCCTTCAGGAACTCGATGATCTCCTGGAGCTCGACCTTGGCTTCGTCGGCCCCGGCCACGTCGGCAAAGGTGATCTTGGGCGTGTCGCCCGCGAGCAGCTTGGCCTTGGACTTCCCGAAGGCGAACGCCCGGCTGCCGCCGGCCTGGAGCTGGCGCAGCAGGAAGAACCAGAGCCCCAGAATCACGATCCAGGGAAGCGCCGCGATGATGATGGCGGTGATCCCGCCCTTGGGCTCGCGTGCGATGATCGGAACGCCGGATTCGTCGAGCCGCTTGAGGAACGCCTCGCTGTTGGCGATCGGGAGCAGCACGGTGAAACTCTTGGCCGAGCGGGCGTCCTGCGCCACCGGCGTCTTGAAGTCGCCCTCGAGCCGCTTGCCGTCGTAGATCTCGACCCGCGCGATGTTGCCCTGGTCGAGCTGGCGGCTGAACTCGGTGTAGGAGAACTCCTGGGTCGGGCTGCGCTGGCGGCTCATCATCTGGAACAGCGCGAGCGCGAGCAGCGCAACCAGGAGCCACAGCGCCAGGTTCTTGCTCAGGTTCCCCCAGCTCGGGCGGGGGGGTCGGGTCGGTAGTCTGTCGGCCATCTAAGAATCCAAGTCCGCAATGAACGGAAGGTGACGGTAATTCTCGGCGTGATCGAGTCCGTATCCGACCAGAAACGCCGCCGGCGCCGGAAATCCCACGAAGCGGAGCTCCGGGGGACGCTCGGGCGCGAGACGCTTGTCGAGGAGAGCGCAGATGGTCAGGCTCCGCGGCTGCCGCTCGCCCAGCAGCCCGAGCAGGCGCTGCAAGGTCCTTCCACTATCAATTATATCCTCGACCAGCAGGATATGTTTGCCCGCCAGGTTGGTCTCCGGGTCGTAGAGCAGGCGGACGGTCCCGCTCGACACCTTGCCCGGCCCGTATGAGGTCGCCACCAGGAAGTCGATCTGGATCGGCCGCTCGATCTTTCGCACCAGGTCGCTGAGGAAGATGAAGCTGCCCTTGAGCAGCCCGAGCACCAGCAACTCGCCGTCGGGAAACGTCTCGGTGACCTCGCGCCCCAGCTCCGCCACCCGGCGGGCGATCGTCTCCTCGTCGAAGACGATCGACTTGATGTGATGCCCGCCGGTGCGGCGGAGAACGTCAGGTGAGCTCAGCGTCGACACGCAGGGCCTCCATGCCGGGACGAGGAACCAGGTGGTCGGATCGGCAGACGGTCGGGATCCACACGACCGCGCCTGCGTGCACCAGCGCCGGCCACTCCGCCCGCCGGCTCCGGGGTACTCGGGCGTCCTGCAGACAACGGACCACCAGGCGTCGGCCCCGGCCCCCGAGCGGCAGCACCTTCTCGCCCACCCGACACGACCGCACGAGCAAAGGGCTCGGCTCGAACCACGCCGTTCCGGCGACCCGCGCCTGGCGCGCGGGCGCTTTGGTCAACTGCCAGCTGAAGCGCCAATTGCCCCAGTCTGCGGCACCGTGTTCCCCACCAAGCCGCAGCTCG
>DASQPE010000132.1:0-3664 GCA_035644115.1 Gemmatimonadales bacterium
GGCGCCGGGGCCTCGATGTGACCTTCTTCGGCAACGGCGATTTGTCCGGGCGACTGGATTCGACCCGGGTGATCGCGCGGCGGGGCGATCGTGCAGCGGCGGAGCGGGTGGCCCGGGCCCTGGGGCAGGGCGTCGTGCGAGTTCAGACCGACACGCTGCGCCGGGCGGATGTGTCGGTGCTGTTGGGGGAGGATTACCGGCCGGCGGCGGATGGACACCCATGACCCCAACAGCGTGAACGGTGAACGGTGAACGGGGGCTCCGGTGCTGGTCGGAGCTCCTTCCCGTTTACCGTTTACCGTTCACTTTTCACGCTTTTCTTCGTACCCGACCTCCGCTCCCACCACGTCAGCCGAGCCCGAAGACGACGTCCATCACGTTGGTGCCGGTCAGCCCGGGGCGGAGCAGGGACCCCACGGCGTCGAGGGCGGGATAGGCATCGTGGCCCAGGAGATCGCGAGCCGGATCGCGGCCCGCCCGCCGGATCGCCTCCCAGGTGGTCGGATCCACCACAGCTCCCGCGGCGTCGGTGGGACCGTCACGTCCGTCGGTGCCTGCCGCAAGTATGGCCGGTGCGGAGCGGTCCGGGGCGCCGGCCAGCACCTGCGCCGCCGCCAGGGCCAGCTCCTGGGAGCGGCCGCCCAGGCCGCTCGGAGCGGGGCCGAGCGTCACCGTGGTCTCGCCTCCCCAGATGAGGCACGGTGGTGACGGCGGCGGTTGCGAACCGGAACCATGGCAGTAGGTTAGGACGGTGGCGGCAACTCGGCGGCCGGTCTCCGCCGCCTCGCCTGAGAGGACCGGGTCCATCAGGCGCGGCGCCAGTCCCAACGCGGTCGCCCGCGCGGCGGCCGCCTCGAGCGCCAGACGGTTGCTGGCAATGAGCCGGGTCTCTACCCGCGCGAACGCGGGGTCGCCCGGCTTCGGCGTCTCTGGAATCCGCCGTTCGACCGCGCGAACGACGAGTTGGCGAAGCGGGCCCGGCAGGCGATTCCACAATCCGGCGTGCTTCAGCGCGGCCCGCACGTCGGCGGCCGTCGTTGGGTCCGGCACGCAGGGACCCGACGCGATCGACGCCAGGTCGTCGCCGATCACGTCGGAGACGATGAAAACCCGGACCCGGGCCGGCGCCAGGGCGGCCGCGAGACGGCCCCCGCCCCATCGGGAAAAGCGCTTGCGGATCCGGTTCATGGCAACGATATCGAGGCCGGATCCAAGCAGCAGGGAGTAAAGCGCGGTGAGGTCGTCGGGCGTCAATCCTTCGACCGGTGCGCCCAGCAGGCTGGTGGCCCCTCCGGAGAGAAGCACCCAGGCCTCATCGCCGGGCCCGACTTGGGCAGTGGCCCGCGCCAGCGCCTCTGCGGCCGCGAGCGAGCGCGGGCCGGGCTCCGGATGGTCTCCGACGACGACCTCGAGCAAGGGGTGCGGTGCCGGTCCGGCGGCGGGCGGCACTACCAGACCGCCGGCCGGAGCCCTGCCGAGGCGCCGTAGCGAGCCCACGGCGGCCTGCGCCATCGGGAACGCGGCCTTGCCCAGAGCGAAGAGCCGCACCGGGCGGGTGCCCGGATCGCTCGAGTCGGCGAGGGCCCGTTCGAGGGCGGGGCCGGGGGCCGCGGCAGCGATCGCGGCGGCGTATAGATCTTCGAGGAGGGCCCGTCGGGTCGCTCCGGCAGCACAGGTCATCGGTTTGGGGGCGTAGGCTGGTGTACCGTGCGGCGCTGCCGTTACAATATACGGCTCGAAGTAACTTCAAACATGCGCCGCGACGGGCGAGAGCACTCCGCTCCCGCACGGCTTTCTTTTCCTTTTGAGTCGAGAGGTAGCGCGATGCCCGGCCGTAATTTCCTCTTCGTTCCGGGTCCGACGAACTCGCCGGACCGCATCCTGCGCGCGATGCACGTCGCGATGGAGGATCATCGCTCGTCGACGTTCCCCAGTCTGGCGACGCCGGTGCTCCGGGACCTCAAGAAGATCTTCAAGACCGAAACCGGACAGCCGTTCGTCTTCCCGGCGAGCGGGACCGGTGCCTGGGAGGCATCGCTCTGTAACACCCTGTCGCCCGGCGATCGGGTGATCGCCGCCCGCTTCGGTCAGTTCAGCCACCTCTGGATCGACATGGCCCAGCGGCTCGGGCTCCAGGTCGAGATCCTCGACACCGAGTGGGGCGAAGGGGCCCCGGTGGAGCGGTACCACCAGGCGCTCGTGGCCGACAAGTCGCACACGATCAAGGCCGTGTTGTTCACCCACAACGAGACCGCCACCGGCGTCACCAGCGACGTCGCGGGGATGCGCAAGGCACTCAACGATGCCCGGCATCCGGCGCTGCTCATGGTGGACGGCGTGAGCTCCATTGCCAGCATCGATTTCCGGATGGACGAGTGGGGCGTGGACCTCGCGGTCACCGGCTCGCAAAAGGGGCTCATGCTGCCCGCCGGCCTCGGCATCGTCTGCGCGAGCCAGAAGGCGCTCGCGTGCTATGACAAGGCCAAGCTGGCCCGGATCTTCTTCGATTTTGGCGATATGAGCAAGGCCAACGCCACCGGCTACTTCCCCTATACGCCCTCGCTCCCGATGCTCTACGGGTTGCGGGAATCGCTGGCGGTGCTGCTGGAGGAAGGGCTGGAGAATGTCTTCGCCCGGCATCACCGCCTCGCCGAAGGAACCCGCGCCGCGGTCAAGGCATGGGGGCTCACGCTCTGCGCCAAGGAGCCCAGGTGGTTTTCCGACACGGTGAGCGCGATCCTGCTGCCGCCGGGCTTCAATGGCGCCGAAGTGATCGACATCGCGTATCGCCGGTATAACCTGGCCCTCGGCGCCGGGCTCGCCCGCATGGCCGGTAAGCTCTTCCGCATCGGCCATCTGGGTGATCTCAACGAGCTGATGCTGCTGGGCGCGATCGCGGGGTCGGAGATGGCGATGCGGGACGTCGGCATCAAGGTGACGCCCGGCTCGGGGGCCGCGGCGGCCGAAGAGTACTGGCGGAGCACCGCCACCCCGCTCGAGAAGCGCGACCTGCCTGCGCGGGCGCCCGACGCGCAGCCGGTGGAGCCGGTCGCGAGAGCAGCGGCCGCGGCCACGCGATGAGCCACACCCGGCACGAGCCCGCGACACAGCGCCTGCAGCGCAGCACCCTCGCGGTGCCCGGCTCGAGCCCGGCGATGTTCCAGAAGGCGCTCGAGAGCGAGGCCGATGTCGTGTTCCTCGATCTCGAAGACGCCGTCGCTCCGGCGGACAAGGAGCAGGCCCGGCGGAACGTGATCCAGGCCCTGCTCGAGCTCGACTGGCGGGGCCACGCGAAGACGATCTCGGTTCGGATCAACGGGATCGACACGCACTATATGTATCGGGACGTGGTCGACGTGGTGGAGCAGGCCGGCCACCGGCTCGACATGGTGCTGGTGCCCAAGGTCGGTGTGGCCAGCGACGTCTATCTGGTGGATGCGCTGCTTACTCAGATCGAGGCGGCCCGAGGGATCCCCCAACGGCTCGGTATCGAGGTGCTGATCGAGACCGCGCTGGGGATGGCCAACGTCGAGGCCATCGCGGCCACCCGGGGACGGCTCGAGGCGATGCACTTCGGTGTGGCCGACTACGCCGCCAGCAATCGGGCCCGCACCGTGAGCATCGGTGGGCTCAATCCCGACTACCCCGGCGACCAGTGGCACTT
>DASQPE010000133.1:0-19649 GCA_035644115.1 Gemmatimonadales bacterium
AGCTGCTCGATCTGCCGCTCTACGATCATGTGATCGTGGCGGGCGACCGGTTCGTGAGCTTTGCGGCGGAGGGGCTGCTGTAGTTCCCGCGTCGGACCAAGTCGATTCGCCAGGTCGGTGCGGGATAGAGGGTTGGGCCGGCCCATCTCGAAATTGTCGGAGCACCGCCCAAGCCTGCCTGTGGTTGATTATTCGGCCCAACGGGCGCATTCTGTTTGTGATGTGCACGATGCCCCGGGGCCGTTCATGACGGTCAGTCCTCTGCTATTGGCCGACGCCCCGCCCGAGTTCCGGGCGGTGCTCCAGCGCCACGCCGACCGGCTCGACCTCGAGCTGATCGACCGGGCGCTCAAGTACAGCTCGTCCGCCCATCGGGGCCAGAAGCGCATGTCGGGCGAGGACTTCATCTCGCACTCCATCGCGGTGGCGCTGATTCTGGCCGAGCAGCTGCTGGACACGACCTCGATCGCCGCTGCCCTGCTGCATGACGTGGTGGAGGACTCGGACGTCCGCACCGAGGACATGGCGCGCGAGTTCGGGCCCGAGATCACCGGCATCGTAGACGGGCTCACCAAGATCTCCCACCTGAGCTTCCGCTCGACCGCCGAAGAGCAGGTCGAGAACTACCGGAAGCTGCTGCTGTCGATCGCCCGCGATGCCCGGGTCATCATCATCAAGCTGGCCGACCGCCTGCACAACATGCGGACGCTCGAGCACCTCCCCAAGGAGCGGCGGCACCGGATCGCGCTGGAGACCCGCGAGATCTACGCGCCCCTGGCCCACCGCTTCGGCATGGCCGGGGTGAAGGCCGAGCTGGAGGATCTCGCGTTCAAGTTCCTCGAGTCGGAGGAGTACCGCGACCTGGTCGGCCAGATCGCGGCCAAGCGCGCGGTGCGCGAGCAGATGATCCTCAAGCTCAGGACCCCGCTCGAGTACGAGCTCAAGCGGGCCGGCATCGACTGGTTCGAGGTCACCGGCCGCCCCAAGCATTTGTGGTCGATCTACCAGAAGATGAAGAAGCGGGGCAAGAACTTCGACGAGATCTACGACCTGATGGCCGTGCGGGTGACCGTCCGCAGCGTGCCCGAGTGCTATCACGTGCTGGGCATCATCCATCACAACTGGACCCCGATCCAGGAGCGAATCAAGGACTACATCGCGAGCCCCAAGTCCAACGCCTACCAGTCGCTCCACACCACGATCTTCGGGCCCGGGGGACAGCTCTTCGAGGTGCAGATCCGGACCCAGGAGATGCACCGCACGGCGGAGTACGGCATCGCGGCCCACTGGGTCTACAAGAAGGACGGCACCCGCGACGAGCTGGACCAGCACCTGGGCTGGTTCCGCCAACTGCTCGAGCTCCAGCAGGACACCCACAGTCCGGAGGAATTCCTCGAGTTCCTGAAGATCGATCTCTATCAGGACGAGATCTTCGTCTTCACACCCAAGGGAGACGTGAAGCGGCTTCCCAAGGGCTCGACTCCGATCGACTTCGCCTTTCACGTGCACACCGACGTCGGGCTCCGGACCCAGGGCGCCCGGATCAACGGGCGGATCGCGCCGCTCCATCGCGAGCTCAAGAACGGCGAGACGGTCGAGATCCTGGCCGGGCCCAACGCGAAGCCCAGCCGCGACTGGCTCAATCACGTCCGCACGGCCCGCGCCCGCCACAAGATCAAGCAGTGGATCAAGCACGAAGAGGAGAAGGTCAGCCTTACGCTGGGTCGGGAGATTCTCGCCCGCGAGCTGCGCCGCCGCCGGCTGGAGACCCCCGACGACGAGCTGCTCGAGCGGGCGGCGAAGGCGCTGTCGTTGGCCGATGGAGCCGGTCTCGAGGTGGCGGTCGGCCGGGGTGATGTCCCGATCGGGCAAGTGATCCGGGCGCTCTACCCGGACGTTCCGCCGGATCAGTTGCAGGAGCCCAAGCCGACGGTGTTCGGGCGGGTGATCGATCGCCTCCGTCTCGGCCGCGGCATCAAGATCCAGGGCGTCGATGGGTTGATGGTGCGCTACGCTCAGTGCTGTCAGCCGGTTCCCGGCGACCAGGTCATCGGTTACGTGACCCAGGGGCGGGGTATCTCCATCCACCGGGCCGACTGTCCCAATCTGCTCACGCTCGCCGCCGACGAGCGGCGGGTCGAGATCGATTGGAAGGAAGTGCAGGGCGAGGCATTTCGGGTGCGGCTGGCCGTGAACGCCGATGATCGCCGCGGTCTCTACGCCGACATCATGGAAGCGATCAGCCAGACGGGGACCAACATCAAGGGCGCGGATCTGCACACCAAAGACGGGTCCGTGTTCGGCACCATCTTTGTCGAAGTCGATAATCTTCCCCACCTCGCCAAGGTCCTCAAAGGCATCCGCCGGGTCAAAGGCGTCACCAACGTCGAGCGGCGGGAAGCGCCCACCGTCAATTGAAACGCTCCGCAGTTCCCAATGCTGGCTGACGGTGGGTGAGCGGCATCACATCAAAGACCCCCGGCTGCGGGCCATCGTTTTCATCCAACCGCCCAATGGACCACGGGGCGCATTTGCCACGCCGAGCATGAGTGGAGGAGCCATGCCCAGGTCGCACCAGTTGCTGCCGTATGCTGCCGTCGTCCCCCCGCGCGTCGCGCGCCTGCTGGTGACTCTGACCGCTGCCGCGTGCGGGATCGCCGCGTGCCAGCCGACCGGGCGATCCGGCGCCAACGGCGTCGAGACCGGCGCCGCCAGGATCGATAGTGCGGGCCGGGATAGTGGGTTCAAGACCGATACCGCCAAGCCGCCGCCGCCGGGCACCCTGCGGGTCTCCAACGTCATGATCGGCCGCGGCCTCGGATCCGAGAATCGGATCAGCGAGCCGACGTTGCGGTTCGCACCCACCGACACGGTGTTCATCTCGATCGCCACGGACGGCACGCCCGACAGCGCCACCCTGGCTGCCCGGTGGACCTTTCCTACCGGGAAGGTGCAGGATTCCGCCTCGACCACGATTCGGCCAAAGGGCGCCGGGCACAGCGAGCTGCACGCGCCACCGCCCAAGGACGGCTGGCCGGTCGGATCGTATCTGGTGACCGTGTACAACGGCAGTGATTCGGTGGACGCGAAGACCTTCGCCGTCCAGAAGTAGTGGGCGGCCGTGCCGGCCCACTGGATTCTCAAGACCGAGCCCACCGCCTACTCGTTCGAGCGCCTGCTGCAGGATCGCCGGACGGTGTGGGACGGCGTCACGAACCCGCTCGCGCTCAAGCATCTTCGCGAGATGGCGGTGGGCGACGCCGTGCTGATCTATCACACCGGAGACCAAAAAGCCGCGGTTGGCCTGGCGCACGTGGCCCGCGCGGCCTATCCCGATCCTAAGGCGAAAGACCCCAGGCTGGTGGTGGTCGATCTCGAAGCCGACCACCCGCTGTCCGCGCCGGTGACGCTGGCCGCCGTCAAGGCCGACCCCGCGTTCGCCGACCTGGCCCTCGTGCGTATGGGCCGGCTGTCGGTGGTGCCGGTCAAGCCGGAGCAGTGGAAGCGGCTGCTGGCCATGGCCGGTGGGAGGTGAGAGGTGAGAGGTGAGAGGTAAGAGGTGAGAGGGCTGTCCCTCTTACCTCTCACCTCTCACCTCTCACCTAAAGAGGCTCGGCGGGCCGCTTATATTCCGGGATGGCTTCCCGCTTTTCCGTCGTTGCTCCCTTCGAGCCGGCCGGCGACCAGCCCAAGGCGATCTGTGAGCTGGCTGCCGGCCTGAGCCGGGGCGCCAAGTACCAGACCCTGCTCGGCGTCACCGGCTCCGGCAAGACGATGACGCTCGCGCACGTCATCGCCAACTACCAGAAACCCACCCTGGTCCTCTCGCACAACAAGACCCTCGCCGCCCAGCTCTACGGCGAGCTACGGCAGTTCCTTCCGGGCAACGCGGTCGAGTACTTCGTCTCGTACTACGACTACTACCAGCCCGAGGCCTACGTCCCGGCCACCGATCTGTACATCGAGAAGGACGCCTCGATCAATCAGGACATCGAGATGCTCCGGCTCCGCGCCACCTCGAGCCTTATGGAGCGCGAGGACGTCGTCATCGTGGCCACGGTGAGCGCCATCTACGGCCTGGGCGATCCGGTGGAGTACCGCCAGCTCATGGTGAGCGTGCGGCGGG
Organism: Gemmatimonadales bacterium; assembly: GCA_035644115.1. Lineage (GTDB taxonomy): Bacteria > Gemmatimonadota > Gemmatimonadetes > Gemmatimonadales > GWC2-71-9 > DASQPE01. Next base: position 4,127 of record DASQPE010000133.1, read on the forward strand.
GCGAGCGGCGCGGCCGGGACTCGATCCTCTCGGAGCTGGTGCGCATCCAGTACGGGCGGAACGACGCGTCCTTCGAGCCGGGCACGTTCCGGGTCAGAGGCGACTCCATCGAGATCTTCCCCGCCTACGCCGAACAGGCGGTGCGGATCGAGCTGTGGGGCGATGAAGTCGAGCGGATCAGCAAGATCAACCCGCTCACCGGTCAGACCATCGCCCAGCTCGACCAGATGGCCATCTATCCGGCCAAGCACTTCGTCACCCAGCGACCCACGATCGAACGGGCGGTGAAGGTAATTCGCGCCGAGCTGGCCGAGCGGCTGCATCTGTTCCGAACCCAGGGGAAACTGCTCGAGGCGCAACGGCTTGAGTCCCGGACCAATTTCGATATCGAGATGCTGCTCGAGATCGGGACCTGCGCCGGCATCGAGAACTACTCCCGGCCGATCTCCGGACGGCGCGAGGGAGAGCGCCCGGCCTGCCTGCTGGACTACTTCCCGTCCGAGTTTCTGGTAGTGGCGGACGAATCGCACGTGACCCTGCCGCAGCTGGGCGGGATGTACAACGGCGACCGGGCCCGGAAGCTTACCCTGGTCGAGTATGGCTTTCGCCTGCCGTCGGCCCTCGACAATCGGCCGCTCCAGTTCGAAGAGTTCATGAACCTCGTGCCACAGCTGATCAACGTCTCCGCCACGCCGGGCGACCTCGAGCTGCGACTCTCCGAGGGAGTCATTGTCGAGCAGATCATCCGCCCGACCGGGCTGGTGGACCCCGAGGTGGACGTGCGGCCGGTGCGGGGTCAGGTGGACGATATGCTGGGCGAGATCCGCGAGCGGGTGCGGTTGGGCGAGCGGGTGCTGGTGACCACGTTGACCAAGCGGATGTCGGAAGACCTCACCGACTATCTCCAGCAAGCCGGGGTCCGGGTGCGCTACCTGCACTCCGACATCGACGCCATCGAGCGGATGGAGATTCTCCGGGGCCTGCGCCTGGGCGACTTCGACGTGCTCGTCGGGATCAACCTTCTGCGGGAAGGCCTGGATTTGCCGGAGGTGTCCCTGGTCGCGATTCTCGACGCGGATCAGGAGGGATTCCTCCGCTCCGACCGCTCGCTGGTCCAGACCATCGGCCGGGCGGCCCGCAACCTGAACGGACGGGCCATCCTCTACGCCGACCGCATCACCGGCTCGATGCAGCGGGCGCTGGACGAGATGGACCGCCGGCGCCGCATCCAGCGCGAGTACAACGAGGTGAACGGGATCACGCCGCGATCGATCGTGAAGTCCATGGAGGAAGTGAGGCTCGCGACCTACGTGGCGGACGCGCGCTCCGAGAAGCCGCCCACCAAAGCGGAGCTCAAGCGCGAGGCCGACCTCCGCGATCCATCCCGCCGCGGCCAGGCAATTGCCGCGATCGAGCGGCGGATGAAGGAAGCGGCCGCGAACCTCGAGTTCGAGGTCGCCGCGCTGTTGCGGGACCAGCTCATCGAGCTCAAGGCCGCCGATACGCCCGACGTGCAGCGGGGCGGTGCCGCGCCGCCGCGGCCGTACCGGGCCGCGGGGGCTCGCCGCCGAGCGTGATCCGGCCGTTCACGCTCGCTGAACTGGTCGCAGAGGGTGAGACGCTCGGCCGCAGCCTGCCGCCCGGATCGGTGCTGGCGTTGGAGGGTGATCTGGGGGCGGGGAAGACGACCCTGGTACAGGCGATTGCGCGCGGACTCGGCGTGACGGCGCCGGCGACCAGCCCGACCTATGCCCTGGTGCATCGGTACCCGGGCCGCAGAGGACCCGTGTTTCACGTCGATTGCTACCGCTTGCGGGCGCCGGAAGAAGCAGCAGACCTCGATTGGGAAGGCCTGCTCCGGGACGGCGATGCGGTGCTGATCGAGTGGCCCGAGCGGGCCGGGCCCTGGTTGCCGGCACCCGCTCGACGGTTCCGGTTGCACCACCTGGCTGACGCCGATCGTCGAGGGCTGGAGGCGCTGTGAGGTGGCTCGCGCTCGATACTGCCACCGACCGCGCGTCGGTCGCGCTCGGTACCTCGCCCGGCGATGCGCTGGAGGAGTCGCTGCCGGGCGCCCGCCGCCACGCGGCCGCCCTCCTTCCCATGGTCGACCGGCTGCTCGCCCGCGCCGGGGTCGGGCTCGATGCGGTGGACGGGGTGGCCCTGAGCGACGGTCCGGGCAGCTTTACCGGACTGCGGGTGGGCGCGACCGTGGCTAAGGCGCTCGCTCGGGCCCGGGGCTTGGAGGTGCGGGTCGCGCCCTCGCTGCTGGTGCGAGCGACGCAACACGCGGAGCCCGACGCGATCGTCCTCGCGATAAGCGACGCGCTGCGGGGAGAGGTTTACGCCGCTGCCTATCGGTTCGGTGCCTCGTATGTCGAAGCGCTGGTTGCGCCGTCGGTCTGGCGACCCGAACAGCTGGTAGCGAGCGCGCCCCGCCCGGATCTGGTGGTTGGCGACGGTCCGGCAGACGCGCTTGCCCGGCTCCGCGACTGGTCGGGGCAGGAGCCGGTCAGCGGCGATGCCGGCTTGCCCCGTGCGCGCGATCTGCTCGAGCTGCTGCACCGCCGCGGCGGCGCCAGCACGATCGCGAATCTCGATCTCTGGGAGCCGGAATATGGCCGCCCTGCGGAAGCCCAGGCGCGGTGGGAACGCGCTCACGGACGCCCCCTTCCCGATTCGATCCGGAGTGCCGGCTGACGCGCCGGCGCTCGTGGCGATCGAACGGCGCTCGTTTGCCGACCCGTGGAGCGAGGGCAGCTTCCGCGAGTCGCTGCGGGCGAGTTGGAGCTTTGGACTGGTGGCCCAGGGCGCCGACGGTATCATCGGGTACCTGATCGCGCGGGAGGCGGCGGGAACCGGCGAGATCCTGAATCTCGCGGTGGATCCCCCGTATCGCCGCCATGGGATCGCGCGCGCGCTGCTCGACGCCGGACTGACGGCGCTGCGCCGAAGACACGTGCAGGAGGTGTATCTCGAGGTGCGGGTCTCGAACGAGCCGGCGCAGGCACTCTATCGCGCCGCCCGGTTCCTGCCGGTGGGCCGGCGGCGCTCCTACTACCGCAACCCGGTGGAAGATGCGCTCGTGCTGCGGCTCGCCGTGGACCAGCCGGAAAACGCCACCGGTCGCGTAAATATGCTTGACTGAAGGACTTGCGGCACCTATACTGTAACCGGGTCCCCCCAAGGCCTGGACCCCTGGAACCGCGGAGGTATCTGTGAGCCGGAGTTTGAACAAGGTCATTCTGATCGGGAATCTCGGGGCCGATCCCGAGGTGCGGAGCACCGCCAACGGCTCCCGGGTGGCGACGCTGTCGCTCGCTACCAGTCGGCGCTGGAAGAATCAGGCGGGCGAGCAGCAGGAGAAAACCGAGTGGCACCGGGTGATTCTGTGGAACAACCGGGGCTCCAGCCTCGCCGACGTGGCCGAGCGCTACTGCAAAAAGGGCGACAAGATCTATGTCGAGGGGGGCATCGAGTATCGCTCGTGGCAGGACCGCGAGGGCCAGACCCGCTACACCACGGAGATCATCGCGCGCGAGCTGATCATGCTGTCGGGCCGCGGCGACGCGGGTGAGAGCTTCACACCCCCGGCCAAGGTGGGAGCGGCTGCGCCCGCGGCCGCAGCATCCAAGGGGAAGACCGAGTCGGTCGAGGACTTCCCGGAGGCGCTCGACAGCGAGGACGACGACCTGCCCTTCTGAGCGCTCCCTGATCCGGGAGCGATTATGCGAGAGTTGGCGCTGAACGCTAGGGCGGGGGACTCAAAGTGGTCCACCGCCCGAGCTGTAAGCGGCTACTGCGCAATAGGATAGGGCTATCGCTGCAGGGTGGGTCGAGGTGGCGCTGATCTTGCGCCCCGAGAGCCCTCGCGGCCTCTGGCCGCTTCGCTGTCAACCAACGCCATTTCGCGCTGTCACGTCGCCGGGAGACCACCGATGTCCCGCACGCTATCGACTGAGCCGCCTCGACTCCTTTGCCGCTGGCCGTTGGGCTTGGCCGCCGGTGTCGCCCTTGCCCTGGCCCCGGGCGTGAGCCGCGCGCAGGTGCCCGACACGCACACGGTGAAGGCCGGCGACACCCTGTGGGACCTCTCGAAGCAGTATCTCAAAGATCCGTTTCTCTGGCCTGAGATCTATCGTCTGAATACGCTCGTCGTAGAAGATCCTCACTGGATCTATCCGGGCGAGGTGCTGCGTCTGGCGCCGTCCGAGAAGGCCACCGCCGTCCCGCAGACCGACACCACCCCGCCGGTCGCCGCCGCGCCCACACCCGAAGAGGCCCGCCCCGGCATCGCCGAGGTGCCGTCAGACACCATGACGGCCGCCGCCCCGGCACCGAGCCAGGGGCAGCAACCCGATAGCACGGCACTCTTCCCCGCCGCGCGCGGCCAGGTACGCCTTGCGCTCACGGCGGGCGAGTTGCCCCCACGGAGCCCGCTCCATCCCACCGACTTCCTCGCCGCGGGTTTTCTCACCGAAGGCGAGCAGCTGCCCTTCGGCCGCCTTGTGGGGCCGGTCACGCCGCCGCAGATCCCGACCTGGGAGCCGCGCGGGGCCGCGACCCTGTACACGAAAGTTGCGATCATCCCGCCCGCCGGCGCGACCTACCAGGTGGGCGACACACTGCTGCTGGCCGATGCGAGCCGCCAATTGGAGGGATACGGGCGCATTGTCGAGCCCCGCGGCCTCGCCCGCGTGGTGAGCGAGTCGGATGGTATCCCGATCGCGGAGGTCGTCGCGGTATACGGCGAGATTCTGCCCGATCAATCGGTTCTCCCGGCGGAAAAGTTCACCGATCCCGGCGCGGTTCGCCCCGCGCCCGTGTCCGATGGCGTTCAGAGCAGCGTGATCGGCTGGCCCGGCCGGCGTGAGCTCAAGGGCAGCGGGGTCCTTCTCTTCCTCGACAAGGGCAAGCGCGACGGGGTCGCGCCCGGCGACGTGTTCGAGATCCGGCGCGCCGCAGGCCGTCAACGCAACGGCATGGTCACCCTCCCCGAGGTGATGGCTACCGTGCTGGTGGTGCACGTTCGCGAGCGCACCGCGACCGTGCGCGTGCTCGGCGTGGCCTCGCCGGACGTGCCGCGCGGCACCCACGCCTTCCAGGTCGCCAAGCTGCCTTCGTAGTACGCTTCGGAGATCAACTCGCGGCGCCGAGCCCACCGGGCTCGGTGCCGCGGGTGTTTTCAGTCGCGGTGGGCGGTTCCTTCCGCGCCAACGCTTTCTATATTGCGGGCATTCCGGAGTCAGGTTGCTCACGCGAGCGACCGGTCGCATGGCCATGGGGGAGCACATGCAGGCATGAGCGGGCGCGTCCTGGTGACGGGCGGCGCCGGGTTTATCGGATCGCACATCGCGGAGGCCTACCTGGCGGCGGGCTGGGACGTGACGGTGCTCGACGATCTCTCTCGCGGCCAAGAGAAGAACATCCCCCGGTGCGCCCGGTTCGTGCGCGCCGACATTCGCTCCCCCGAGGCCCGACGGACGGTTGCCGAGGGCGGCTTCGATGTACTCAACCATCACGCCGCGCAGATCGATGTGCGGGTCTCGGTCGATCGCCCGGCGTTCGACGCCGAGATCAATCTGGTCGGGTTCGTCAACCTGCTCGAGGGTGCGACCGAGGGGGGCGTGAAGCGGGTGGTCTTCGCGTCGAGCGGCGGAGTCGTCTATGGCGAGACGAGCGTGTTCCCCACGCCGGAGACCGACGGGAAGCGTCCGGTCTCGCCCTACGGTGTCAGCAAGCTCGCCGGCGAGCACTACCTCCGCGCCCTGGGCCTGCTCAACGGCTTCGAGGGCGTCGCCCTGCGCTACGCCAACGTCTTCGGCCCGCGCCAGGATCCCAAGTCCGAGGCCGGCGTGGTATCGATCTTCGTCTCCCGAGTGGTCGCGGGGCGACCGGTGACGGTGTTCGGCGACGGGACCCAGACCCGGGATTACGTGTTCGTGCGGGACGTGGCCCGCGCCAACGTGCTGGCGGGGAGCGCCCCCGTGGCGCGGGGAGACGGAATCGACGATACCGCCTTCAACATCGCGACCGCGCGGGAGCGCAGCGTGCTCGAGCTCGCCGAGGCCGTGATGAGTGTGCTTGGCCGCCGCGTGCCGGTCGAGTTCGCCTCCCCCCGGCCGGGCGAGCTGTTCCGGAGCGTGCTGGATGTGCGCAAGGCGGAGCAGCGACTCGGCTGGCGGTCGGAGCATTCCTTCGAGGATGGACTGCGCGAGCTGGCGACCTGGTACCGAGAGGAGGCGAGCTGATGCTGCAGGGCGCGTCCCCGATTCCGCGTTCCTCGCTCGAACTGGTGCTCATCGCCAGCCCCGAGACGAAAGTGGTGGTGGCGATCACCGCGGTGTTCTCACTGGTCTCCTGGTTCATTATCGTAGCGAAGTGGTGGCAGTTCCGTCGCCTGAACCAGCAGGCGGATCGCTTCTTCTCCGAAATGGAGCGCGCCACCCGGCTCCAGGAGGCCTACCACTCCGTGATGAAGCAGCCGCCCTCGCCCTACAACCGCCTGTTCCGCGAAGCGATCACCTTCTATTCTGAGCTCAAGCCGGGGAGCATGCGCGACGATCGTCCCACGGCGGCCACGACCCTCACCCCGACCCAGCTCGAGGCCCTCAAGATGGTGCTGTGGAAGGAGGTCGCCGCGGAGCGCGACCTGCTGGGACATTACGTGCCCTGGCTGGCGACGATCGGCTCCGTAAGCCCGCTGCTGGGCCTGCTCGGCACGGTCGTTGGCATCATGAACGCCTTCGTGGGCATCTCGGCGAAGGGCTCGGGGAATCTGGCGGCCGTGGCACCCGGCGTCGCCGAGGCGCTGGTGGCGACCTTCGGCGGCCTCGCCGCGGCGATCCCCGCGGTCATCGCCTACAACCTGTTCGTGAACCGGATCCGGCTCTTCGCGGGGGAGCTCGAAGGCTTCGCGAGTGAGCTCATCGGCACGATGGCCCGGGAGGGGCTGGTCTGATGGTCGGTCTTGGCGGCGGGCTGGGGAGCCAGCGAGGCGAATTCGGACTCAACGCCGACATCAATGTGACGTCGCTGATCGACGTGGTGCTGGTGCTGATGATCGTGTTCATGATCACGGCCCCGATCATGCAAGGCGGCGTCGACGTGGAGCTCCCGCGGGCGGAGGCGCGCCCGCTCCAACCCAAAGAGGGGATGGTCGTCTCGGTCAACCGGGACGGGAAGATCTACCTCGACAACACGCCCGTCTCGTACCGCGACTTTCGCGCGACCTTCCGCGCCCTGGTCTCTCAGCGTAAGCCTTCGGGGGTGTATCTCCAGGCGGACGCTCGGGTGCCCTACGGCGAGGTCGTGCGGGTGCTGGCAGTGATCCGCACGGCGGGCATTTCGAATGTCGGGCTCGTAGCGGCGGACGAGGAGCGGTAGGTATGCAGGTGCGGCCGTCCGTGCCGCGAGAAGGTCCGAGCGTCCCCGCGGGGTTGATCGGGACCACGGTGCTGCACGCGGCGGCGGTGGGTCTCATCTTCTTCGCGCCGCAGCAGAAGTCCAGGGTCGGTCCGCCGAGCTACGCGGTGGAGCTGGTGGCGGCGCCTCAGCCCCAGCCGCAGATCAAGAAGGCCGCGCCCGAGGCGATTCCGACGCCGCCGGAGGAGAAGCCGGCGCCGATAAAGCCGCGACCGGCCAAGCTTGCGCCGGTTCCGGCCAAGCCCGAGCCCAAGCCGCCGCCGGAGCCGGAAAAGAAGGAAGCCCCGGCCAAGACCCGCGCCCCCGAGCCGCCGATGCCGGGCGAGACTCCCAGCACCGGCACCGACGTGGCAACGGTCAAGACCGCGGGCCTGGACTTTCCCTATCCGGAGTATCTCCGGAACATCGTGTCGCAAGTGTATCGGCGGTGGGATCGGCCCAGTGGCGCCGCCAGCCTGCAGGCGGAGGTGAGCTTCCTCATTCTTCGAGACGGCACCGTGCGCGAGATCAAGTTCATCCGGTCCTCCGGCAATTTCTCGTTCGACCTGGATGCGCAGGGCGCAGTGGAGGCGGCCGGGAACGCACGGGCCTTCGGGCCGTTGCCCGACGGCTACCCCTCGGACGTGCTGCCGGTTTCGTTCTACTTTACACCCAGGCCCCGATGAGACGACTCGTCTTTACCAGCATTGGCGCGTTGGCCGCCCTGGCGCTCGCTCGCCCGGCAGCGGCCCAGGACACGACCCGCGTCGAGGGCGGCGTACGGGTTGGGATCAGTTACAACCTGGGAGAGCGGCCCGGTCTGGTGGTGGTGCCCGGCTCCGGGATCGACTCGGTGCGAACCATCGTCCGCCGCGACCTGGATTACAGCGATCGCTTTTCCATGATCGCGGTGGGAGACCCCGGTCACGGGACCGGGAGCGCGGCGCCGGCCGGTCCGCTCAACTATGGCCTCTACAAGGCGCTGGGGGCCGAGTTCGCGCTCGAGCTCATCGATGACGGCGGCAAGGTCACGGCCCGGCTGCACGACGTCGGCCGCTCGGTCATGGCCAATCAGCAGAGCGTGACCCTGCCGCCGGCCACCGATGCGAACTTCCGGCTCGCGGTCCACGTGCTCTCCGACGAGGTCGCGCGCTGGGCCACCGGCATGCCGGGCATCGCGGCCACCCGGCTCCTCTTCGTGCAGAACGGCCGGATCTGGATGGTGGACAGCGACGGCATGACCCCCCGAGCGCTCACCCCCGACGGCCTGACCTCGCTATCGCCCGCCTGGTCGCCCGACGGCCGCCGGATGGCGTTCACCAAGCTGGTACAGGGCAAGGGCGGCGTCTTCCTCTACACTCTGGGGTCGGGCGAAGTCACCCAGCTGGCGGGCACCGAGACCGGCCTCAACATCACGCCCATGTTCGCCCCGGACGGCGCGCATCTGGCCTACGCGCGCTCGGACGAGAAGGGCACCGACATCTTTGTCGCGTCGCTGGGCGAGCGCGGCTCGCAGCGCTTGACCGCGGGTCGCTTCGCGGACAACTTGTCACCCACGTATTCTCCCGATGGGCGTCGCATCGCATTCGTTTCCACCCGCGCGGGCCCGCCCCAACTCTACGTTATGGCGGCCGACGGGACCGACCAGGAGCTCTTCGCGCCGTTCGACTTCGGCGTCACCGGCCCTTCCTACGCACCGGAGTGGTCCCCGGACGGCACCTCGGTCGTCTTCCATCGCGAAGTTTCCGGAACTCCCCAGATCTTCGTCCTGACCGTGGCCGGGCAGAAGCTGCGTCAGATCACGTCGCAGGGCCGTAACGAAGACGCGACCTGGGCGCCTGACGGACGTCATCTGTGCTTCGTCTCCGACCGCACTGGTGCCCGCCAGCTGTGGATCATCGATGCCGAGACCGGCCGAAACCGCCAGCTCGTCTCGCCGGGCTGGGCCCGGCTCCCCGCGTGGTCCCGCCGGCTGGCCGGGGCCGCGGTTGTTGCTCCCAAACCCTGAGTCCAGGAGTCATGATGCGCGCATCCTCGATCCTGAGCGTCCTTGCAGCCGCGGCGCTGCTGGCGGCCTGCGGCAAGAAGCCGGCACCGGAGCAGCCGGCGCCCGAACCGACTCCGGCCCGTCAGGAAGCGCCGCCGCCCCCGCCGCCTCCGGCCAATGACGACGCGGAGCGGAGAGCGCGCGATGCCGCCGAAAAGGCCAAAGCGCTGCGCGACGAGCTGGCCGATCTGATCCACTTCGATTTCGACAAGGCGGACATCCGGACCAGCGACCAGGGCATCCTCGACCGCAAGGCCGCCATTCTCGCGGCCAACTCGGCCGTGCGACTCCGGGTGGCCGGGCACTGCGACGAGCGGGGCAGCGACGAGTACAACCTCGCCCTTGGCAACCGCCGCGGCGCGGCCGCGAAGCGCTACCTGACCGGCAAAGGCGTGGACGACGGGCGGATCGAAGTGGTCTCCTACGGCAAGGAGCGGCCCCTCGACCCCGGCCATAGCGAGGACGCCTGGGCCAAGAACCGCCGCGACGAGTTCGAGGTCACGGCAGGCGCCGACAAGCTGGCGGCGCCGAAGTGAGCCGCACCCGCTGGGCGGTGCTCGCCGGCCTCGCCGGCTTGACCGCTTGCGCGTCGCCGAGCGATGTCCGGCGGGTGCAGAACGAAGTTGCGCTGCTCCGAGCCGAGTCCGCCCGCCAGGATTCGGCCCGTGCCGCCCGGCTCGGCGAGATCATTCGACTGCAGCAGCGGATCATGGACTCGCTGGGGCTGGCAGTCCGCTCCCTCAAGGGAGACACCCAGCAGGATCTCTACAATATCCAGCAGCAGCTGGTGCAGCTGCAGGAGCTCACCGGCCAGAGCCAGCAGCGCCTCAGCGAGCTCCGGACCCAGCTCGAGGCCCGCGGGGCTGAAATCAGCGTTTCCGGCACCGGGGCATCCGCCGCCGGCGGGCCCGGCGATAGCACGGCCTCCGCGGGAGGGGGGCCGGCCAGGCCGAGTGCGAGTGCCGACCAGATGTACGAGGCGTCGGTGGCTCAGCTGCGGCGGGGCAGCACGGCGACGGCCCGGGTCGGGCTCCGCCAGCTGCTCCAGGCCTATCCGACCAGTGAGCGGGTGCCCGACGCGCTCTACTTCCTCGGGCAGAGCTACGCCGCGGAGAATCCCGATTCCGCGGCCGGCTATTACCGGCAGGTGCTGGAGCGTTACCCCCAGTCGCCCCGCGCGTCGGCCGCGCTGTACAACGTGGGGCTCCTGGCGGAACGCCGGAAGGACGCGGCCGCGGCCAAGGACGCGTACCAGCGGGTGATTCGGCAGTACCCGCAGTCCAACGAAGCCGCGCTGGCCCGCGACCGTCTCAAGACGCTCGGCCGCTAGGCCCGGGCGCCTCGCCCAGGGGCCATGGCGAATCGCAGCGGGGAGATGCCGTTCCTCGAGCATCTCGAGGAGCTCAGGTCGCGCATTCTCCGCTCGCTGGCGGCCCTCGTGGTCGGCTGCGGCGTGGGCCTCTGGGCGGTTCAGCACTTCGCGCTGGTCTCCCTCCTCAAGGTTCCGATCGAGCAGTATCTGACGGGTGGCAAGCTCGTAGTCCTGAGTCCCACCGAACCCGTCCTCATCGTTTTCAAGCTGGGCTTCGTCGTCGGCCTGGTGCTCGCCTCGCCGGTGCTGCTCTGGCAGCTCTGGGCCTTCGTGGCGCCGGCGCTGTACGAGCGCGAGAAGCGGGCGATCGTGCCGGCTCTGTTCGCCGGCCTGGGCCTGTTTCTCACCGGGTCCGTGGTCGCCTGGCTCTTCGTCGTGCCCAAGGCGCTGTCGGTGTTGTTCAGCTTCCAGACCGAGGCGATCGCGCCATTCATCACCTACGACGCGTACTTCGATTTCGTGCTGCAGGTCGTGCTGTCGCTCGGCATCTCGTTCGAGCTGCCGCTCGTGATCATCATTCTGGCATGGCTCGGCGTGGTCACGCCGGCCGTGCTGCACCGGTTTCGCCGGTACGCCATCGTCCTCGCCTGCGTGGCGGGCGCGCTGCTCTCGCCCGGCACCGATCTCATCTCGATGCTCATGATGACGTTCCCCCTGGTCCTCCTCTACGAGGTGGGCTTCCTGGGCGCCGTCATCATCTATCGGCGCCGCGGTGCCGGAACCACCGCGGCGCTGCTCTTCCTGGCGCTGGTCGGACTCCCCTCCCGCGGCCACGCTCAGGTGCCGGTGTACCCCGGCCAGCAGGGCCAGCCGGGCGGGTTCGGTGGGGCTCCGGGTTTCGGGGCGGGCCAGGCGGGCGGCGGCCTCGGTCAGTTCGGGCCCAGCCAGCCGCTCGACACCGCGACCGCGCGCCTGCTCGGACTGCCGACGGCGCCGACCCGGCAATTCCCTCAGGCCGACTCGGTGCTGGACGAACTGCTGAAGCGACACGGCTACAAGGCCACCCGGTACAAGGCCGACTCCGCCCTCTACTACGCGGAGGACCGGCGCATGCGGCTCGAGGGGGCGGCGCTGACCGAGCAGCAGGGGGTGAAGCTGGAGGCCGACACGGTACGCTATGAAGAAGCCAGCTGCCTGCTGGAAGCGGGAGGCGAGCCGCACCTGTTCGACAAGAGCCAGGTGATGGTGGGTGCATCCATCTCCTACAACACCTGCACCAAGCGCGGCGTAATCAAGAACGCGCTGACCAGCGTTTCCACCGGGCAGGCCAACTGGTTCGTACGGGGCAACGTGGCGGCTGATTCGAGCGCGTCGCGGATGTACGCCGCGTCCAGCGACATCACCAGCTGCGACTTGCCGACCCCGCACTATCATTTCGTGGCGCGCCAGGTGAAGTGGGTCTCGAAGAAGGCCTTCGTCGCCCGGCCGATCGTCCTCTACGTCCGGGACGTGCCGATCATCTGGCTCCCGTTCATGTACCAGGACATCCGCCCCGGTCGACATTCGGGCATCCTCGTCCCCCAATTCGGTTTCGCCGACATCGTCCGAACCTCCCGCTCCTACAATCGCCAGATCAGCAACATCGGTTACTACTGGGCGACCAACGATTACATGGACGCGACCTTCCGGCTGGACTGGTTTTCCAATCGCTACGTCCAGCTGGGGGCCAGCATGCAATACAACGTGCTGGACCGGTTTCTCGGTGGGTCGTTCGAAGTGAGCCGGCAGTTTCAGAGCGGCGGCGGCGGCGCTACCAGCTTCCAATGGCAACACCGGCAGCAATTCAACCTCAGCACCAACCTCAATCTCAGCCTCAATTACGTCAGCAACTCTTTCGTGGTACGGCAGAACGCGCTCGACCCGCTGCAGAACACCCAGCAGGTGAACAGCGCCGCCAGTTTGCAGAAGCGGTTCCGCTGGGGGATCGTGAATCTGGGCGGCAACCGGCGCCAGAGTCTCTCGGACAACAGCTCGTCGACCCAGCTGCCGGCGCTCACCATCTCGCCCAACCCGCTGGACCTGTCCCGCAGCATCACCTGGTCACCCAATCTGAGCCTGACGAACGATCTGACCGCCAACACTGCGCTCCCGAGCCTGGCGATCGCCCGGCCGGACGGGACGGTGGATACGATCCCGGAGCTCGGGAGCACCCGCAATACCGCCTTCAGCTTTTCGACGCCGTTCCGGTTCGGCAGCTTCAACCTGGCGAACTCGGTGAACCTGGTGGATCGGACCACCACCGCCCGCCAGGCGCTTTCGTTTCTCGCGCCCGGCCTGGTCACGCCCGCCGACTCGGAGACGGTGTCTCAGTTCTTCCCCGGTGATTTTGCAAGCACGTTCGACTGGGAAACGAGCTTCAGCCTGCCGGTCCTCTTCCAGCGCACCTGGCGGATCATTCCATCGGTTGGGGTCACCAACAAGACCGGCCAGGCCTTCGCGATTCGCAACCGGGCGACTGGGGGGGCCTGGGTCGTGCAAGGCAAGCGCTTCACCTTCGGCCTCTCGTCCACCCCGACGCTGTTCGCGTTCTTTCCCGGGATCGGCCCGCTGGCCCGCATCCGGCACAGCTTTTCGCCGATTATCCGGTTCAACTACGCGCCGGCGGCGACCATCTCGGAGGAGTTCGCGCGGGCCATCGCGACGCCGGGACAGCCGCTCGACCTCCAGAGCGATGCGCAGCAGACCCTCAGCATCGGCCTCAGCAATACCCTCGAAGGGAAGACCAAGCCGGCGCCGGGCGACACCTCGGCGTTCTCCGTCCGCAAGGTCAGGCTCCTGAGCGTGAACACCAGCGAGCTCTCGTACGATTTCGAGCAGGCCAAGAAACCCGGCCGCACCGGGTGGACCACCCAGACGATCACCAACACCTTTCTGAGCGAGCTCCTGCCGGGCTTCAACCTGAGCATCACTCATGACCTGTGGCGGGGAGTCGTGGGGACCGACAGCGCCAAGTTCGACCCGTTTCTCACCAGCCTCCAGACCAACTTCACGCTGAGCGGGAGTACCTTCCGGGCCATCGGATCCATCTTCGGATTGGCGCACGGCGCCGGGGGCCGCCGGCGGTCAGTCGGAGCGCGATACCCGGAAGATGAGCAATACCCCTACGATGCGGAGGGAGGCCGCCCGACTACCTTCTTCAGCGCGAATCAGGTTTCGCTTCCCAACCGGCCGTTCGCCGTCAATCTGAGCTACACCCTGCAACGTACCCGGTCCATCCCCGGGGAAGCCGAGGTGCCGTCGCGCAAGAATCTGAACTTCACTACCGGCCTCTCACCCACCCGGTTCTGGACCGTTCAGTGGAGCGCGCAGTACAACCTGACCGACAGTCGCTTCGAGTCCCAGTCGGTCGCCCTCCAACGCGACCTGCACGACTGGCGGGCACAATTCAACTTTACCCGGAATGCGAACGGCAACTTCGCGGTGTATTTCTCGATCTTTTTGATTGATCTGCCCCAGCTCAAGTTCGACTATAATCAGGCCACATTCGAGCGCTGAGTGTCCCGGCGGGCGGACAGACGGGCGGGAGCGGGCGGGAGTAGGCGGGAGCGGGCTGGAGCAGACGGGAGCGGACGGGAGCAGGCGGGAGCGGACGGGAGCAGGCGGGAGCGGACGGGAGCGGGCGGGAGCGGGTTGGAGTCGGCTCCCGTCTGCTCCCGCCTGGCATGCCCCGTGCACGCCCGCAGCGCGGTCATCGTCTTCAATGCAAGAGGTCCTCATGCGCGCGTGGTGGCTGATCCCCGTCGTGTTTGCCGCAGCAGCCTGCCATTCGGATTCCACCAGCCCGGGCACGGGCCGGGTACCCGACGTGCCTACCGGGCTGGTCGGCACGTCGCTCAATGGCGCGATCGCCCTGGTTTGGGATGACAACGCGTTCGCCGCCGACCCGAACGGCTTCCAGAACTACAGGGTCTTCAGCACCACCTACACCTTTGCGAGCAACGACTACCTGAACGGGCAGTGCGGCAGCACCTGGAAGCTGGAGGGCAGCACCGTCGCGCCGGAGTTCGTGGTCGGCGCCCTCTCGAATGGCGTGGCCCAGTGCTTCGCAGTCTCCGCGATCGGGGTGGATCAGCAGGAGAGCGCCCGTTCCGCCCCGCGCAACGACACTCCCCGACCCGACGCCCGCAACGTGGTGGTGTTCGCCCGGCAGGTACAGGCTGCCCAGAGCGGGTTCCGCTTCTGGCAGGATCTGAACGGCGACGGGCAGGTGCAGGCCAACGAGCTCGGGCTGGTGATCTCGGGAAACAGCCCCGATGCGGACTTCTCGGTCGAGCGGTTCCGAACCGCGCCCGACTCGCTCCTGTTTCAGCCCCGCCGCACCGACGTCCTGCTCGCGCTCTACGACAGCCTGCCGCTGGCCGATCTCACCAGCATTGACCTCGCTCCGGATCCAACGGTCTCCCGGACCCCGACTCTAGATTACTCGCCGCTCGGCGCTGACGCGCTGCCGGGCCTGGGGTACGTGTTCGAGCTGCCCTTTGGCTCGACCGTGTCGTACGGCGCGGTTCGGCCTACCCACGTGGGTGATCGGTTCGTGATCCTCGAATGGTCGTTCCAGACCGACCCCAACAATCCGGAGCTGCGCAAGAGCCGCAAGCCATAGCCGGCAGATCGCCGCCGGTTCCGCGGGTCGCCCCTCTCGCCGACTTGTGTGGCGATCAGGGCCTGTCGAGATTCGGGCCCATGTCGAACCCCCTCCA
>DASQPE010000134.1:0-2921 GCA_035644115.1 Gemmatimonadales bacterium
GCGCACTCCACCGCGCGACCTGCTCAACCGCTGGATCGTGCCGCTCGAGAAGCGAATCGACTTCCTCACGCTGCACACCGGCGGGAAGTTCCCGGTGCCGTTCGACTGCCTGCTGATCTTCTCGACCAACCTGTCGCCCCACGACCTGGTGGAAGAGGCGTTCCTCCGCCGGATCCATTACAAGCTGCACGTCTTCGGACCGACCCAGCAGGAGTACCTCGAGATCTTCCGGCGCTGCTGCGCGGAGCGGGAGGTCCCTTACGAGGAATGGGCGGTGCCGCACCTTTACCAGGAGTACTACGGCCGGCGCCAGATCACCCCCCGCAACTGTCACCCGCGGGACGTGCTCGACCATTTCCTCGACATGACCCGTTATCTCGAGGTGGCGCCGCGGCTCACGCCGGACCTGCTGGACCGCGCCTGCAATTCCTACTTCCTCGACGCCCCGCAGGAGGTTGCGTGAGCGGAACCCAGGGCCCCGAGGTCTCGCGCGAGGAGCAGGCCGCCCGCGCGCGGCCGGAGGTCATGGTCCTCAACCGGCTCGAGCAGCTGGAGCGGGACAACCGGCAGCTGCAGCGCTCCGCCAGCCTTTCGTTCATCGGGATTGCAGTGCTGCTCGGGCTGGTCGTGGCGCTGGTCTGGGTCACGGCCCGGCATGGGATGCCTGGTAGCGTGCCGCAGGAGGTGGTTGCCCACCAGTTCGTGCTGCGGGACCAGAACGGAGCCATTCGCGGCGCCTGGGGCACGGCGCCGGACGGGGCAGTCCGGCTGGTGCTCGACGACCCCAGCGGCCGCCCCCGGGTAAAGGTGAGCCTGCTCCAGGACGGAACCTCGGGGGTTTCTTTCTCCGATTCCGGCGGCCGCCCCCGCGCAGTGTTCGCGCTGCTGCCGGATCAGACCGGCTCCGTCGCGTTCGCGGACGAGGCCGGCAAGACCCGCAGCGTCCTCGGCATCTCGGCGGACGGCTCGTCGAACATCGTGTTCGCCGATCGCACCGGCTCCACCCGGGCCGGGCTCGGGGTGGACGCGCGGGGGCAAAGCACGTTCACCCTCGTCGACCGGGTGAGCGAAGCCACCGCGCCGGCCGTGACCGAGAGCGTCGGGGGTGAAGCGACGGACTCGGCGGCACCGCCGGCTCCCAAGGGCAAGGCGCGGCGTAAGCCCTAGGGCGGTCTCCGGCCCCCCCTTGCCTGGCTAAGGCCGGCGGACCTCACGGCCCGCCGGCCTTCCGCATAGTACATTCCGGTCCAAACCGACCCGAGGAGGGTTCCCATGGACCGGCGCTTCGCGCTCCTCCCCGCCGCACTCGCCGCTGCCTGTGCCGTCAATCCCGTGACCGGGAAGTCCGAGCTGTCCCTCGTCTCCGAGAGCCAGGAGATCGAGATGGGCAAGCAAAGCCAGCAGGAGGTCTCGCAGAGCATCGGGTACTACAACGATGCCGCGATCCAGAGCTACGTCTCCGGGATCGGCCGGAGGATCGCCGCGGCCTCCGAGCGGCCCCAGCTGCCCTGGGAATTTCACGTGGTGAACGATGCCTCGGTCAACGCCTTCGCCCTTCCGGGCGGGTACATCAACGTGACCCGGGGGCTGATGACCGCGATCACCAACGAGGCGGAGCTCGCGACCGTGGTCGGGCACGAGATCGGGCACGTGACCAACCGGCACAGCGTGCAGCAGATCTCCCGGGCCCAGGTGGCGCAGCTCGGGCTGGGCGTGGGGATGATCCTCCGCCCGGACCTCCAGCCGCTCGGCTCGGCACTCGGGTCCGGACTCGGCGTCCTGTTCCTCAAGTACTCCCGCGACGCCGAGAACCAGGCGGACCTGGCCGGGTTCCGGTACGCGCTCAATCAGAACTACGACGTCCGCCAGATGATCAACATGTTCCGGACGCTGGAGGGGGTGAGCCAGCTCAGCGGGGCAGGGAAGCTCCCCGAGTGGCTCGCGACCCACCCCAACCCGGAGAACCGGCTCCAGACCACCCAGGGGCGGATCGACACGCTGCACAAGGACCTGAGCAACAGCATCGTCGCCCGGGAGGAGTATCTCCAGCGGGTCAAAGGGATGGTCTACGGCGATGACCCGCGGCAGGGGTTCTTCCGCGGCACCGCGTTCCTCCACCCGGACCTGCGCTTTCAGCTCACCTTTCCCGATGGATGGAAGACCCAGAACTCGGCGGAAGCGGTGGCAGCCGCGAGCCCGAGCCAGGATGCGATCATGCAGTTGTCGCTGGCCGGCCAGACCGCGCCGGATCAGGCGGCCCGCCAGTTCCTCTCGCAGCAGGGGGTGAAGGCAGGCGAGAGCAATACCCAGCCGATCAACGGACTTCCCGCCGCGTCGAGCTATTTTGCCGCCCAGACCGAGCAGGGGCAGATCGAAGGTGTGGTCACCTTCCTGTCGTATCGGGGCACGACGTACGGCATTCTCGCCTACACCGGTGCGGGCAAGCTCGGCAGCTACAACGAGGCGTTCCGCCGCTCGGTAGGCAGCTTCCGCGAGCTCACCGATCCCGGCGCGCTCAACGTGCAGCCGGCGCGGGTGGATCTGGTGACTCTGGATCAGCCGATGACCGTGGCCGAGTTCAATCAGCACTATCCGTCCACGATCAAGGTGGAGGAAGTGGCGCTGATCAACGGGGCAGAGGGCCCGGACGCGACGCTGAGGCCGGGGAGACTGTATAAACGGGTCGTAGGAGGGGCGAAACCGTAAACAGCGTGAACGGTGAACGGTAAAGGGTAAACGGGGGCATCGCTGATCGGCGGAGCCCCCCTTCACCGTTCACCGTTTACCGTTCACGCTGTCTACCAGGCTCCGCGCCCTGGCAAAGATCCCATACCACATCTCTCTCGTCAGTCTCCCGGTGTTCGTGTTCTGCCGGCTGGGGTGGAACGAGCAGAGCAGCACGGGTCCGTCCGGCAGGACCG
>DASQPE010000135.1:0-4844 GCA_035644115.1 Gemmatimonadales bacterium
GACGAAACGGATTCGCGAGGACCGGCGACAGCATTTCCCGGCTCACCGGGGTGATCCCGGCCGCAAACGCCGCTTCCCGCAAGACTCGCCGCCCCACGAGAGCCGAAATCCCCATCACGACGATGTAGCCCACGGCCAACGCGAGGGCGATGCGAGCCGGCCGCTCCGCGGCGGATTGGCTTCGACCTTGCCGGCGGCGGCGCCAGGCGATGGCGGCCCCGGCGCCAAAGAGCAGCCAGAGCCAGGGATCGACGATGAAGAGCGTGTCGGCGTAGAACCAGCGGTTGGAGAACGGCATGAGGAGCCGCACGCCGTAGGTGTTGAGGAGATCGAGCAGCGGGTGCGACAGCACGGCGATCGTCGCGAGCAATAGCAGCGCAGCGGGATCGGCGCGTGGCGTGGCGTGCCGACGGCGGACGAGCCGGTCCCACGCGAGCATGACGGCCGTGAGCAGTACCGGGAGCAGGACCAGCGCCAGCACGCCGTGGGTCCAGCCCCGGCGGAAAGTGAGAGCGAAGAGGGAGCCTCGCGCGTAGCCGAGCGCGTCCAGGTCCGGGAGATTGGCGCCGAGCAGGAGAGTCGGCAGGGCGAGCGGGGTGCGGCGGCGGAGTCCGGCCTCGGCGAGCACGGCGCCGGCGACGGTGTGGCAGAGGTTGTCCATCGGAGAACGGTAAGAGGTGAGCAGTGAGAGGTAAGAGGGGGTGGCTTGACGGCCGGGTCGGTGTTGTCTATCCTTCCATCCGGATGATAGGATGCATATGAGCGTACTCGATCGCCTGGCCGCCCTGGCCGACCCGACCCGGAGCCGCCTGCTCCTGGCACTGGATCGCCACGAGCTCGCGGTCTCGGAGCTCTGTAGCGTGCTCCAGCTCCCCCAATCCACCGTGAGCCGGCACCTCAAACTCCTGGCCGACGACGGCTGGATCACCGCCCGGGCGGAGGGGACCAGCCGGCGCTATGCCCTGACATCCTCGCTCGACCCTGCGGCTCGACGGCTCTGGCAACTGGTCCGGGGACAGGTGGCTGAGGACGTCACGGCAGCTCAGGACGCGGAGCGACTTCGGAGCGTACTGGCCGAGCGCCGTACCCGGTCCCAGGAGTTCTTCGCTCGGTCCGCCGGCCAGTGGGATGGGTTCCGCGACGAGCTCTTCGGGCCCCGCACCGAGCTGCTGGCCCTGCCCGGGCTGCTCGATGAATCCTGGGTCGTGGGCGACCTCGGCTGCGGGACCGGCCAGCTCACGGCTGCGCTCGCCCCGTGCGTGACCCGGGTGATCGCGGTCGATCAGTCGCGAGCGATGCTGGCGGCGGCCCGGGCGCGACTCCGGGACCATCCGAACGTCGAGCTCCGCCACGGCGATCTCGAAGCGCTGCCGGTCGCGGACGGCGAGCTGGATGCCGCGGTCCTGCTGCTGGTGCTGCCCTACGTCGCGGATCCCGGGCGAGCGTTACTCGAGGCGAGTCGCTCGCTCAAGCCGGGCGGCCGGCTCCTGGTGGTGGACCTCACCCCGCATGCGCGGGACGACTACCGTCAGACCATGGGGCACCTTTGGCAAGGCTTCTCGAGCGAGCAGCTGAGCGCGTGGCTGACCCAGGCAGGGCTCGAGGCAGGGCGCTACCGAACCCTGCCGCCCGATCCGCGGGCAAAAGGGCCGGCGCTGTTCAGCGCAACCGCCCGTCGGCCGGTCGGGGGGCTGTACGACCGGGAGCAGGCGGGGCAGAATTCCAAGACCGGAAGCGGCACTCGCACCTGAGGATTCGAGGATGACGACAGCAGTGGAAGCGGGAACCCGTGCGGGCGTCGAGCGCCTGCCGTTCAAGGTGAAGGATCTCGGCCTCGCCGAGTGGGGCCGGAAAGAGATCCGGCTGGCCGAGCACGAAATGCCGGGGCTCATGACGCTGCGCGCGGAGTACCGCGGCGAGCAACCGCTCAAAGGGGCCAGGATCATGGGATCGCTCCACATGACGGTGCAGACCGCCGTGCTGATCGAAACCCTGGTGGAGCTCGGCGCGGATGTGCGCTGGGTCTCCTGCAACATTTTTTCAACCCAGGACCACGCGGCTGCCGCCGTCGTCGTGGGCCCGGACGGCACTCCGGACCATCCGAAAGGCACACCGGTCTTCGCCTGGAAGGGCGAGACGCTCGACGAGTATTGGTGGTGCACCGAGCAGGCGCTCACCTGGCCCGACGGGGGCGGCCCGACTCTGATCGTGGATGACGGCGGCGACGCCACCCTTCTGGTGCACAAAGGGGCGGACTTCGAGACGGAGGGCCGGGTTCCCGCCTTCGATCCCACCGGCGACGCCGAGGAATGGGGCGTGATCCTGAAGCTGCTTCGTGAAGAGCAGCGAAAGCACCCGGGGCGCTGGACCAAGGTCGCGGCCGATATCCGCGGCGTCTCGGAGGAGACGACCACAGGGGTTCACCGGTTGTACGAGATGATGCAGGCGGGCACGCTGCGCTTTCCCGCGATCAACGTCAACGACTCGGTGACCAAGTCCAAGTTCGACAACCTCTACGGCTGCCGGCACTCGATCGTGGACGGCCTCAACCGGGCCACCGACGTCATGCTCGCAGGCAAAGTGGCCGTCATCTGCGGCTACGGGGACGTCGGCAAGGGTTGCGCGCAGGCGCTCAAGGGTCAGGGTGCCCGAGTGGTCATCGCCGAAATCGACCCGATCTGTGCCCTCCAGGCGGCGCTCGAGGGCTATCAGGTCACGACGGTGGACGACGTGGTCGAGACTGCGGACATCTTCATTACCGCGACCGGCAACAAGAACATCATCACGACCGACCACATGCGGCGGATGAAGGACAAGGCGATCGTCGGCAACATCGGCCATTTCGACAACGAGATCGACATGGCGGGCCTCAAGAAGGGCGGCGTGACCCGGGTGAACATCAAGCCCCAGTACGACGAGTTCGTGTTTCCGGACGGGCACTCGGTGCTGATTCTCGCCGAGGGGCGGCTGCTCAATCTCGGTTGCGCCACGGGACACCCGAGCTTCGTGATGTCCTCGTCGTTCACCAACCAGGTGTTGGCCCAGCTCGACCTGCACTTGAGCGCGCAGGACAAACCCACGATCTCCGGGACCCGCTATACGGAGAACCGGGTCTACACTCTCCCCAAGAAGCTCGACGAAAAGGTCGCCCGGCTCCACCTCCCGAAGCTCGGCGTCAAGCTCACCCAGCTGACGCCCGAGCAGGCCGCGTACATCGGTGTGGCGGTGGAGGGGCCGTACAAGTCGGACCACTACCGGTACTAGCGGTAAGAGGTAAGAGGTAAGAAGTGAGAGGGGGGCTCCGTCGACCAGCGGGGCCCCCCTTCCACCTCTCACCTCTTACCTCTTACCTCTTACCGGTTACCTCTTACCCGCCCCGGGCTGCCGCATTACTGTGGAAGCATGGCATTGGCTGCGGCGGCGCTGCGGCCGGACTGGACATCAGAGGCGCCGCAAAGGGCGGCGGGAGGATATATGACGGCGAAGACGGCAGATCTGGACGACGAGCCCGAGAGCTCGGGAAGAGGCGGCGCCGGGACGGCAACGGCTTTGGTGCTCGCGGCCGTCGCCGCGGGGCTGGCAGTCGGGTTGCTCGTTGCCCCGGACTCTGGTGAGCACACCCGCGCGCGGCTTCGGCGCACCATGCGGTCGCGGCTGGACGACTTGAGCGACGGCTTCGGACGAGGAGTCAAGAACCTGCAACACGAGGGGAACAGCGCGCTTCGGCACGTCGAGAAGCGCCTCGGCGAGCTGGAGGACCGCCTCGAGTCGGCCCGGGACGCCGCGATTGACGCGGTGGAGGAGCCGCTGGAGCGGCTTCGGGGCGAGCGGCGCACCGGCACCGCCGGCCCATTGCTGGGGCTGGCCGCGGGAGCCGCCCTCGCCTGGTTCCTGACCAGCGACCGCACGGCCGAGGTCCGGGCCGAAATGCGCGACGCAGCCGAGAAGGCCAGGCGGCGCGCCACGGACGAGTGGGACCGCTTTCAGCAGCGGGGCGGCTTCGGCCGGCATACGGAAACGACGCCGAATGGCGGCACCACAGCGGAGACCAGCCCACCGCTTTGAGGTAAGAAGTGAGAGGTGAGAAGTAAGAGGGGGGCCCCGTCGACGAGCGGAGCCCCCCGTCACCTCTCACCTCTCACGTACGTCAAAACATAAATCCCGCTCGCACGTACACGCCCGTGCGACCTTCACCGCGGGCGATGGCGACGGTCATGGTGTTCGCCCGCGCCAGCGGCGCGAACCACAGGCCGCCCCCGAATGCGTGATGCCACTTGTCCGACGACTCTCCCTGGAGCCATACCCGCCCCGCATCCGCCAGCCCGAACACCCCCCACTCTCCCGGCAGGATGATGTAGTATCGGCTCAAGCGGAGCCTGAGCTCCGCGTTCCCCCAGGCTGATGCATCGCCGATGTAGCGATGAGTCCGGAGCCCGCGCACCGTGGTCGGACCTCCGACGAAGGCGGCATCGAAGAAGGGGTAGTTGCCCCAGAGCTTCTGGCCACCGGCTCTGAGCGCGAGCGTCGGCCGGAGCGGCATCTTGGCCGACAGGTAGGCGGACGCCTCCCCGTGGACCTCGCCGTAAGTCGAGGCGACGTCCCACACCTTGGGGTATATGCTGCCGGCCGCAATCAGGCGGACGCCGCGGGTCGCCGCCGCAGGGATGTTTCGGGTATCGACCTCGAAACCGCCCTCCCCGCCGAACATCCCGAAATTGGCGGACCCGTATGGACGCACCTGGCCGATCAGCGTGGGGCGGTTGAGGTCGGTGGTGGAGTATCTCACGACCGGCGCCACCCAGATCGTAAGTGCGCGACCGATCTGCCACCCGGGCCCGATCGAG
>DASQPE010000136.1:0-14569 GCA_035644115.1 Gemmatimonadales bacterium
CCGCGGTTGGGGCGGAGAATCCGGGTGAGAATCTTGAGTACGGTCGACTTGCCGGCTCCGTTGGGGCCAATGATCCCGAGCGCTCGGCCCGGCATGACCTCGAAACTCACGTCCTTGAGGGCCCAGAAGTCCCCGGCACGCAGCTCGTCCTGCCGGGGCCCGCGACCGGTCAGCCGGCGGGCCAGCGCCGGCACCAAATCGCGGAGGCTGTCGTGCAGCTCACCGCGGTGAAAGCGCTTCCAGACGTGGTGGAACTCGATTCCCGGAGGGGCCATGCCTCAGACGTACTCGGCGAAGACGAATTCGAGCCGGTGGAACAGGAGCGCGCTCGCCACGCTCCCGATCGCGGCCCACGCCGCGCTGTAGCCCAGCATCCAGGGGCTCCAGACGAGCACGGCTTGACCGTGGCGGTTGACCTCTACCAGGGGAGTGAGCAAGTCGTGCCCCGCCACCACGCTGAGTCGCAGGCCCTCGAGCAAAGGAGCGAGGGGATTCAGCATGGCGAGCGTGCTCAGCTTCGGCCCCAACATCGCGGGCTCGAACAGAACCGGCGTGAAGAAGATGCCGAACGTGAGCAGGACCTGGACAATGTACTTCACGTCTCGGAAGAACAGGTTGGCACAGCTCAGGAGGAGCGCCAGGCCCGCCGTGAGGAGGTAGAGCAGCACCGCGATGACCGGAACCCAGAGCATGGTGAGCCTGGGGCCCACACCCAGAAACCCGATCAGCAGGCTGACCACGGCGGTCCCTAGCAGGGTGTCGACTGTTTGAGCCAGGGTGGCCGAGAGCGGGAGAACTTCGCGGGGGAAATAGACCTTTGCGACGAGGTTCATGTTGCCGGTGAGGCTTTGTACCGCGAACCCGATGGTCCCTACGAAGAACGACCATCCGAGGCTCTTGACCGTGAGGCCCGCGATGGCGGTTCGATTCACGGTCGAGCCGGACATCTCGGCCATGATGAGCCGCACCATGCAGCCCGCGAGCACGATCAGGAGCGGCATGAAGATCGCCCAGGCGAACCCCATCACCGCCTGCTTGTAGCGCACTTTGAGGTCGCGCCGGGCGAGCTGAAGCAGGAGGTCGCGATGTTCCCAGAGATCGCGCCGGATCTCACGGAGCTCGCTGAACATCCCGGGGCGCGCGACCGGCGGCGGCGTGGCGGTCAGGTTAGGCTGCATCCGGTCGGGTCCGGGCGGTATCCTGCTCGCGGATCCGGTAGCGGCGCTGTCGGCCGACGGAATAGTGCACTATGATTTCGCCCACGAGGCCGAGGGCGATGGCCTGGATGCCAAGGGTGGCGAGGAGGACGCCGAGGAGGAGAAGCGGCCGGTCAGCAATACTGCCCCCCGTGACCCGTTGGAGGAACACGATCACAAGCATGATGGCGCCGACGCCGCTCGTCACCGTTCCGAAGAGTCCGAAAAAGCGGAGCGGCTTGTCGGTAAACTTGAGAAGGAAAAGAAGGCCCAGCACGTCCACCAGGCGTCGCAGATAGGTCCCGGGGCTGTACACCCGGGCATGCACCGCGCGGGGATGTACCGGGGCCACGACTTCCTCGACCTGACAGGCCTCCCGCAGGGCGATCAGGGGCAGGAAACGCGAGAAGTCGCCGTACAGCGGAACCTCGGCCATGGACGACCACCGCATGGCTCGCACGCCGCAGGCCACGTCGCGCAACTTGCCGCCCGCGAGGTGGCCGACGAAAGCGTGGAGGATCCAGCTCTGCAGCCGGTTGATGAGAGAGTCGCGCCGAGGAGATCGGCACGCCACCGCTAGATCAGCGCCTCGGCGCACCCGGTCGACCAGCGCCGGAAGCACGGACAGGTCGGCCTGCGGGTAAGCCGGGACCGTAAGGATGATCGGCGCCCCCGCCGCACTCGCTGCCGCCTTGAGGAGGGCTGTCTCGCCCAGCGCCTGCCCCAGCTCGAGCAGGCGGATAGGCTCGCCTTGAGCGGCCAGCGCGGCGAGGGGGGCGGTGAGGCCGCGAAACCAGGGATACGTCGCGAAGATGACCTCGAACGAAAACCCCGCCGAGCTGAGCGGTGGGACCACCTCATGGTATAGCTCGACCAGCGGGCCGGGGCGCTCGACCACGGCGATCACGACCGAGACGTCCGGGCGAGCCGGGATCACGGCAGGCGCTCCACCGCAATCGGAGTCAACGCCTCACCGGCGCTGCGCGCCCGGTGGAGAAAGGCCTGCGCGACGAGGCCGAGCATGATCAGGTAGCAGGCCAGCATGACCCAGAGCAGCGCCGCCGCCGGAAGCACGAAGGCGTCGGTGACTCCGCGGGCGCCGGCGAGCGCGACCGCGCTCGCGACGCCGAACCCGAGGGCAAGCACCATTGCTGCCAGCGCCCCGCTGCCAAAAAGCAGCAAGGGTTGCTCCCGGAACCACGAGATCATCGTGAGGGTGAGCAGGTCGGCTAGGATCTTCAAGATGCGCGAGAGGCCGTACTTGCTCGCCCCGAACCGGCGAGCATGGTGTCGGACCGGAATCTCCGTGATCCGCGCGCCGGCCGTGGCGGCGGCAAGGGCCGGCAGAAAGCGGTGCATGTCGGAGTAGAGCCTCATCCGCTCGAGTGTCGAGCGGCGGTATGCCTTGAGCGAACACCCGTTGTCGCGGATACTGACGCCCGTAATCAGCCGGATCAGCCGGTTCGCCACCCACGAAGGGACCTTGCGGGTAAGGAGCTTGTCCTGCCGGTTCAAGCGATAGCCTGCCACGAGATCATTTCCCGCCTCCAATGCTGCGAGCAAGCGGGGGATGTCACCGGGATCGTTCTGCAGATCGCCGTCCATGCTCACGACGACGGCCCCGCGGGCTGCATCGAAGCCGGCCTGCATGGCTTGGGTCTGGCCATAGTTCCGGGCCAGCCGGATCAGCCGGATGCGAGGATCGGTTTGGGCCAGTTGGGCGACGCGATCGGCGGTGCCATCCCGGCTCCCGTCGTCCACCAGCACCAGCTCCCATGGCGGGATCGACTCCAACGCCGATCGCACAGCGTCGACCAGAGGGCCGACGCTGTCTTCCTCGTTGTAAAGCGGTACAACAACGCTGAGTTGTGGTTCGCTGGTCACGGCTCCCGACCCGAAGCAACAGGCGTGCCCTGATGGCATGATCTTAAACGGACACCCCCCTGCCAGCCAGCGCCGTTCGCCACCACATTCCCCCGGCGGCCCATGTTGCGCCCGGGCCACGGTCGATGTTCGAATCGCCACGCTACGGGCGGCATTGGCGTTGCCATGTCAACGCAAAGCCTTTTTCTGGAACCCAATATTGGACCAAGCCCTTCCAGCCAAGCCGCGATCACCCGAGGCCGGGCCCGCCCCTTCTACCGCCGTTTGGCTCTGGGTGGGCCTGATTCTGGCCCTGAGCTTGGCGCTTCGCATCGCGCTGCTGCCGCATCGGTGGGTCAACCCGGATGAGGGGGCCCACCTCATGGACGCTAAGCTGGTGTTGGACGGGCTAGTACCGATCGTAGACTTCGACTCCCGGCAGGTGTTCTACGTCTACCTGCTTGCCGCCTGGGAGCGGCTGATGGGCGCTGGGCTCCTCGCAGCGCGGGTGCTGCCGATGCTGCTCGGTGTCGGGGTGGCCGGGCTGGTCTTCATTCTGGGACGATACCTCGTAGGCACTCGTGCGGCGCTCGTAGCAACCGCCACCTACGCGTTTCTTCCCATCGCGGTGATCTGGTCACTCAACGTGCATCTGGAAGCGGTCACGCTGGTCTTCACGTCGCTGGGATACTTGCTGCTCACTCGTGCACTCCGTGTCCGGTCATCGGCTCGCCACATCGGTTTGGTCGGTGCGGTCTTCGGGATCACGTATTACTTCCGGGAATCGGCTCTGGCGCACCTGATGGCCGCCGTCGTGGTGCTCTCGAGCCTGGGATGGCGGACCCCGCGCCGGCTCGCGGGTCAGCTGCTGGCGCTACTCTTGGGTTTCGCTGTCGTCGCAGCGCTGACCGTCGCCTTCTTCGGGCGGTATCTCAGCCTGGCCGAGCTCTGGGCGTCCTCGCTCAATCCGCTCAGCCTCCCGCTCAGGGCGCTTGGACTGCTGCCGCCTGAAGCCGGGGCTGTCGACCTCGGGTCGGCGGGCGACGCGCACCAGCCCTGGGGCAGGACGGGACGGAACCTGCGGGATGCCGTCTTCCTGTGCTCCTTCCTGTTGATTGGTGCGGCAGCCGCGTTCGGCGGGCGTGCCCTCGGCTGGCGGCGGATCGGCGACGACGTAGGCCTCCTCGTTCTGGCCGCCTGGTTGGGCTTTCTGGGGCTCGCGTACGGCTATTGGGTCTACGTCTTTGGTTTCCATCCGCAATACTTTACCGAATTCCTGCCACCCCTTGTGATTCTCTTCGGCGCCGTCGCCAGCGCGGCGGCTGAAGCGTGGCTTCCGCCGCGGACTGCGGGTCTTGCGCTGGCGCTGTTCCTGGTGGCCCTGGCGGGGGCTTTCGTGGCGGGCGCGCGTGGGGCGCTGTCCCCGCTGGCGTACCTGGTGATCGTGGCGCTGATGTTTGCAGCAGCGGGCGCTGGCCGGGCGGGGTTTCGACGATGGTGCATCGCGGCAGGCATCTTCGCCGTGGCCGCCGGCGGAGTGTTTGGACTGGCGTCGGTTGTCCCCGCGGGGATGGGGCGCACCCTTCGCGTTCTTGTCTTGCTGCTCGGCGTGGCGGCGGCGCTGGTGGCTGTGCTGCCGGTGCGCCCTGCCAGGGCCGACCGCTTTGCGTTCGCCCTGCTCCTCGTGCTGGGCGGCTCGGCACTCATCGCGTACGACCATTCTGGGCAAAAAATCGGGGTTGCGTACTACTGTGTGTGGCCGCGATCCGTGCTCGCCGAGGTGGCCCGCCGGGTCGGCGTCAGCACCGGGCCGGGGGACGAAGTGCTGTCTGGCGGCGTGATCTGGGCCCTCGAGGCGGATCGCCACCCCTTTCTGAACATCAGTCACCCACTTGCCTTTCCCCGCGGTATGACAACCGAGCAGCGCCGGCTCATCGACCAGGGGTTGGCGCAACACCCCCCGCGGCTGATCCTGCTCGACGGCTACACAGAGCGTACCATTCTGGCCGACTCGGCAGCGCGGGAACGGCTGCTCGACAGCCGATATCAAGCCTTGGGACAAGTGTCGGGAGGTCGCTTCCCCGTCAGGTTCTTCGTTCTGCGAGCCGGCGCGGGTGAGGTCTCACCGCCCCCTTCGGCGACCCCCCGGTGACCGCGCCACGGGGCGATCCGATCGCGCGCTGGTCCATCACGCATGTCGTCGCGCCCGCCCCGTTCGGCGGACTCGAGCACGTGGTGCAGAGCCTCGCGGCGGGCCAGTTGGCGGCGGGGCATTCGGTAAGTGTCATCGCCCTGACCGACGCGGGCTCCATCCCACCCCTGGTCGAGCAGCTCGAGGCGGCTCGGGTACCGGTTCGCCGGCTGGCATGCGGGCGTCATTATCTCCGGGAGCGCCGGGAGCTCAGGCAGGCCTTCCAGGCGAGCTCACCGCGCATCGTGCACACCCATGGCTACCGGCCCGATGTGCAGGGCGGAGCCGCCGCCCGGCAGCTGGCATTGGCCGTCGTCTCGACCGTGCATGGCTTCACTGGAGGAGATATCAGGAACCGGTTCTACGAGCGCCTGCAGCAGCGTGCGCTGCGGCGATTCTCTGCGGTGGTCGCGGTATCGCGCCCGCTGGTGGACCGGCTGGTGGGGGCGGGTGTGCCACCCAACCGGATTCACCTGGTACCGAACGCGTACCGGTGGGACACGGAGCTCCTTCCGCGAGCCGCCGCCCGGGCCGAGCTGGGCCTGTCAGTGGGTCCCGCGGATTTCGTGGTTGGGTGGGTGGGACGGCTTTCCCGCGAAAAGGGGCCCGACGTGCTGGTGGAGGCGCTCGCCCGGCTGCCAGACGATCGTGCCCGGGCCGCGATCATCGGTGATGGTCCCGATCGCGCTGCGCTGGCCTCACGGGCGGCGGCGCTGGGCCTGGCGGATCGGATCCATTGGCTGGGAACGGTCCCCCGAGCCGCTCGCTGCTTTGCGGCCTTCGACTGTCTCGCGCTGAGCTCCCGAACCGAGGGGACGCCGATCGTCCTGCTCGAGGCCATGGCCGTTCGGCTTCCAATCGTGGCCTCCGCAGTCGGTGGCGTGCCGGATGTGGTGTCGGATGGCGAGGCGCTGCTCGTCCCGGCCGAGGACCCGGGCGCTCTGGCTCTCGCGCTGGGGGCAGTCGCGGCCGATCCCTCGGCGGCGGCGGCCCGGGCGGTTCGGGCGGAGACCCGCCTGCGGGCGGAGCGCGGCTTGGAGGGCTGGCTGGCCGCGTATGACGCGGTGTACCGGCGCGTGTTCCCTCCACCGCGATCCGCGGCATGATTCTGCTCGCGTTCGTGCTCATCGCCATTCCCACCGCGCTGGGCCTGTACGCCTACGTGGGCTATCCAATCATGCTGCGCCTCCTCGCCGTCGGCCGGCCCGGGCCTCGGCCGGTCGCGGAACCCGGGGAGTGGCCGTTCATCAGCATCTCACTGCCGGCCTACAATGAAGAGAAATCAATTCGGGCGACCCTCGAGGCCTTGCTCGCGCTCGAATACCCGGCGGACCGGCGGCAGATCCTCGTGATCTCGGACGCGTCCACCGACGGCACCGACGCAATCGTTCGGGAATTCGCGCCCAGTGGCGTCGAGCTCGTCCGGCTGGACCGGCGCTCAGGCAAGACGGCCGCTGAGAACACGGCTGCGCGCCACCTGCGGGGCGAGATCGTTGTGAACACCGACGCCACCATCCGGATTCCCTCCGGCTCGCTCAAACCACTGATTCGGGTATTCCAGGATCCCGCGATCGGGGTGGCATCGGGCCGCGACGTCAGCGTCGGGCGGGCCGACGTCGAGACCAATCGCGGCGAATCGGGCTATGTCGGCTACGAAATGTGGATCCGCCGGCTGGAGACGCGGGTCGATTCCATCGTTGGGGCGAGCGGCTGCTTCTACGCGATCCGGCGGCAGCTGGTGACTGATCTCTTCCCCGAGGCGCTGAGCCGGGATTTCGCCTCGCCGTTGGCGGCTCGGGAGGCGGGCTATCGCACCGTCTCGGTCGACCAGGCCATCTGCTACGTCCCTCGGACGGTCTCGATCCGCTCGGAGTTCCACCGGAAAGTGCGGACCATGGCCCGGGGACTGGAGACGTTGTGGTACAAGCGGTCGCTGGTGAATCCGCTGGTCTATGGCAGGTTCGCGTGGATGCTGCTCAGCCACAAGCTATGCCGCTGGCTGGTGCACCTGACGTTGCCGCTGGCATTGGTGGGGTTGGCGGTGCTGGCGATGATCCAGCCGGCGGCGTTGGCGGTGCTCGTCGCTGTCCTGCTAGCCGGGGCCCTGGGAAGCACTGCGCTGCGCTGGCCGGAGGGCCGGGCCATGCCCTACCCGGTGGCGGTCTGCGGCTTCGTCGTGGCGGTCAACCTGGCGGCACTGCTGGCATGGAGCCGGGCACTTCGAGGCGAGCGCAATCCCATCTGGGAGCCCACCCGGCGACCCGAGGCGGCCCCGGCGCCCGACGCCGCCCCCTAGTGGGTGTCTTCGTCGGGCGCCTGGACCACCAGCCCGACGCGCTCACGCCGCTTCCGCTTCTTGTTGCCCCCAACGAAGCCCCCCGAGCTTTGGAAGCCGGCGACCACCAGCCAGGCCAGCACTCCGATCTCCAGCACGCCTACCAGGAGCGCCTTGATCGCTGCCGCGTCGTAGGCGCCCCGGCTGGTGCCGGTGACTGCCTGTCGGAGCTGGAGGAAATCGAGGATGAACAGACCGAGCCCCAGCACGAGGACCACGTCGAGGATCAGGTTGAGGACCGCGATCCGGCGCACCGTCCGCCCCCGCTCGAGCAGCGTCGCGACCACTTGCATGACCGCGAGTCCCAGCATCGGTGTCACCAGCGCGTTGGTCAGCAACCCGAACACACCGAACCGCCAGCTGATCTCGCCGAGGCGAGGCGGGACGATGGCGCCGACGAGGTCGATGGCCGGCGAGGCGATCAGCAGGATCGCCACGGCGTTGAGGGACGGGAGAATCGCACGGACTCGGTCTGACGTCATGGGCCCACCACCTGCCGCGGGGCGGCGTGTTGAGAGAAGGCCTCAGCCAGGCAGCACCCGGAACATCTCCGGGACCAGCTCAGCACTCACTCGGCGACCGAGGACGGCGGCCGCGGAGTCGGTCGTCTCGACCGGGATGACCACGCGCACCAGGGCTTCATCCGAGCGCCTCAGTAGAGCAGCGTCGCGGAGCAGCTGAAACTTCACCCGGTACTCGTTGCCCTCCACCCGGCCCCGTCCTTGATACCAGTAGTACACCATGGCTCGCTGGTGCTCGTTGACGAGCAGGTAGCGATTCACCGGCACCGGCCCGGCCGCGGTCGCCAGCTGCTCCTCGGCCGCGCTGACCACCTCCCACCCCGCACCCGGCAGGCAGTTCTTCGGGGAGTGGATCGCCTTGCCCTGAAGCTGGTGATCGTAGTAGCCCACGTACACGGTGAAGGCGGTTTGAGAGCCCCGGCTGAACTCGCGGAACAGGTAGGCGGAGACGCCGACCACCCGGCGCTCGTCCGCGCTGATCGACCGGTCCACGCTGGGGTAGCCCGCGAGGGCGCGGGGCACCGACTCGAGCGGCGCCGCCAGGGTCATCTGGCGCTGCTGGGTGGTCGTGGTTCCGACCAGGAGGCAACCCGCACCCAGTACCGAAGCCGGGAGATACCGCTGCCACTCACGCATCGGCCGGGTCTCCGGCAAAGTGGTCCTCGACGCGGGACGCGACCCAGGCCACGCTGCCCAGGATGGCGAACGCAACGACGAAGAGAAGCCAGCCTTCGGTCAGATGAAGGAACCCTTCCCCCAGCTTCGGGTCCACGAAGTAAACCAGAAAGCCGGTCATAAACACCCGCGCCGCGTTTATCAGGATGGCGACCGGAATGGTGAGCGCCAGCACGATCAGCCGCGCTGCCGGCGTCCGAAGCCACAGCCCGCCCACCAGCACGCCCAGGCTCACCAGCGCGGCCAATGAACGGAGGCCGCTGCACGCTTCGGTGACAAACAGCTGCCGGCCGGGCAGGAGGATGACGTTGCCGCGCAGCGTGACCGGAACCTCTCGCCACGCCAGCAATGCGGCACCCATGCTCGACGCCTTGAACTGGAGCGGCAGCGCGAGCGCATTGGTCACCAGCGTCGGCAACGGAATGGCGAGCACGAGAAGGGCGAAGGGGAGCCACCAGCGGCGCAGCTGGGGCCCGCCCCATGCGAATGCCGTGACTCCGGCTGCCGCGAGCACCATGGAAAAGCGAAGGGTGAACAACTCGGCGGCGAGCCCGCCGAGGTAGCGCAGGATGACCGCAGCCAGGAGCGCCGCCAGGCCGAGTGTCACATTGGGAGCCCGGGCTGGGCTCAAGCCGCCGCGCCACGCCAGCCAGACCGCCAGAGGGGCCAATAGTAGCCCGTGACCGGCTTCACTGTCGTTCCACCAGTCGCGGGCCAGCGTCGTGGCCGGCAAGGTGAAGAGAATCCCGGCGGCGAGGGCCGCTATCGCGATCGGGGCTGCCGCGCGCAGGTCCCAGATGGCCACCCGGAGGGGCGACTGGGGCAGGGCGGTCACCGGGGGATTACCAGCCTCCCCGGCGAAGCAGCACGACGGGGATTGTCTTGAGCATGATCTTGAGGTCTTCCAGCAGGCCCTGCCGCTGAATGTACTCCAGATCGTACTGGACCTTCTTCCGCACGTCGTCGAGGCACTCGTCGTAGTGCTGGTTGATCTGCGCGAGGCCGGTGATGCCCGGCTTTGCCCGCTGACGCAACGGGTACTCCGCGATGTTCTGCGTCAGCTCGGCGAAGATGGTGGGGCGCTCGGGTCGGGGCCCCACGATGTTCATTTCACCCTTGAGCACGTTGAACAGCTGGGGGAGCTCGTCGAGCCGGTATTCGCGCAGAAAACGGCCGACTGGCGTGACCCGGGCGTCGTCCTTGGTGGCCCAGACCGCGCCGGTTTGCTGTTCGGCGTCCGCGTACATCGTTCGGAACTTGTAGATGGTGAACGGCTTGCCGCCAAGGTCGAGGGCCCGACGGCGGTTGTCGTCGCCGATTCCCGGCTGGCGCCGGTCGAGGCCGACCCTGGTCTGGGTATAGAGTGCTGGTCCGCGCGACGTAAGCTTCACCACGATCGCGATCAGCAGCATCAGCGGAGACAGCACCACGAGGACGATCGCCGCCAGGGTCATGTTCACCCAGGCCCGGGCGGTCGAGTCGCTATCGGCGTGAACTGCGTGCGCCATCGCTGGCCGGCGTCGCGGACCCGTCGCGGACGATGACCCCGAGGCGGGCACGCGTTGTCGGAGCGGCTCCATTCGTGATTCCGGTTGAACGCTGATCATTAGAAGAGCCGGCTGATGGCGACGATGCCGAATAACGCGCCGGATATGAGTCCCATGGTCTGAAGCACACCGCGCGCGCCGGTGCCCAACTGGCCGACTACGATTTCATCGCCGCTCTGCACGTTGAGCTGGTCGAGCGAAGCCCCTTGCTGGATCGCCTGGGCCATTTGCGCCTTGGATGCGACGACGAGGCCCCCGCGGCGGATCTCCGTCTTTCTCGGATCGCCTCGGGCACCCGGACCGCCGGCCGCCATCAGGGCGTCGCTCACGACCACGTCGGCCGGCATGGCATAGAACCCCGGCCGTCCGACCGCACCGGAGAGCGATACCCGGACCAGAGCCGTAGCATCGACCTGAGGGTTCCGGACGAAGCGCCCGATCTCCTTCTTGAGGTGATCGTTGAGCTCCGACCGAAGGACACCATCCAACGAGACCTCGCCCAGGTTTGGCAGGAGTATGGTGCGAGTCGGCTTTACCGTGAAGGTATCGGTCAGGGTTTGCTCGCCGAGCACCCGCATGGCGATACGGTCGCCCGGCTGAAGGTCACCGTGGGCGAGCCGGTCGCGAACCACCTTGATCTCTTCGCTGCTCACCGATCCTGATTTACCGGCCGCGACCGCTTCGAGCTCCGCCCGGGTCGCCATGGCCCTGGGCGCCGTCGGTGCGGTGTCCTTATTCTGAGGCTTGGGCGTCGTCTCCGGGGGCCGTTTACCCCCGGAGCATGCCGCCGCTCCCACGATCAGTCCCAAGCCGAGCATGATCGCGATCACCGTCGGTGCGTGGAGTCGAACACTCGGACGGGAAGGCTCGCGCATGCCGCAGGGCTCCTCGCTGTAGTGTCTCGGTGACCGCATCGGATGTTAGCCCGGCGATCGCCCGAGAATGGTAAGAACAATCGGTAACCAGCTCGTGACGAGACTCGCATCCCGCCGCGCGGGCAGCGAAGGTTGTGCCAGGAACAGAGGACCCGTGTGGCATTGACGGCGTCACCGTGGGTTCCCGTTCGCGTCGACCGACCAGATCTCTTCGGTGAGCAGCGGCTCTTGGGCTTCGCCCAGTCCGAACGTAGCCAGTCGGCGGCTGAAGCGCCGCAGTCCGGCTGCGAAGCCCGACTCCTCATCGTGGCTGCGAGCGGCCCGCTCCTGACCCTCGGTCGTATCCGGGGACGGAGAGGAATTCAGTCGCTCGGCAGGGCTCTTCTTGGGAGTATGCTTGGCCAACCGATCGTTCCTCAAGCCGAAATCCGAACGTGAACTGCTCTACCGGTCGTTACTTCAAGCTTGAAGCCGGGAAGGCGGGGCCGATCGGAAGGCCGCTCCCACTGGCCATCTGGCGTCCTAAGTGGTTGATGCTTCAACTGCTACGGGCCACGCGCCGAGCCACGACCTGCCGCACCCGCCGGCGGGTTCGTTGCGCCAGCACGACGGGCCAGATGCCGGCGTGCCACAAGTTGTCGCCGCCCCAGTCGTGGCGTCCAGGCATCCCAAATGTTGCACCGGTGCCGCGCTTCTAGTGGCCAGGAACCAGTCGCGGCACCGTAAGTATCTGCTGCTGCAACTAGTTACACGATCACGCCCAGGGCGCACAAGTTCTGCGTGAGGCGGGAACGGCCGCCGGTTCGCCCAAGCACGCGGCGCCTCGCAGACCCTCGCCACCTCAGCGACCGAGAACGATGACGAACCTCGAAATGACCCGCGAACCGCTAGTGCTCATCGCCAACGATCAGGAGTGGTCGGCCAGGTCGCTCGAGAGCATTCTGTCGCCCAACGGGTTCCGAGTGGTTCGGGCGTTCACGGGGCACCAGGCGCTCGACCGGGTGCGAGAGCACCAACCGGACATCATAGTGCTCGATGCCCAGATGCCGGACATGCATGGGTTCGACGTCTGTCGTACGCTGCGGGACGACGACCTCGTGGGCCCGGCGACGCCCGTCATCATCACCACGGCCGGCCCCTCGGGGCGTTCCCAGCGTATCGAGGCGTTCGAGGCCGGCGCTTGGGAGTTCTTCGGTCAGCCGCTCGATGGCGACGTCCTGCTGCTCAAGCTGCGGACGTTTCTACGAGCCAAGCTCGAAGTGGACCGGCTCGTGGTCGAAAGCCTGCTCGACTCCGCGACGGGACTCTATTCTCGCAAGGGGCTCGCCCATCGCGCCCGCGAGATCGGGTCCGATGCCTCCCGGCGCCATGAGCCGCTCGCCTGCGTCGTGTTCGGGGCCGACGCGGACGACGGGGCCGATGGCGACCGTCCGGACACTGCCGTCGAGATCGATGCCTGGGTCGGGCCGCTCCTGCGCAGGTCGAGCCGCGTCTCTGACGCGGTCGGCCGCATTGCGCCCCGGGAGTACGCCGTGCTGGCCCCGGGCACCGGCGCGGTCGGCGCCGCTCGGCTGGCGGCCCGGCTGGGGGGCGCCCTCGAGGAGGTCGCGGGCACCGGGAGCCCCGTTCGGGTCAGGGCGGGGTACTGTGCGGTACCCGATTTTGCGCGATCACCGGTGGACGTTCTGGAGCTCCTGTTGCGGGCGACTACCGCGCTCCACGACCTGCAGCGCGAAGGCGACTCGGAGCGGATTCGCTCGTTCGAGTCGCCTTCGGTCAATCTCTCCAACTGACGCGCCACCTCGCCCACTGACGGTGGGGCAAGGGGCCCGCCCGATCATCCCACCTCGCCCTTGGGCCCTTGCACCAGCTTGGGCACTTCCTCGTCGGACGTGTAGCCATACACGTACGAGTAGTACTGGTACTGGCTCTCGGTCGTCCGGATGTCGTTGAGCACCGCGCCCAGGATCCGGACCGGCAGCCGATCCAGCAAGCGGATCTTCGCCTCCGCCATCTGGCGGTCGGTCTCGCCCGACCGCAGGACCAGCATGATGTTCCCGGTCACCGTGCCCAGCACAAACGGGTCGATGCCGGCACCGAGGGGCGGGCTGTCCACGATGACCACGTTGAACCGGCCCTTCAGGGCGCCGACCAGCTCGGTCATGGCCCCAGACCCGAGCAGCTCGGGCCCCGAGTGGCGCCGGGTTCCGCATGGCAGCAGCATCAGATTGGGATGGCTCGTCGGTCGCAGAACCTGGTCCAGTGAAGCCTGCCTCATCAGGTAATCGATCAGGCCGGGAATCCGCTCTGCCTTGAACATCCGGTGAAGCTCGCCGCGGCGAATGTCCCCGTCCACCAGGACCGCTTTGTAACCCGCCTCGGCAAACGACAACGCCAGGTTCGACGAGACCAGCGACTTCCCGTCGCCGGGGCCCGGACTGGACACGGTCAACAGCACGGGGCCGGTCCCGTAGGAATGGAGCAGGTTCAGGCGGACCGCCCGGAACGCTTCCACCACATGCGCGGCCTCTTCGACGTCCTCCTTGCCGCTCTTCAGGTTCCGGATGGCCGGAATCGCGCCGAAGATGGCGAGGCCGAGCTCGTTGGTGACCTGCTCCGGATAGCGGAAGCGCTTGTCGAGCTGGTCGAGCAGAATGGCGAGCCCGAGCGCCAGGCCGGTGCTGGCCAGGAAGCCCATCAGGATGAGCCGTGACGCGGTGTTGCTGGTGGGCCGCTCGGGAAGAATGGCCGGATCGAGAATCCGGACGTCCGGAATGGCGCTCGCTTCGGCCAGCTTCGCCGACTCATATCGGCCCTGGAGGTCGTTGTAGATGCCGGCGATGCTGTTGACCTCGCGGGCGTAGCGCTCCTCGAAGATCGAGCGCCCCGGAATCTGTTCCAGCTCCTTCGAGGACGCGGTGATCAACTGCCGGAGATTGGATTCCTTCTGGTTGAGCGCCTGGATCAGCGCGGTCGTGTAGGCCGGGACCGATTGGTTCCGGATTTCCTTGATCCGCTGCTGAAGGTCCTGCACTGGCTTGTACTCTTCGGTATAGCGATACCGGAGCGTGCGAAGGTCCGCCTCCGCCGTGGACAGCTCCTTCAGCGAGGCCTGGAGGTCGGGCGCCTCCCGCACCGAGGGGATCGTCTGGTAGGCGTCCACGGCGAGGTCGCCGGCCTTGGCGCGGGCCAGGACGGTCTGGAGAGCCTCGCGGTCGCGCCGAAGATCTTCGGCCTCGAGCTTCTGCTGGAAATAGCGGCTGACCACGGTGCCCGTCGTCTGCTGAGTGCCCGGAGTCAGCACGGTCGCTTCGGTGGGCTGGGTGATCGTCTGGATCTTGAAGCCCTGCAGCTTGCCTTCTGCGT
>DASQPE010000137.1:0-7616 GCA_035644115.1 Gemmatimonadales bacterium
GCGGGCAGCCGGGCGAGACTCGCCACCAGCAGCGATTCCTCGGCGACCCGAAAGGGCGGGGCGGTGAACGCTCGCAGATGACGCCGGTCGTACTGGAA
Source organism: Gemmatimonadales bacterium (assembly GCA_035644115.1). GTDB lineage: Bacteria > Gemmatimonadota > Gemmatimonadetes > Gemmatimonadales > GWC2-71-9 > DASQPE01. The sequence continues at coordinate 99 of DASQPE010000137.1, forward strand.
ATCGCGCTCCACCCGCATCGAACCGAGCACGAACCACCCCAGGGTCACGTGGGGCGACTCGGCGGTGAGCCGGTACTCGAGCGTGCGGGTCGGCCCGGAGTCGCCGACCTCGGCGGCCTCGGCCCCCCACGCCAGACGTGCTGCCCGACCCTGGCCATCGCGCACGGTGAACCCGAGGCTCTCGTTCGCCGCGTCGGCCCAGACCTGGACCACGCGGCTCCCCCGCGGCTCCAGGTAGATCTGGACCGCGTTCTCCTTCGAATCCCGATAGAAGCGGGTCTGGTAGCCCTGATAGGCGGCGCTGTCGTCCACGCCCGGTTCGGGGAAGCCGAGCACCGACACCACGGAGCGTGCGGCAGGAACCGATGGCGTCGACGCCGGGAGCGGCTGGACCGCTTGCAGCAGGATCGCGATCCCGAGCGTCCCCAGGGTCATCGCGGGGCGCCGCCGGCATGGGGCACTATGCGCCGGCCGTTCGAGTCGACTACGACGTCATAGTGCCGGCCGCGGGCCTGCACGTTGCGGAGCACGAGCCGAGTGATTCCGGAGGGGAGCACCGGAGGAAATGCCGGCTCCAGCCCCCGCTCGCCCAGGCGGAGCCCGGTGTAGCCGAAAATCACCTGCTGGAGAAAGCCGCCGGCGCCGGTCACGAAGTTGACCGCGTTGTTCTCCGGCGTCTCCGAGAGCATCAGGAACGGACCTTTCACATGGCCCTGATAGCTGTGCGGCAACAGTGAGTCGACCAGCGCCCGGTCGCCCAGCTCGGCTGCATCCACCGAGAGCAGGGTCGAGCCCATCATCGCGCCCGGGCCTTCGGCCAGGAGCTGCTTCACTGCCTGCTCCAGCTGGGCCCGCTTGGCCCGAGGGCTCATGGGGACGCCCAGGGGATAGCTCAGGAGCGGCGTGACCCAGCCGAGCGTCGAATCGGGTGCGCCCTCGTAGGTGCGGTAAAACTCGCTGGCCGAGTCGTACGGCATGTGCAGCTTGGCCGCCAGGCGCGCCCAGCGAGGATCGGGCTTCTTGCCGAGTCGCCGGCTTGCCGCCGAGGCGACGTCCAGGGTCTTGCGCGCCACGGCGTTGGTGTACGCGTCATCGGCCACCCCGATCAACCCCTCCGCAACGGACACGACGTTCCGGATATGGTACTGGTCGCCGGCCCGGTCGTAGCTCGCTCGGCTCACCCAGAAGTCCGCCGTCTCCCGGATCACCGGATAGCCCTCGCGCGCGAGCCACGCCGAGTCGCCCGTGGCCAGGAAATACTGCCACTGCGCCTGCGCGACATCGCCGGTGACGTGGATCTCCCCGCGCGCATTCTGCACGGCGAAGTGCGGCGTGGTCTCGTGGCCGCGCTCGTCGGCCTCCCAGGGGTACATCGCGCCCCGGTAGCCGTTGGCGCGCGCATTGGCGCGGGCGGCCGGGAGGGTGCGGGACCGAAACGCGACCAGCGAGTGCGCAACGTCCGGATGGGTGAGCAGGAGCGACGGGAACATCCAGGTGTCGGAGTCCCAGAAGATGTGTCCGTAGTACCCGCCGCTGGAGAGGCCCATCGGGGGGATACCCAGCCCGGTGCCGGCATCCGCGCTGCAGAGGAGATAGAACAGCATCGACCGGACCACCCGCTGAAGAGCCGGATCGCCCTGGATCTCGATGTCCGTCTCCCAGCGCCGAGCCCAGGCCCGCGCGTCATCCGCCGCGATGCTGTCGTAGCCGGCCGCGCGCGCCGTGGCGGCCTCGCGGGTCGCGCGGACGAGCGGGTTGGGCGTCTCGGCTGACGAAACGGTGCTGACCAGCTGGGTAAACGTGTAGGTCCGCCCTGGCTCGGCGTCGAACGCGACTTCGACCGCGGCGGTGTCGTCTGCTGTTCGGGTCCCGGCCCTTGCGCCCGGGAGGTCGCGCGGCCATGCCACGGCCGCCACCTGGGCCAGCAGTGTAGTCCGCCCCTCGGGCGTCGAAGTCACCCAGACCCGTCCTCCGCCCGGCTCGAGCGCCGCATTCTTGCTGCGGAGGACCATGTGCCCGGCATACCAGATACTTGCCGGCCCCCAATCCGGCTGGGCGCGCTCGAGCGTGGCCAGCGCAACTCGGGTCGGGGGCGGCCGGTCTGCGACGGCGAACCGAACCCGCATAGGCCCAGCGGCCTCCGGCGTGAGGTCGAGCCGGATGGCCGCGAGACCTGGCGCCGCACGGGAGATGAACGTCTGCACCTGCACGCCCGTGCGCCGGGCGCCGTCAATCCACTCGTAGCTGGTGCGGGCGGTGCCGGTCCGCATGTCGATCACCTGCTTGTACCCGCGGACCGAGCTGTCTCCGAGCATTGTGCTGTCGAGCCACCGGTCGCCGTCGAACACGCCGATCGCATTCCAGGTAGGCACGGCAGCGATGCGGGGCACGTCGGCCGAGGCCTGCTCGTACAAGCCGGCCATCAGGGAGAGCGCAGCTTCGATTCCGAGCGGGGGGATGACTACGCCCAGGCGGCCGTTGCCGATGAAGCCCGACGGTGAGCGGGCCGGATCGTCGCTGGTGAGAAGGTAAGATGAATCACGCTCGGGAACCGGCGCGCGTTCCTGAGCGGCGAGCTGAGGTAGTGCGAGAGGGTGGCCGCACCCGAGTATTGCGAGTGCGGCCAACGCTCTCGTTATCACTCGACGTTCCAACAGCCCAGTTTTACTGCGGCACGGCCGTCTGCGGCTGCCGCGACCCGCCTCCAAAGTCGTACTTGATCGAGGCCACCAACCGCCGAGGCAGGATGGGGCGTGCAAGGAATACCGGTCCGGTGGCCACGAGCCTCGGGTTGCCCTCTTCCAGCCCCTTGCCCTGGAACGCGTTCACCAGGTCGACATTGATCGTGGTGCCCTCCCTGAGGGCGTAGGCCGCGCCGAAGTTGAAGTAGTTGTAGGCCGGGAGCGAGACGCCCGCCTTCACATCCACCGGCCGCCGGTCCACCCAGTGCCAGTCGGCCTTGAGCGAGAAGCCACGGACCGAATAGATCGCGGCGCCGTTTGCGATCGAGGTCGGCACGCCGTTGATCCGTTGTCCGATGTCCGCGCCCGCGCCGGTTATCTTTGCATGGAGAATGGTGGCGTTACCCAGGATCTGAAGCCCCCGGTAAGGGGTCGCGACCAGCTCGATCTCGGTGCCGTACGCCGTGTTATCGGGCGACGAAACGATGATCCAGGTGGTCGAACCGGTCACCGGGTCGATCACCAGACCCTGGCTCACGATGTCCTTCAGCTTGGTCCAGAAACCACCCACCGTGAATCCAAGCGGGCCCAGAAAGCCCTTGATCCCTCCCTCGACCGACTGCAGCTGCTTCGACTTGAACAGATCGACCTGCTGTTGGGCCGTCGCCTGCAGGAACTCATCCAGCGCCGGCATCTTGTAACCGCGCGCCCCGGCCGCGTAGAGCGAGAGGTTCCGGTTGATCGAAAAGTTGAGCCCGAGCGAGGCCGACCAGTCCTTGATCCCCCGGCTGAAGTGCCGGAAGCTGCCGTTACCAAATGTCTCGTTGTCGAAGGTGGTCGCCGGATTGTTGTCGAGATCGAACGTGGAAGTGTTCTCCGAGCTCTGCACGAACTTGTCGTACTCTCCGCGCACGCCCAGGTCGGCCCGCAGCCGATCGGTCAGCTGGATCTCGCCGCCGAGCACACCCGAAATAAGGCTGGTCTGGCCCGAGCCGTTGACGTAGGTGGACAGAAAGTTCGTGAAGCCGTTCTTGGTCACAGTATCCGGCGTGCCTCCCGGCGGCGTGACCACGGCGTCGAGGAAGTGCGTCTGATCGCCCACGTCGGTGAGGATCTGAGTGAAGTTCCAATGATTGTCCTGGGTGTAGTTGGCAAAATAGACCCCCAGCGATGCCGAGCTCTTGCCAAAGGTCCGCCGGAGCTGGAGCTGGTCCTGGAACGCCGAGATCGGCTTGGAGACGTGCCAGAGCGTCCCTGGGGCAACCAGCCCGTTCGGGGTGCTGAACGGAAGGTGCTGCTTGCCGGTCACGTCGTACACGTTGGTGTAGAACAGCTGCAGCGTGGATCCCGCCGGGAACCCGAGCCCGCCCTGGCCCTTGGATAGGGTTGCGAAATCCGTCGCGAGAATCGCGTTGGACGGTATCAGCGCATTGTGCTCCTGGTTGTTCTGCATGTACTGGGCGGCGTTCTGGAGGTGCCACGTCTTGTCGGAACTCAGATCGAATCCCGCGTCCGCGGTGTACCATTGGCCGACGGTCCGGAGCCCGTTCTGAAGTGGGAGTTCCAGGTCGCCCGTCGGAATTGGTACTCGAAGCTGGATCGCCTCGGGACTGTTGAACGAGCCATAGTTGCCGAAGCCGGACACGTACGTTGGATCAGCCGGATTGACGAACGGCAGGTCGAGAATGAACTGATTGCGGTCGTCGATGATCTTGGCCGAGAGGCGCACGTAGCCATTCGACAGGAGCCGCGTGATGCTCCCCTTGAACTGGCCGCCTCGGATCCCGGGGAATCCAGGGTCGCGCACCCCGTGGTCATAGCGATAGAAGCCACCCGCGTTGAACCGCCAGTTGTCGCCTAGCGGGCCGTTGGCGTTCAGGTCAAACCGGGCCAGTCCCTGGGTGCCGCCGGTTGCCCGTACGGTCCCGGCGAACTCGTCGCCCCCGGTCTTGTTGATCAGGTTGATCATCGCGCCCGGCGTGTTGGACCCAAAGAGCGCCGAGGCGCCGCCACGCACGACCTCCATCCGTTCGACGTTCTCATCGATCCGGAACAGGTTATCGGCGTTCATGAAGAACGTGTGCATGGTGGGGTAGACCGGCAGTCCATCCTCCAGAAAGGCCACGTACTCGACGCCGAGAATTCCGCGTATCGTAATGTTCTCGTTGACCTCACCTCCGGAGCTCTCGACCCGGGTGAATCCGGGGACGTAACGCAGCATTTCAGTGGTGCTGCGTGGCGCGGATTGCTGGATCTCGGTCGCCGAGAGCGTGGTCGCGGCGACGCTGGCGTCGATGTTCATCCGGGGCGTCTGGGTGCCGGTGACCACCATCTCTTGGAGCTGAAGCGGATCCCGGCGTAGCGAGAAGTCCTGGGCCGCGCGCTGGTCCGCGGTGACGGTGACGCTGGCCGCCTGGCTCCGAAAACCGATCATGCGCACCCGGACCGACTGGGGCCCCGCCGGAACTCGTTGAATGAGGTACTCGCCGCCGGTGCCGGTGCGGGTCCCGATTGTGGTCTGCTCGATCAGTACGTCGGCCCCGACGATGGGCGCACCCTGATCGTCCGTCACTTTCCCACCGACGCTGCCGCCTTGGGCCGGTTGCTGCGCGGTTACGGTCTGGAACGAGCCGACAACGATCAGGAGCAGTGCCGCGAGTAAGGGAGCAATGAAACGATTGAAGCGGGGTGATACAGTCACACGCGTTGTCGAGGCCATAGAAGTTCTCCATGCTCAATGGAGCAACAGTGACGCGACAGCCCGCCGCGCCGCGCGCAGGCGACGGGACGGGCAGGGGGGTGGGAGCGGCTGGGGCTGGGGGGACGGGTGCGGGACCGAGCGGGAAATCAGAGCGGGGCGGCCGGCGCCGGAGGCACCGACCGGGAGGGCCAGCAAGGCCCGATTTCGCACCAGTCCTCTAGGCGGAGCCCACGGGGGGCGCGCCCGCGTGAACGATTCCACGACTGTGTTCCGGCTGATGGACGCCGCCCGGTCCAAGCCGCACCGGCCAGCCTCGGACAGTTAAACATCGCCGGCAAGGGCCGCAAGCGGCGATGTCACAATTGGCAAAAAACGCTTGTTGGGGGGAACCCATGGGCGGGGCTACCGCTCCCGGACGGGCCTGGACTCCTGGGTTGGAGGCCGGACCCGCCCGGGTAAAGCGACAGATCAGGGGATGCTGGCGAACAGCGTGGACTGCAATTCCACGGCACTCCGTGAGGTACCGACCCGGGCTTCGTCGAAGTAGAGCGTCAACCCGTTCGGATAGGAGCTGACCGGGAACATCCCGGCGTGCCGGTAGTGCATCAGCGAGAAGTTGGCGCTGGTGGCGCCGGTGAGCATGGTCTGCTGATTGGTCAGACGGGTGCTCCCATTGCTGAAGGTCACCTGCTGGACTCGAAGTCGGCGTTGTAGGTGAGCGTGCCGGTGCCCGACGGCGCCGCGATCGTGATCGCGCTGGTGTCCGCCTTGCCCTGCGCCGTGGCGATGACGCGGTAGGTGCCCGCGGTCGAGCCGGCGTTGTAGTACCCGGCGCTCGAGACCGCGCCGCCGGTCGCGCTGTAGGTCGCCGAGACCGAAGTCGTGGTCCCATCCGACAGCTTGCCGGACACGCTGAACTGCTGGCCCTGGCCGGCGTTGAGCGACACGCTGCCGGGGGTCAACGTGATCGAGCTGAGCGTGGGTGCGGTGAGCATGACCGCGCTGGTGTCCGCCTTGCCCTGCGCCGTGGCGATGACGCGGAAGCTGCCCGGGGTCGTGCCGGCGGTGTACAGACCCGCCGTCGAGATCGTCCCGCCGGTGGCGCTGTAGGTCGCCGAGACCGAGGTCGTGGTGCCATCGGACAGCGTGCCGCTCACGCTGAACTGCTGGGTCGTGCCGGTGCCGAGCGACACGCTGCCCGGGCTCAGCGTGATCGAGGCCAGCGTCGGAGCCGGGACGCTGATGGTGACTGCGCTGGTGTCGGCCAGGCCACCCTGGGCCGTCGCGATGACGCGGAAGCTGCCCGCGGTGGAGCCTGCCGTGTAAGCGCCCGTCGCCGACACTGAACCGCCGGTCGCGGCATAGGTCACCGGTACCGACGCCGTGGTGCCGTCAGACATGTGGCCGGTGACGCTGAACTGCTGGCCCTGGCCCGCGTTGAGCGACACGGTGCCGGGAGACAGTGTGATCGAGCTGAGCGATGCGCCGCCCGGCACGGTGACGGTCGCCGTGTCGGCGAGGCCGGTCGTGACGTGGGTGGCGATCACCCGATAGCTGCCGGACGTACTGGCGGCCGTATAGAGCCCTCCCGCGTCGATCGAGCCGCCGGTGCCGGTCCAGGTGACGCCGACTGGTACCTGCGTGCTGTCGCTCTGGAGTCCGACCACCGAGAACTGCTGCTGCAGCCCGGCGCCGACGGTGGCGGCCGACGGGCTGATCTCGATCCCGATGAGGCTCGGCTGCGGAGGAACCACCGTCACCACTGAGGTGTCGGGCGGATTCTTCGGATTGCCCTTGCGCTTCCCGACCACCCGGAACGAGCCGGTCGAAGTCGAGCTATAGCTCCCGTCGGTCCCGATGGTCCCGCCGGTGGCGGTCCACTCGATCGAGCTGACCTGGCTCGATCCCGGAGCCAGCGATTCGAAGGCCCGGAACAGCACGCGCTGGTTGCCTTCGAGCGTCACCTGGCGGGGATTGACCGCGACGGGGCCATCGACGGCTGCCGTAACCGGAGAATTTGCCGGAGTGTCGGTGGGCGAGGTAATTCCAGTGGGCTCCCCGGCGGCGCAGGCGGCCAGGAAGGGAAGCAACAACGCCGGCCCGGTTTTCAGGCGCGCAAGGCGCCGGGCGAGCTTA
>DASQPE010000138.1:0-26134 GCA_035644115.1 Gemmatimonadales bacterium
AATCCCGACTACCCCGGCGACCAGTGGCACTTCGGTCTGAGCCGGATGACCGTCGCCTGCCGCGCCTACGGGCTCCGGCCTATCGACGGCCCCTTCGGGGATTTCAAGGACCCGGACGGCTATCTCGCAGCGGCTCGGCGCGGGGCGGCGCTCGGCATCGAGGGCAAGTGGGCGATCCATCCCTCGCAGATCGCGCTGGCCAACGACGTGTTCACCCCGCCGGAGCCCGAGGTCAGCCGGGCCCGCCGGATCCTCGAGGCCCTGGACGCGGCGGCGCGGGACGGAAAGGGCGCGGCCCAGCTCGACGGCAGGATGATCGACGCGGCCTCGGCCCGAATGGCCGAGAACATCGTGAGGATGGCGGAGCAGATCGGGAAGAAGAAGCCGGCAGCCATCGGCCGGTAGCCACCAGTCCCTAGCCCACGGTCCCATGGACATCCACGAGTATCAAGCCAAAGAGCTCCTTGCCGGTTTCGGCGTCGCGATCCCGCGCGGCGGCGTCGCCTACAGTCCGGAGCAGGCGGTGTACCGCGCCACCGAGATCGGCGGGGCGCGCTGGGCGGTCAAGGCGCAGATCCATTCCGGGGCCCGCGGCAAAGCCGGCGGCATCAAGGTCTGCACCAGCGAAGACGAGGTGCGACAGGCGGCGAAGGGGCTGCTGGGCAAGCGGCTGGTGACCCACCAGACCGGACCCGAGGGTCGCGTGGTGCACCGGCTCTACATCGAGGCCGCGGTGCCGATCGCGCGCGAGCTGTATGTGGGGTTCGTGTTGGACCGCAAGAGCGAGCGGGTCATGATCGTGGCCCACCCCCAGGGGGGGATGGAAATCGAGGAGATCACTCAGACCGCCCCCGAGACCATCATCCGGGCCGTGGTCGAGCCCGCGGTGGGCATGACCCCGTTTCAGGCGCGGGAGATCGCGTTTGCGCTGGGCCTCGAAGCGGGGCTCGTCACCCGCGGCGTGACGACCCTGCTTGGCTGCTACCGGGCGTTCCGCGATCTCGACGCCACGATGGTGGAGATCAATCCGCTGGTCCTGACCAAGGACGGCCAGCTGCTCGCGCTGGATGCCAAGATGACGTTCGACGACAACGCCCTCTTCCGGCGGCCCAACGTCAGCGAGCTCAGGGACTACGCCGAGGAAGACCCGCGAGAGTCCCAGGCGGCGGAGTATGGGATCAACTACGTCGCGCTGGACGGCGAGATCGGTTGCATCGTGAACGGGGCCGGCCTCGCGATGGCAACGATGGATCTGATCCAGCACGCCGGAAGCTCACCGGCCAACTTCCTCGACGTGGGCGGCGGCGCATCGCCGGAGAAGGTCACCAACGCGTTCCGCCTGGTGCTGGCGGATCCCAAGGTGAAGGCCATCCTGGTCAACATTTTCGCCGGCATCAACCGGTGCGACTGGGTGGCGCAGGGCGTAGTCCAGGCGGTTCGAGAGCTCCGTCCGCCCGTCCCGCTGGTCGTTCGCCTGGCCGGCACCAACGTGGACGAAGGGCGCCGGATCCTCAACGAGAGCGGACTTCAGTTGGTCACGGCGGACACTCTCACCGAGGCGGCCGAGCGGGTGGTGACCGTCCTCAAGGCCACCGGCCGGAAGACGGGGAACGCAAAAGCATGAGCATCCTCATCGACGAGAAGAGCCGCGTCATCATCCAGGGGTTCACGGGTGACAAAGGCACGTTCCATGGCAAGGAGATGATCGCCTACGGGACCAACCTGGTGGGTGGGGTCACCCCGGGGAAAGGTGGAAGCCGGCATCTGGATCGGCCGGTCTTCAACACGGTGAAGGAGGCGGTCCGCGCCACCGGCGCGGAGGCCAGCCTCAGCTTCGTGCCCGCGGCGTTCTGCGCCGATTCCATGATGGAAGCCGCCGACGCCGGCATCCGGTTGGTCGTCGCCATCACGGACGGGATTCCGGCCCAGGACATGATGGTGGTGAAACGCTATCTGTTCCGCTACCAACGGGACCGGCGCACCATGCTGGTAGGTCCCAACTGCGCCGGGATCATCAGCTCCGGCAAAGCCATGGTCGGCATCATGCCGGGGCACATCTACATGCAGGGGAAAGTGGGACTGGTCACCCGGTCGGGCACGCTGGGATACGAGGCGGCATCGCAGATGAAAGCCCTGGGGATCGGCGTCTCCAGCAGCGTCGGCATCGGAGGCGATCCCATCAACGGGAGCTCGTTCGTGGACGTCCTTCGGTTGTTCGAGGAGGATCCGGACACCGAGGCGGTGATGATGATCGGCGAGATCGGGGGCCCCCAGGAGGCGGAGGCCGCCCGGTTCTTCCGGGAGGACATGCGCAAGCCGGTGATCGGGTACGTCGCCGGGCTCTCCGCGCCCAAGGGGCGGCGGATGGGTCATGCCGGGGCCATCATCCGCGCGTTCGGCGAGAGCGCGGCGGAGAAGGTCGAGATCATGCGCGAGGCGGGCATCACGGTGGCGCCGAATCCGGCCGAGCTGGGCGCGAGCGTGGCCAAGGTACTGGCCGCGGGCACCAAGCGGGTCGCGGTGGCCACGTGAGCCAACCCGTCGTGGTCGTCACTCGCCGCCTGCCGGCGGCGGTGGAAGCGGCCGTCAAGCGGGAGTTCGACGCCCGCCTCAACCGGGAGGATCGTCCCCTCACGACCGCGGAGCTGCAGGAGGCGCTGCGATCGGCGGACGCGCTGCTGCCCACGGTGACGGACAAGCTCACGGCCGACGTGCTGAGCGCCGAGCCCCTCCGGGTGAAGATGATCGCGAACTTCGGGGTGGGCTTCAACAACATCGACGTCGAGGCGGCCAAGGCGCGCGGCATCGCCGTCTCCAACACGCCCGACGTGCTCACCGATGCCACCGCCGATGTCGCCATGACGCTCATTCTCATGATCGCCCGGCGGACCGGCGAGGGCGAGCGACACCTGCGCACGGGGCACTGGACCGGCTGGCGGCCGACCCACATGCTGGGCCGGATGGTGAGCGGGAAAACGCTCGGCCTGATCGGGATGGGGCGGATCGCTCGCGCGGTGGCGAAGCGGGCTCACGGCGGCTTCGGGATGCGGGTGCTCTACACCGATCCGTATCCCCCGCCGCCCGACGTCGCCGCCGCGCTCGGCGCCGAGCAGCGGGGCACGATCGAGGAGGTCCTGGCGCAGAGCGACTTCGTCTCGCTTCACTGCCCGGCCACGCCCGAGACCCGGCACCTGATGAACAACGTACGGCTCGCGAAGATGAAGCCGAGCGCCTACCTGATCAACACGGCCCGGGGCGACGTGGTGGACGAGACCGCGCTGGTCGAGGCGCTGCAGAAGGGCTGGATCGCGGGGGCCGGACTCGACGTGTTCGAGCGGGAGCCGCAAGTAGCGCCCGCGCTGGTCGCCATGGAGAACGTGGTGCTGCTGCCTCATCTCGGCAGCGCCACCGAGGAGACCCGGGTGGCGATGGGGCTGCGCGCGCTGGAAAATCTCCAACTCTACTTTTCGGGGTCTCCCCTGCGCGATCGCGTGGCGTGACCCAGGATTCGCTCCACTCCTATCTCGTTCACCAGCTTCCCGCCTCGGCCGATCCGCTGGCCGAGAGCGCGGCAGTTTACGCCACCGAAGTCGCGGATTTCCTCTACAATCAGCTGCTGGACGTCGTGCAGAGCCGCGCGCCCGAGCTGGCGCCGCTGCTGGGCGAGGGCGCCGAGGTCTGTCCCGCCGAGCTGGAGACCGGGACCCTCCAGATTCTCGGCATCTGGCTGCAGCTGTTGAGCGTCGCGGAGCAGAACGCGGCGATGCGGCGGCGCCGCCAGATCGAGGCCGAGCGCGGCTACGAAGCGCTGCGGGGCACCATGATGCAGGTGGTGGGGGCGGCGGCCCAGGCGAAGGTGCCCGCCGACGAGCTCGCCGAACGGCTCCGCTCGCTCCGGATCCGTCCGGTGCTCACCGCTCACCCGACCGAGGCGAAGCGGGTCACGGTCCTGGAGAAGCACCGGCGGATCTACCGCCTCCTGGTCGAGCTCGAGTCGCCCCGGTGGACCCCACGGGAACGGGCCCAGCTGCAACAGCAGGTCCGGCACGAGATCGAGATCCTGTGGATGACCGGTGAGCTCCGGCTGGAGAAGCCCACGGTCGAGCAGGAAGTCCTGTGGGCCCTCCATTTCTTCAATGAGACGCTGTTCGAGTCGGTCCCTCAGGCCCACGAGAAGCTGGAGCGGGCGCTGGCTCAGCATTACCCCGATCACGAGTTCGAGGTGCCCGCCTTCTTTCAGTTCGGGTCCTGGGTCGGCGGGGACCGAGACGGCAATCCCTTTGTCACCAACGACGTCACCCGGCGCTCGCTGCTGGAGTATCGGCTCGCGGCGCTGCGGCGGTATCGGCAGCGGCTCGGCGAGCTGATCCGGCGCCTCAGCATCAGCGAGCGCGCGATCCGGGTACCGGACGACTTCCGTCGGTACCTCGACCGGCTGCTGGCCGCAAGCGGCGACGCGGCCGGCATCGCCGCCCGGAACCCGGGGGAGATCTTCCGCCAGTTTCTCGCCTGCGTGCTGCGGCGGTTGGATCTCACGCTCGCCCCGGCGGAGCGGCACGAAGTCGAGCCGGACGAGGGCGGGTATCTCACCGCCGATGAGCTCGTGGCCGATCTCCGCGCGCTGGAACGCGGCGTTGCGGTGGCCGTCGAGCCGTCACTGGCGCAGGCGCTGGTGGAACCGGTGCGGCGGGAAGTAGAGCTGTTCCGCTTCAGTACGGTGCGGCTCGACATCCGGGAGAATACCACCAAGCTCAACGAAGCCTTGTGCGCGTTGTGGCGGCTGCGAGGGCGGGGGCCGGCGGACGGAGTGCCGGATCCGCAGTCGCCGGAGTGGGCCCGGTGGGTTCAAGCCGAGCTGACGCGTCCGAGGCACGAGGAGTTGCGACTCTCGGGGCTTCCGGCGGCGGCGGCGGAGACCATCGGGATGTTCCGGCTGGTGGCGGAGCTGCGCGACAAGGTCGATCGCGAGGCGTTCGGCAGCTTCATCCTGAGCATGACGCACTCGGTGAGCGACGTGCTGGGGGCGTATCTCCTGGCCAAGGAGGGCGGTCTCTTTCCCGACACGTTGAGCGTCGAGCGGTGCGGGCTGCCGATCGTGCCGCTCTTCGAGACCATCGACGACCTCCGCCGCGCGCCCGCTATCATGCGTGAGCTCTTGAACGTGCCGGTGGTTCGCCGCAGCCTGCGGGAGCAGGGCGGGGTCCAGGAAGTCATGATCGGCTACTCCGACTCCAACAAGGACGGGGGCTACTTCGCGGCCAACTGGGAGCTGTACAAGGCCCAGGTGAAGCTGACCCGCCTGGGCGAGGAGCTGGGCGTGCCGCTCGCGTTCTTTCATGGCCGGGGCGGCTCGGTCAGCCGGGGAGGCGCCCCCACCGGCCGGGCCATCGCCGCGCAGCCGGCCGGCTCGATCAACGGGCGATTTCGCCTCACCGAGCAGGGCGAGGTGGTTTCGTTCAAATACGCGAACCGCGGGACCGCCGCGTATCAGATCGAGCTGCTCGGGTCCAGCGTGCTGGAGCATTCGCTCAAGTCGCAGCGGGAGCAGGCGCTGGTCCCCGTGGGCGAGTTCGACGAGGCGATGGAGGCGATCGCCGGCGCCTCGATGGCGGCGTACCGCGGCCTGATCGACCACCCCATGCTGCTGCCCTACTACCAGCTCGCGAGTCCCCTGGAAGAGATCTCGCTCCTCAATCTTGGCTCCCGCCCCGCCCGGCGCTTCGGCGCCAAGACCATCGCCGACCTCCGGGCCATCCCCTGGGTGTTTGCCTGGACCCAGAATCGCCATTTCGTCCCCAGCTGGTTCGGGATGGGAAGCGGGCTCGAGACCTTCCTCCAAGTCCGCAGCGCCCGGGGCGAGGCGCTGCTCCGGCGCATGTTCCGCGACTCACGCCTGTTCCGGCTGATCGTGGACGAAGTCGAGAAGACGCTGGCCCAGGTGGACCTCGAGATCGCCCGCGAGTTCGCCGGGCTGCACCCGGATCAGGCGGTACGGGACACGGTGTTCGGGATCATCGAGGGGGAGTACCATCGCACGGTGGAGAGCGTGCTGCGGGTGAGCGAGGGGCGGGCGCCGGCGGAGCGGTTCCCCCGCTTTCTCCGGAAGCTGGCCCGGCGGATGCCCACCATCAATCAGGCCGGCCGGCTCCAGGTCGACCTGCTGCGGCGCTACCGGGCCGCCGAGAGCGACGAAGAGCGGGGCGAGGCGCTCCACCGGCTGCTGCTGTCGATCAACTGCGTCGCGGCGGGGTTCGGGGCCACTGGGTAACAGCGTAAAAAGCGCAAAAAGTGAAAAGTGAAAAGTGAAAAGGGAGCTCCGATGATGGTGGGAGTCCTTTTCACTTTTTACTTTTCACTTTTCACGCAGTTGTCTGTCGTCGCCGTTTCCCTTCGACCGCCACCCGTAACTGCCCGCACGCCGCGTCGATGTCGAGCCCGCGGCTCCGCCGCACTGACGCCTCCACGCCCTGGACCGCCAGCCGGTCCCGGAACGCGCGGATCCGCGCCGCTGGGCTCGGGGCCAGCTCGGGAGCGCCGCCGGGATGGAGCGGCAGCAGGTTCACCAGCGCGCCGAGCCGGCGGGCCAGCTTAGCCAGCGCGTCGGCGTCCGCGTCGGTGTCGTTCCGGCCGGCGATGAGCACGTACTCGAAGGTGATCCGTTTGCGGAAGGTCTTAGCCGCGTCCAACACGGCCGCGAGATCGTACTTCTTCTCGATCGGCATGAGCGCGAGGCGGCGCTCCGGCGTCGCCGCGTGGAGCGAGATCGCCAGCCGAAATTGCTCGGGCCGCTTGGCGAGCTCGAGCATCCCGGGCAGGATCCCGACCGTCGAGACCGTGATGTGGCGGGCCCCGATCCCGAGTCCTGCCGGATCATTGAGAATGGTGAGCGCGGCGCTCACGGCCGGCCAATTGAGCAAGGGCTCGCCCATCCCCATGAACACCACGTTGGTCGGCTTGTCCTCCGGGTTCCGGAGCGCGAGCTCGCGCGCCTGCCCCACGATCTCGAACGGGGTCAGATTCCGCCGGAATCCCATGCGTCCGGTCGCGCAGAACACGCACCCGAGCGCGCACCCCGCCTGAGACGAAACGCACAGCGTGCGCCGGGTGCCGGACGGGATCAGCACCGACTCGACTGCCTCGCCGTCGGTCAGCCGCCAGAGATACTTCCGGGTGCCGTCGCTCGACACCTGGATTGTGTCCACCGGCAAGCGGGGCAGAGGGAACTCGGCCTCGAGCTCGCGCCGGACCGCCTCGGGCAGGTCGGTGGCCTCGGACCAGGCCCCAACCGGTGCCACCCAGAGCTTCCGGTGGACCTGGCCGACCCGGTAGGCGGGAAGGCCCCGGGCGCTGATCCAGGCCCGAATCCGTTCGTGCGCGGCCTCCGGCGTGAGATCGAGGATCGACTGAGTTGCCATGGGCCGGAAGATAATCCCCAGCCCAGGCGGGCAGCGACCGCGAGCCGGCTTCACAATCTGGTATCGGTTCGATCCGCTAAATGCAAACCCCTGAATCGCTTGCGACCCCTCACCAGGACGGTTACGTTTGTCCCATGCGCCCACCGGCCCCGCTGTGCTCTTGAGCGAGTTGGTTACGCCTGAGCGCGTGGTGATGCCGATGGCCGCAACCGACAAGCCCGGCGCAATCGGCGAACTGGTTCAGCGGTTGGTGGACCGGTGCGGTGGGAACTACGACGATGCATATCGGGCGGTGGTCCGGCGGGAGCAGGAGCTCAGCACGGGCATTGGATTCGGCGTCGCCATTCCACACGGCAAGTCGCCCACGGTGAGGGAACTCAGCGTGGTCGCTGGCGTTGCGGCAACTCCGGTTCCCTTCGATTCCCTGGATGGGCAGCCGGTCCGCCTGTTTTTTCTTATCGTTGGTCCCGAGGCAACGGCCGGACAGCACGTCAAAGTGCTCAGCCGGATCGCACGACTGATCCGGCATGAGGACCTGCGGGAACGGCTGCTTCGGGCCGGCACGCCCGAGGACTTCCATCGCGCCCTCCTCGATGCCGAGGAGCGGTAGGATACGGCATGACGGCAACTGGATTGCGCACCCACCGGTGCGGCTCTCTCTCCCGCGACAACCTGGGCAGTACCGTCCGCCTGGGCGGCTGGGTGCATCGCCGACGCGATCTGGGTGGATTGGTCTTCATCGACCTCCGTGACCGTGACGGGCTGGTGCAGCTGTCCTGCAATCCGGCCTGGACCCCGCCCGACGTCATGGAACGGGCCGCCGGCGTGGGCGCCGAAACCGTGATTCTCGTCGGCGGAAAGGTGGAGCTCCGTCCCGAGGCGGCGCGGGATGCCGGCTTGCCGTCGCGCGAAATCGAGGTCCATGTGACCGAGCTCGAGGTCATAGGCCCCGCGGCCACGCCGCCGATTCCGGTCGCCCGCAAGGAGAAGGAAGATCTTCCCGCGGAGGAGCTCCGGCTCCGGCACCGGGTGCTCGACCTGCGGCGGCCCGAGCTCCAGCGCAACATCGCTTTGCGGCACCGGCTCATGCAGCGGGCGCGTCGCTACTTCGATTCGCTGGGATTTCTGGAGATCGAGACCCCGATCCTCACCAAGCCGACGCCGGAGGGAGCGCGGGATTACCTGGTGCCGAGCCGGGTGCACGCGGGGGAGTTCTTCGCGCTGCCGCAGTCGCCGCAAATCTACAAGCAGCTGCTCATGGTGGCGGGATTCGACCGGTACTTTCAGATCGCCCGCTGTTTTCGCGACGAAGATCTGAGGGCCGACCGGCAGCCGGAGTTCACCCAGATCGACGTCGAGGCGTCATTCATCACGCTGGAAGACGTGCTCGGCTTCGGTGAGGGGCTGGTGAAGGCGCTGTGGGAAGAGGCGGGCCATCCGATCGCGACGCCGCTTCCCCGGATGCGCTACGCCGAGGCGATGGAGCGCTACGGCACCGACAAGCCCGATCTTCGCTACGGGCTCGAGCTGTTCGACGCGACCGAGGTCTTCCGGGCGGCAGAGTTCGGCATCACCCGCGCCGCGATCGGGGCAGGGGGACGGGTTCGCGGGATCCGGGTGCCCGGCGGCGGAGCCTTCAGCCGGAAGCAGTTGGACGAGATCGAAACCGCCGCCAGGAGTCTGGGAGCAGCCGGGCTGCTGCGGCTCAAGCGTCAGGGTGACTCCCTCGAAGGCCCGGCGGCGAAGTTCCTCGGCCCCGAGACTGCGGCCCAGCTCGGGCTGGCCGATGGGGACCTTTGCCTCCTGGTCGCGGCCCCCGATCACGTGTCGGGGCCGGCGCTCGACCGCGTGCGGCAGGAGGTCGCGCGGCGCCAGGACCTGATCCCGGCCGACCTGGAGCGCTTCGTCTGGATCATCGATTTCCCCCTGTTCCAGCGCGATCCGGTCACCGGCGCCCTCAGCTCGGTGAATCATCCGTTTACCGCGCCCCATCCCGACGATGTCGCCCTGCTCGACACCGCGCCGGAGCAGGTGCGTGCACTGGCCTACGACGTGGTCCTGAACGGAACCGAGCTGGGCGGCGGCAGCCTCCGCATCGCCGATCCCCGGCTGCAGCGCCGGGTCTTCGGGCTGCTCGGCATCGCCGAGGCAGTGGCTGAGCAACGGTTCGGCTTTCTGCTGGAAGGCCTCAGGCAGGGAGCTCCTCCCCATGGCGGGTTCGCCTTCGGCATGGACCGGATCGCCATGCTGCTGGGTGCCGCCGAGTCGCTGCGCGACGTGATTGCGTTTCCCAAGACCACGGCGCAGCGAGCCCTCTTCGAGGGCGCCCCGAGTCCGGTGGACTCGGACGATCTCCGCGCGCTCCACCTCGCGGTGATCCGCGATGATTGAGACCCGATCGTGACCGACGACATCACCCATAAGCTCTCGACCGAAGGTGCGGACCCGCTCCTGTTCGCCGGTGTCAACGACGCCAACCTTCAGGAGCTGCAGCGGACGCTCGGGGTCCGCGTGTCGTTCCGGGGCGACTCGCTCGGCCTCACCGGCTCGACCGAGCAGGTGGATCGGGCGACGGCGGTGGTGCAGGGACTGCTGGATCTCGCCCGGATGGGTGAGTCGGTTTCGCCGGAAGACGTGTACCGTCTCGTGGCGGAGGGGCCACCGGCCGACGGGGCGGTGCCGGCCGGAGACGGCCGCATCGCGCTTCCGGGGCTTCGCCGGCCGATCGTGCCGAAGAGCCAGGGGCAGCGGGACTATCTCCAGGCCATCACGGCGGACGACATCGTCGTCGGCATCGGGCCGGCCGGTACCGGTAAGACATATCTCGCGGTGGCGAAGGCGGTGGAAGCGCTGGCCCGGAAGCGGGTCAAGCGAATCATCCTCGCCCGGCCCGCGGTGGAGGCTGGTGAATCGTTGGGCTTTCTGCCGGGCGACCTGCAGGCGAAAGTGGATCCGTATCTCCGGCCGCTGTATGACGCGCTGGAGGACATGATGCCGCACGAGCGGGTGCAGCGGGCGCTGGAGACCCGGACCATCGAGATCGCGCCGCTGGCCTACATGCGCGGGCGCACGCTGGCCGACGCGTTCATCATCCTGGATGAAGCCCAGAACGCAACCGGCGCACAGATGAAGATGTTTCTCACCCGCCTCGGGGTGAACAGCCGGACGGTGGTGACGGGCGACAAGACCCAGATCGATCTTCCCAAGCGGGAAGATTCCGGTCTGGTCCAGATCGAGCGCATCCTCCCCGGCATCGACGGCATCGCGTTCTGCTATCTCACCGAGCTGGACGTGGTCCGCCACCGCATCGTGCGCGAGATCATCCGGGCCTACGCGGAAGACCAGAGCGGCTGATGGTGGAGCTCTCGCACCTTCGCCTGCCGGCCGTTCAACGGTCGCTCCTCGCCAGGGGCTGGTACCACGGCGTGCGCTGCGCGCCGGTGGCGGTCCTGGCCGCGCTCGCATTCTGGGCCTTTCCCTTGCCGGCGCACCTCGCCGCACCGCTGCTCCGGGTCGGTGAGAACGCGACCGAGTCGATCTCGGCGCCCTTCTATTTCGTGGTCCCCAAGTCGGACGCGGACCGTGCCCTCGAGGGCGAGGCCCGCGCGAGAGCGGCGCGCCCGGTCTATCGGTTCGATGCCGGCGCCTACGACTCCGTGATGGTCCAGCTCGACAGCCTATTCGCGCGCCTGGACGAGCCCTCGGTACGCGGGCCCGACGATGTGCGGAGGGTGGCGGCCGGGGTGGGCGTTCGGCTCGGTCCCACGGAATCGGCGTACCTGGTGGACCCGGCCCATCGCAAGGTGACCCGCCGGGCGCTGACCGACTTTCTGGGCGGGATGTTGTCGCGCGGGGTCGCCGACGCGGCCACCTTGCGCACCGAGCCGAGCCGCTGGCTGGCGTTCCGGCGGGGCGATGCCGAGCGGCTGGTTCCCCGCGATTCGATCCTCTCGTTCGCCGATCTGATGGCGGAGGCCGAGGCCGATCATCCGGGCATGAGCGACGAAGCAGGTGCGCGAACCCTGCGGCAGGTGGTTGCAGCGCTTTACCGGCCCACCGTAGTGTTCGACCCGGTGCTGACCACGGCCCGGCGGGAGCAGCTGCGCGAGGGCGTGGACTCGGTCAAGTACGCCGTGCAACCCGGCGAGCGGATCGTAGTGCGGGGTCAGCCGGTGACCGAGGAGGCGCGGGACAAGCTGGCCGGCTTGCAGAGCGAGCTCCGGCGCCGGGGCGAGGACACCGTGATGACGCGCACGGTGGTCGGCGGCGCGCTCTACAATGGCCTCATCCTGGCCGCGTTCTGGCTGGTCATCTTTCTCTACCGGCGGGAGACCTACGAGCAGCTGCGCGAGATGATCTTCTTCGGCGTGCTGTTCGGTTTCGTGATCATGCTGTCGGGCGCGCTGACCCACCTCTTCCCCTGGCGGCCCGAGCTGATTCCGATTCCATTCGCCGCCATCCTGGTCAGCATGCTGTACGATGGGCGCACCGCGGTGTTCGCGGCCATGACGCTGGCGATCCTGCTGGGCGGCCAATGGGCACTGCGGGAGAGCAACACGGTGTTCTTCGGCGTGGTCGGCGGTATCGCGGCCGCCCTGGGCATGCGGTTCGTCCGGAGCCGCAGGCATCTCTACGTGACGATCGCGATCGTCGCCGTGGCGTACACGCTGGCCGCCGTCACCATGGGTCTGGTGAGCGGCTGGACTCCCGAGGTCACCATCACCACGGCTATCACCGGATCGATGGTGGCGCTCTCGAGCGCCTCGTTCGCGCTGCTCACGGTGCCCTTGGCCGAGTCAGCGACCCGGGTCACTACCGACCTGACCCTGCTCGAGCTGTCCGACCTGCGCCGGCCGCTGCTGCAGCGCCTCGCGGTCGAGGCGCCAGGCACCTGGGCTCACAGCCTGGCCATGGCGAACCTGTGCGAGGCGGCCTGCAATGCGATCGGGGCCAACGGGCTGCTCGCCCGGGTGGGCTGCTACTACCACGACATCGGAAAGCTCAAGAACCCCCGGTTCTTCGTGGAGAACCAGCAGCCGGGCGACAACCCGCACGACCTGTTGAGCCCGGAGGAATCGGCGCGGATCATCCGCGACCACGTCCCCTTCGGGGTGGAGCTGGCCCAGGAGGCGGGGCTGCCCAAGGTGGTGCGAGCGTTCGTGCCCGAGCACCACGGCACCAGCGAGATCAACTATTTCCTCCACCGCGCCCGCCACCGCTCGCCGGCGGTCGAGATCGACATTCGCGACTTCCGATATCCCGGTCCGCGGCCGCAGTCGGTCGAGACCGCGGTGGCGATGCTGGCGGATTCGTCGGAAGCAGCAGTGCGGGTGCTCGAGGACCGCAAGCCCGAGTCGGTGCGCCGGGCGATCGAGCATCTCATCGGCCAGAAGCTCACCGCCGGCCAGCTGGAGGAGGCGCCCATTACGCTGCGTGACATCGACCGCGTGAAGGACGTCTTCTGCCGGTCGATGGCCGGCATGTACCATCACCGGATCGGCTATCCCCGGGCGAGCGGGGGCATCGGTGCGGAGTTCGAGCCGGCCGAGCGGACCTGAGGTGACGGTGCACGGGCGCAGGCTCCCGCTTCCAGCGCCGGTAGTTCGGCGGGTGGTGCGCGCGGTGCTTCGCGGCGAGCGTCGCCGGGCGCTGGTGTCGGTCACCTTTCTGGGACCCGACCGCATGCGCCGGCTCAACGCGAGTTACACCGGCCATGACCGGCCGACCGACGTCCTCGCATTCACGCTGCCCCAGCCCGCCGGGCCCCCCCTCGCCGACGTATACGTCTGTTCCGCGGTCGCCGCGCGCGCCTCGCGGGCCTATCGCGTGCCGCGACGCCAGGAGCTGATCCGCCTGGTGGTGCATGGCACCCTGCACGCCCTGGGACACGATCACCCCGAGGGTCCGGAGCGAACCCGCTCGCGCATGTGGCGGCGGCAGGAGCGCTACGTGGAGGCGCTGGCATGATCGCCATGCTCCAGCTCTTCATCGGGCCGCTCGTGCTCACCGCGCTCACGCTCTGGGCCGCGTGGCTCGCGCTCGCCGCGGAAGCCGACGCCGAGCTGCCGCGCTCCCTCACTGGGCAGATCCCCGCCCATGCCGGCCCGCTCGCCGTCTCCCGCCAGCTTCACGTGGCCCATCTCGCCTGCCTGGTCCTCGCCGGCGCCGCCGCGGGCGCCACGGTGGTCTGGTGGGCCTGGCCCCCGCTGTCGGGGCTCGCGAGGCTGGTGCTGGCGGTCGCGTTGGTGTGGGTAGTCGGCGACCTCCTCCCCCGGGTGGTCGCGGCGGTGGCGCCCGAGCTCACCGGCCCGGTGCGCCGAGCCGCGGTCCGGACCCTGGGTCCGTTCCGGCCGCTGCTGCGACTGATCGCGTGGGCCGATGCGCGCATGCGCTCGCCCCGACAGTCGCCGGAGCCCCGCCACCTCGGCACCGCCCAGCGGGACATGCTGCTCGGCGTCTTTTCGCTGGCCGATACCACCGTGTCCGAGGTGATGACCCCCCGAATCGATATCGTCGCGGTGGACCTCGCCGCATCCCGGGACGACGTGGTGCAGACTCTCCGCAGCGCGGAGCACGCTCGGCTCCTGGTGTACGATGGCCACCCCGATGCGATCGCGGGCGTCATCTACGCCAAGGACATGCTCGCGCACCTCGGCGTCGACGAGCCCTCGTGGCACGCGCTGATCCGCCCGGCCGCGTTCGTTCCCGAAGCCAAGACGCTCGATCGCCAGCTGCGCGACTTTCAGCGCGGCCCCAGCCACCTGGCAATCGTGGTGGACGAGTTCGGCGGGACCGCGGGTCTGGTGACGCTCGAGGACATCCTCGAGGAGATCGTCGGCGAGATCCGCGACGAGTACGACACCGACGAAGTGGCGCCGATTCAGGACCTGGGCGAGGACGAATGGCGGGTGCAGGGCGGGACCGCGCTCGCCGAGCTGGAAGCCGTGCTGGGCCACCGGTTCGAGCGGCAGGACGTGAGTACGGTGGGCGGCCTTGTGCTCGCCGAGTTCGGCCGGGTGCCGCGCACCGGTGAGACGCTCGACATCGACGGCTTCCAGCTCATCGTCGAGCAGATCGTTCGCCGACGGGTACGGCGGGTGACCGTCCGCCGGGTCTCGGTCCCCGCCAGCTCGCCTGGAGGCGAAGAACCATGATCTGGCTCGTGGTCGGCGTGGGCCTGGTCCTCGCCGTGTTCGGCGCCATCGCCGGCGGCGCCCTGATCGCGCTCAGTCGAAGCGAGCTTACCCGGGTCGTATCCCGCCGGTTGCGTGGCGGTCAGGCCTCGATGGCGTCCCTCGGCCAGATCGATTTCGATCTCACCACGGCCTCCGCCCTGACGTCGCTTGGCGTTCTCCTGCTCGGCGCGGCGATTCCGGCGCTCCTGGTGGGATCCGGCGCGGTCCGGTCCCTGATCCTGCTGGTGCTGGTCGCGGTGCCCTTCGTCCTGTTCAGCGGCTATTTCGGGCCCCGCTGGCTCACCCAGTCGCTCCCCGGCGGGCTGACCGACCGGCTGATCCCCGTCCTCCGCCACCTCTCGTCGGTGCTTGGCATCGTGCTGCCCGCGCGGGGCGCGAACCGGCCCCAGGATCTCCGATCGATCTGGCGCGAGGGCGCGGCCGTCGGACTCACCGCCGACAGCGAGCTGGCGCTCGTCGGGGGGGTGATGACCTTCACCCAGCGGGCGGTGCGCGAGGTGATGACGCCGCGAACCGAGATCGTCGCGATCGCGGAGGACGCGGCCCTCGACGACATCACCCAGGTCTTCGCCCAGAGCGGCTACAGCCGGATCCCGGTCTACCGGGGAACGCTGGACGAGATCATCGGCATGCTGCACGCGTTCGACCTCTTCAAGCTGCATCCGGGTGACCCGCTCCCGATCCGGCCGGTCGCGATGGCGCCGGCCAGCCGCAGCTGCGGCGACCTGCTGCTGGACATGCAGCGGGAGCGTCGCCATCTGGCGGTCCTGCTCGACGAGTTCGGCGGAACCCTGGGCATCGCGACGCTGGAGGACCTGCTCGAAGAGCTGGTAGGCGAGATCTTCGACGAGCACGACGAGGGCGTGCAGGCGTCCGGGGCGGCGTCGGCGACGGTCTTCGAGACCGACGGCACGACGCCGGCCTCGGCCGTGGGCGAGCGCTTCGGCGTCGCCCTTCCGGCGGGCCAGGCAAGCACCATCGGCGGGCTGGTGGCCGAGCTGGCGGGCCGCATTCCCAACCCCGGCGAGCGGTTCACTCTTCTCGGCCTCGAATTCGACGTGGTGCAGGCGTCCCCCACCCGCATCGAGCGCCTCCTCATCCGACTTGGTCCGGCCTCCGCGGTTCCGCTCGCCCGGACCGGTCCGTGAGTGCGCTGACCGAACACCATCAGGCAATGGTCGAGCTGGCCCGTGCCGGACGCACTGATGCGTTCGTGGCGCTGGCCAAGAAGCTCGAGCCCGCCGACCTCGCCGACATCCTTGCCCAGCTCGAGCCGGAAGACCGCTTCCGGGTTGTCCGCGCGATGCCGCCCCGGCTATCGGGCGGCGCGCTGGTCGAGATGGCGGAGGGAGCCCATCCGGAAGAGACCCTGGCCGCTCTGGGACCGGTGCGGGCGGCGGAGATCGTCGAAGGGCTGGAGGACGACGACGCGGCCGACCTGCTGGGCGAGCTCGAGCCGGAGGCCCAGGAGCGAATCCTCTCCGAGATCGAGGGCCGGGCCGACGTAGCGAGCCTGCTGCGCTACGACGAGGAGACCGCCGGCGGCCGGATGACCACCCACCTGGTCGCGGTGCTGGACAGCGAGACCGCGAGCCAGGCGCTGGAGTCGATTCGCAGGCAGGCCGAGGAGGTGGAGGACTTCGGGCAGGTCTTCGTGGTGGACGATGCCCGCCACCTGGTCGGGACCCTTCCGCTCAAAGATCTCGTCACCAGTCCGCCGGATCGCCCCGTACGGGCTTTCATGGCCGCCGCCGACATCTTCGTGACGCCCGAGCTGGACCAGGAGGAAGTGGCGCGCATCATGTCGCGCTACAACCTCCCCAGCGTGCCCGTGGTCGATCCAGCCGGCCGCCTGCTCGGCCGGGTGACGTTCGACGACGCGATCGACGTAGTCGAGGCGGAGACCACCGAGGACCTGCTCCAGTTCGGCGGCGTGCCGGCCGACGAGCAGCTCGAGGCCGGCTGGGGCGTCGCGGTGCGAAGCCGGCTGCCCTGGCTCTACGTCAACCTGCTCACGGCCTTCATGGCCGGCGGCGTCGTGTACTTCTTCCAGGGCATCGTGCAGCGTGCGGTGGCGTTGGCGGTGTGGATGCCGATCATCGCGGGGATGGGAGGCAATGCCGGCACCCAGGCCCTGGCGGTCACCGTGCGCCGCCTGGCGCTTGGCCTGATCCAGCCGGCGCTGTTCGCCCGCGTAGTGGGCAAGGAGATCCTGGTCGGCTTGATCAACGGGCTGGCGAACGGAATCGTGGTCGGGGTGATTGCCGTACTGCTGGGCGAAGGGGCCCGGCTCGGCCTGGTGGTGTTTCTCGCGATGACGGGCAACCTGCTGGTCGCGGGATTCGCCGGCGCCTTCATTCCGGTCCTGCTCGAGCGCCGGGGGGTCGATCCGGCGGTCGCCTCCTCGATCTTCGTCACGACCTTCACCGACGTCTGCGGGTTCCTGCTGCTTCTCGGTCTCGCGGGGTGGGTGCTGTTCTGAGGCTCCATACCCGATGCGCGCCATCGTCGTCTTCGTTCGGCTGCTCCCCTTCGTGGTCGCGTTCCTGCGCGACCGGCGCCGTTTCATCTTGTTCGGCGCCCCCTTGCCGCGGGACGAAGCCGGGCATCAACGCCGCGCCGACCGGCTGACCCGCACCCTGGCCGGACTGGGTCCGACGTTCATCAAGCTGGCCCAGGTATTCGGGGCCCGGGCGGACATTCTGCCGGAGCCCTACCTGACCGCCATCGGGACCCTCACCGACCATGTGCCGCCGCTTCCGCCGGGCGTTGCCGAACAGGTGATCGCGAGCGAGCTGGGCCAGCCGGTGAACGTTCTGTTCGCGCGGTTCGACGCCGAGCCGCTCGCGGCGGCATCGCTGGGTCAGGTGCATCGGGCCCGGCACGGCGATCGCGAGGTCGTGGTCAAGGTCCTGCGGCCCGGAGTAGAGGACACGGTCCGCCAGGACCTCCAGATTTCTTTCCGCGTGCTGTTTCTGGTCAATCTGCTGTTCCCCAATCACCATACCCGGGCGATCACGACCATCGTTACGGAATTTGCCAAGCGGATCTCGAGCGAGCTGGACTTCCGCGAGGAGGCCCGCAATGCGGAGGTGCTCCGGCGCAACTTCGCCCCCGAGCCCCGCGTGGTCGTCCCGGAGGTGGTCACCGCGCTGACTCGCCGCCGGGTGCTGGTGCTCGAGTACGTGGAGGGCACCCGCATCGATCGGCTGCACCACCGCCTCGCGACCGGCGAGTTGTCGCTCGACAACCTCATCGCCACCATCGTGGAGGTGTACATCAAGATGATGCTGGAGGACGGGTTCTTTCACGCCGATCCTCACGCGGGCAACCTGCTGGTGGATGCGCACGGCCGGCTGGTGCTGCTCGACTTCGGCATGGTCGTTCAGGTGGAGCGGGAGACCCGGGCACGGATGGTCCGAACTGTGGTGGCCGCGGCGCATCAGGACGTTGACGGTGTGATCAACGGTTTCTACGAGCTTGGCATCCTCGACCCCGATGTGGATCGGGGCACGGTCCGGGATGCCGCGCAGCAGCTCATGGGCGTCGCGTTGCAGGATGGCGTCTCGCCGCGCCAGATGCAGCGGATCGTGGAAGACGTGCTCCGCACCTTCTACGACTGGCCTCTCATGCTGCCATCGGACCTGGCTTACTTCGGGCGGGCGGCTGTCCTGGTGGAAGGCATCGGCCTGCGCTACGACCCCAACTTCAACGGCCTCGCGGCCGCGCGTCCGGTCGTGGCCCGCTCGGCGCCGCGCCTGCTGCAGGGATTGCTGGGTGGCGACGGCCGCGGCCGTCTCACTGACTGGAGCCTCGAGGCGGCGGCCACCGTACGGACTGTGCGCGACCTGCTCCGGCGGGTGGAGCGCGACGAGCTTCGGGTCCGCTGGCACCCCCGCGACACCGTCGAGCTGCAGCGCTTTCTGGCGCAGCAGGTTCGCCGCGCTCTCCTGGCGCTGTTCGCGCTGGGACTCGGGGTCATCGCAGCGGTGGTGTACGCGGCGACCCGGCGGCTCGAGGTGCTCGCCGCCGGGCTGCTGCTGTCCATCGGAATGTTCGGCTTGGTCTTTGTGCTTCCGAGCCACCTGTTCCAGAACCCGCTGCGCTTCCGCCGGCGGTGGCCCGGCAAGTAGCGGGTTCTAGCCGATCACGATCACTTCTGCTTCGCGATCACCTTGTCCTTTACCTTCGTGTACACTGCGTTGGGCAGGACTTTCTTCGATACCAGCTCGTCCTTGCGGTGGTACGGCCGGCCCTTGATGATCTTGTCCGCATAGGCGCTACCGATTCCCGGCAGCCCTTCGAGCTGCTCTCGGCTCGCGGAGTTGAGGTCGAGCAGATTGGCGGCGGCGCCAGTCTGGCCGGCCACCTTGCCCGTATCGGCCTTCTTGTCCCCGGCGGGAGCTGCGGCGGCTGCGGGTGCCGCCG
This sequence comes from Gemmatimonadales bacterium, assembly GCA_035644115.1. Lineage (GTDB taxonomy): Bacteria > Gemmatimonadota > Gemmatimonadetes > Gemmatimonadales > GWC2-71-9 > DASQPE01. The sequence goes on from DASQPE010000138.1 coordinate 19,040, forward strand.
GCTTGGCCGGCTTGGCTTGGGCCCAGGCCCCACCCAGAGATACCGTGGCGAGGAGCGACCCGGCTACCAGCGCGGTTCGAAGTGACATGGTGCTCTCTGTTGAAGAATGGTGCCGCGAGCGGGTGCAGGCTCCGTGCCTAGCCGGTGAGGTGGCGCCGGGGCGGCAGGCCCCACCGCTGCACCATCCGGGTGAGGGTGCGCCGCGAGATACCGAGAATTCGGGACGCTTCTTCCCGGCTGCCGCCGGTCGCTTCCAGGACCCGCATCACGTGGCGGCGCTCCACCTCCTCCAGCGAGAGGAGCCCACCGGATCCCGGCTGTGCGGTCCCCGATACCGCGTCCGGCAGAGCGTTCGGAGCAGGTTCGCCGGGCCCGCCACCAGGACGGACCTCGGCCGGCAGGTGCTCCGGGCCGATCACGTCCTGCTCGGCCAGAACCAGCGCGCGCTCGAGCACGTTCTGCAGCTCGCGAATGTTGCCGGGCCAGTCGTAGGCCAGCAGCCGGCGCTGGGCTTCTGGGTCCAGCGCCACCGGTCCGCGGCCATGGCGCTCCGTGAGCTCCCGAAGGAAATGATCCAGCAGCAGCGGGATGTCCTGCTTGCGTTCGCGCAGCGGGGGTAGCTGCAGCATCACCACGTTGAGCCGGTAATAGAGGTCTTCCCGGAACTTGCCGGCCCGAACCAGGGCGGAAAGATCCCGGTGAGTCGCCGCGATGATGCGCACGTCGACTTTCACCGCCGTCTCGGAGCCCACCGGCACGATCTCGTGCTCCTGCAGGGCGCGAAGCAGCCGCGACTGGAGCGCCGGCGAGATGTCACCGATCTCGTCGAGGAACAGGGTTCCCCGATCCGCTTCGCGGAAGAGTCCCGGCCGGGAGCCGGCTGCGCCGGTGAAGGCGCCCCGCACGTGCCCGAACAATTCGCTCTCGAGCAGGCCCTCGGCCAAGGCGGAGCAGTTCACGGCGACGAAGCGCCGCCCAGTCCGCTCGGAGTAGCCGTGAATGGTGCGGGCAACGAGCTCTTTGCCGGTGCCGGTTTCCCCGAGCAGCAGTACGCTCGCCTGGGTGGGCGCGACCCGAGCCACTGTCTTCATCACCTCGATCACCGCCGGGCTGTGGCCCACCAGCGCTGAGCCCTCCTGGCCCCCGTTGGTCGGGCGCGACACGGTTCCCCGCCGCTCCCGACTGGCGGTGGCGAGCCGGCGCCGGCCCAGGGCGCGCGCCAGCGTCTCCCGCAGTGCCGCGAGGTCGTAGGGCTTGCTCACGAAGTCGTACGCGCCGGCGCGGATCGCCTCGCCGGCCGCGGACGCATCGCCGAACGCGGTCAGCACGAGTACCAGCGCGTCCGGTTCGCGTTCGCGAATCGTCTTCAGCAGGTCGAGTCCGCTGCGCTCCGGCATGCGGAGATCGGTGAGCACGGCGTCGAACGGACCCTCACGTTCGAGCTTTGCCAGCGCTTCGTCCACTGACAACGCCGCCGCGACCCGGTAGCCGTCCCGCTCCAGCACTTCGGCCAGCAGGCGGCAGGCCGCTTCGTCGTCGTCCACCAGCAGCACGCTGGCGTCGCCCGGTCCCCGCACGACGGTGCTCACGCCACCCGGTCCGCGCTGGGCAGCGTCAGCCGCCAGCGGGTTCCCCGACTGCTCGGCACATGTACCAGATCACCACCCAGGCCTCGAGCGAGCCGCCGGCTGACGGCGAGGCCGAGGCCGCTCCCGCCGGCGCCCTTGGTGGTCGTGAACGGCCGGAACAGGCTTGCCTGCGCTTCGGGGTCGAGTCCCGGGCCGTCATCGGCGACCTCGACGTACGTGTTTGGTCCCATGACACCGGTGGCCACGGCCACCCGACCGCCTGGCGGCAGCGCCTCGATTGCATTCTTGAACAGGTTGAGCAGGATCTGCTCCACCTGGGCCGGATCGCAGACGGCGCGTGCCGGCGGCCCGGTTGGAACCCGGAGCTCCGCGTGAACCCCGGCCTCCGCGAAGGACGGTTCGAGAAATCGGAGCATGCGCTCGGCGAGCTCGTGCAAATCGGTGGCGCGTACGTAGGGCTGCGGCCAGCGGCCCCGGTCGAGCCCCGCGCGGACGATGCCGGCCACCCGATCCATCTGCGCGAGCAGCAGCCGCACCCGCTCGACGGCCTGCGGCTGGCGCGCGGCCACCAGGTCATCGCGGAGGAGTTGGAGGTGTCCGCTGACCGTATTGAGCGGAGTCCCGATCTCGTGGGCGAACGACGCTGCTGTCTCCTGCACCAGGGCCAGCCGGTCGAGCCCGCGAGCCCGCTCCTGCAGCGCGAGCAGCGCCGCCCGCGACTGGCTCTCCCGTTCCCGCTGGGCGAGCGCCTCGCGCAGCTGGTTGTACCGGCCCGCGAGCAGCCGGAACTCGAGCGGCCCGATCTCCGGCGCCGGCGGCGCGCCCTCGGCGCCCCCGTGGGCTCCTGCCATGGCCTGGCCTAACGAGGCCAGCGGCCGGCCGACCCACTTGCGGGTCAGCAGCGCCACGCCAAGGGCGACCAGCAGCGCCGAGACCACGGCGGCGAGATAGGCCCGCTGCCGCTCCACCCGGGTCCACTCCTCCAGGCGCCGGGTCGAGACCGCGATGTCCAGCACGCCGTACGGGTGCCCCCGGCCCAGCGGCGTGGCCACTTGCCATCCCGTGCGCGGAGGCTCCAGCCGCCGGACGATCATGTCGCGCCGAGCCAGCGCGAGGGCATCGGCGTCGTCCGCCGGGTGGTCGAGAATCGTGTCGCTCGACGCCACCAGCACCAGGCTCCCGCCCTTCGCGAGATAGATCCACGCCTTGCGCGCCGGGCCCAGACGCTGGAGCGACTCGTCCTCGAGCCCCGCGGCGAGTGAATCGGGATCACCGGTCGGTGCCAGGTCCGTGAGCAGGGCCGACAAGGTGTTGGCGAGCGACATCGCCTCGTCCCGGAAGTCCTCCAACCGGGATCGGGCCGACCAGGAGACCGAGATCTCGGTGGCTCCCAGGACCAGCAGGAGGGCCAACCCAGCCGTGAGGATCGCGAGCCGCCGCGCGAGTCCCATCGAGGGCCGTTCGGGGCCCTCGGGCGCCGCGGTCGGCACCGTGGACGATGCCGCCAGGGTTGGATTTTGGACCAGCGGCTCCAGCTCTACTCCCATACTCAGGCCGCCCCGACGGTTTCGGCTCGCTTGGTGCCCAGGCTCCGCAGGCCCTGCGCGCCGACCAGCGCCACCCCGATCGCAACCACGGGGATGACCTGCACCGCCTGGAGGGCGAGTCCCGCCGCGAGCGCCTGGTCTCCGGGAATGCCAAACGCGAGCATGCCGAGTGCCAGCGACGCTTGCAGCACCCCGACATTACCCGGCGTGATCCGGACGATCCCGCCGAGGTTTGCCATGACGAGCGCCGACAGCGAGACCACGACCGAGGTGGACACGTGGATGGCGGCGAACGCCCAGTAGAACGAGAGCCACTGGGCACCCCAGTTCGCTACGGAGAGCGCGAGCGGCGCCGCGAGACGCCGCGGCGTCAGCGTCGCGCTTCCTCCCTGAACCGGCGGCTGCAAACGGGCCGGCAGCAGCCGGAGCAGCCGCGGCCCGGCTCCGAGCGGCCAGGCCAGCGCGAGGATACCGAGGACGACCCAGGCTCCGATCTCGATCGGACGCATCCACGGCGCGGTAGGAATCACGGCCAGGACCGCGGCCAGAAACAGCATCAGACTCACGGCCTCGATCACCCGGGACCAGACCAGCGACCAGATGCCCGCACGAAGAGGCACCCCATCCCTCGTGGCCACGAGCTGTACCCGCGCCACTTCGCCGCTGAGCGAGACGCTGACGGAGTTGACCGCGGCTGCGACCAGCGTCGCGGCCTGGGCAGTGCGCCAGCGGTGTGGGGCGCTGGGCAGGAGCACGAGATGCCAGGCCCAGCCCTTTGCGAGGAGGGACGCGATATTCGCCAGACTCGCGGCGGCGAGGAGGAGCCAATCCGCGCCGGCGATCGCGTTGACCGTGCCGGCCCAGGGGAAATGCACCGCGAACCGCACGGCCAGCACCAGGCTCACCAGGGCGAAGGCGGCAAAGAACCAGCGCAGTCGGCTCATGTCACGCCAGCTCGGCCAGCGGGCGAAACTGGTAGCCGGCGGCCCGCACGTCCTGGATGATGCCGGGCAGCGCCTCCGCCGTCTGGCGCCGGTCTCCCAGGGGGTCGTAGCCGTCGCCGTCGTGGAGCAGCAGAATCGCGCCGGGCTCGAGCTTCGCGCGCATTCTGCGCCGAATCTCCTCGGCACCGGGACGCGCCGTATCCCACACCCCAAAGGTCCAGCCCATGACACGGTACCCGTACGGGCGCACGGCGCGGAAGACGAACGGATTGCGGTAGCCATGGGGAGCGCGGAACATCCGCGGCGCCGTGCCGGTCGCGTCCACGATCGTGTCGTGCGCCGTGGCTACCTCCCGCGCGATTCGCCGGGGCCCGAGACGATGCAGCTTCACGTGCGACTGGGTGTGGTTGCCGAGGCTGTGGCCTGCCGCCGCGATCCGGCGTGCCAGATCGGGGAAGCGCGCGACGTGGCGCCCCACCAGAAAGAACGCTGCCGGCACGGCCGCGGTCGCCAGCGCATCGAGAATGGCCGGAGTGGCGTCTGGATTGGGCCCATCGTCGAACGTGAGATAGACGCTGCGGTTTCTCGGTCCTCGACTCGTCACCGGTCCGAAGAGCCGGTTGGTCGGCTCCAGCGCGCCATAGCTCAGGAGCCCCACGGCGCCTGCCGCGGCGGCCGCGAGCATGGCGTTGATCATTTCATGGCTCGCCGGTACACGGCGAAGACTTGCTCCGCGACCCGGGGCCAGGCAAACGTTTGAGCCTTCGCCAGGCCGGCTAACCGCATCTGGGTGCGACGGCCCGGGTCGGCCAGCAGATCGATCGTGGCCTGCGCCCACGCGGGGACATCGCTCTTGTCGACCAGCACCGCCTCGCTCCCGCTGGCGACCAGCTCGCGGAAGCCGGTAATGTCCGACACCACCAGCGGTGTCCCGCACGCCATCGCTTCGAGCAGGGTGATCCCGAACGATGCCTTGGTGGTGGGACACAAGTACAAGTCGGCCGAGCCGTAGACCTCCGGCCGATTGCCGTTCACCCGGCCGAGAAACTCGACCCGGTCGGCCACGGGACGGGCCAACCGCTCATAGAAGCCGCGCAGCGGCCCGTCACCGGCCACCGCCAGGGTCGCGTCGGGGAAGCGCTGGAGCACGGCGGGCATTGCCCGCAGCACCGTCTCCAGGCCGTTCCGTGGGTCGAGCCGGCCCAGGAACAGGAGGCGGGGCGCCTGCGCGCGCGGATCGGCCGGCAGGCGGCCGTTCGGGCGGAAGAACGCCGTGTCCACCCCGTTCGGAATGATCTCCCAGTCGGCGTCGACGTAGCGCGCGTGGGCTTCGACCACGGGTTGGCTCACCGCGATGTTGGCGGAATGGTAACCGAGTAGCCACTGAGCTTGACGCCGCCAGAAGCGTAGCGCGTGCGACTTGGCGAACCATGAATGGAAGGTCGCCACCACCGGCAGGCCCGCATCAGAGGCGGCGAGCGGGCCTACGATGCCCAAGGTCGGCGCCAGGCCGCCGTGGACGTGGACCAGGTCGATCTGCTCTCGGCGAAACAGGTCGGCCAGCCGCCGCCGAAGCCTCCAGGCGGCCGTGATCCGGGCGAACGAGCCGCTGCTGTAGATCACGCAGCTGGTTCCGATACGCCGGACAAAGTCCTCGTCCTTCTCGTATTCGTGAGCGTCCGGCGTGTCTCGGGGGACCCTCATCTTCGAGGTAACGACGATGGTGGGGTGGCCGGCTGCGTTGTATACCTTTGCCAGGTTGTGGACGTGCTCGGTGACGCCGCCCAGGTGGGGATAATAGAACTCGGTGACGAGCGCGATACGCATCGGGTCGTTCGCCTTCCGCTGAAGGACTGTCCCCCAAGGGACGTGGCCGCCTTGGGCAAGAAGGCGGCCACTGGGCCAAGTTGACCTATGTTCGGCAGGCGCGCGGTGACCGCTGCCAAAGTGGACCAAAATCTAAACCCGTCGCGACTTTCTGGCCCACGAGGACCTTTTTTCTGCGTCAAGTTGTCCGGGATCCCGACCTGGGTTCACTCTTCCGGGTGTTCCTGAAGCTGGGCTGGCTCGGGTTCGGCGGGCCGGCTGCCCATCTGGCCTTGATGGAACGAGAGATCGTGCGCCACCGCGGCTGGCTCGAGCCCGGCGAGTTCCTCGATTTGATCGGCGCCGCCAACCTCATCCCGGGACCCAATTCGACCGAGGTCGCCCTCTACGTGGGCCTTCGCCGCGGTGGCTGGCGTGGCCTCCTGCTGAGCGGCGTGGGCTTCATCTCGCCGGCCGTCCTCCTGGTCCTGGGCTGCGCCTGGGCCTACGTCCGGTTCGGCGCACTCCCGCCGGTGGAGGGAGTGCTTCGTGGCGTAGCCCCCGTGGTGGTCGCCGTGGTGGTTCACGCGCTCTGGTCGTTCGGGAGAGCCGCCGTTCGGAGCCCGTTGCTCGGCGTTATTGGGGTGACCGCCGTGGCCGGCCGGTTCGTGGGGATGGCCGAGATTCCGGTGCTCCTCGGCGCCGGCCTCCTTACTCTGGTCGCGGGCCGCATTCCGGTTCGGAGCCGTCAGCTCCCGAGCGTCGAGCTGACCACGGCTGCCGGCCTGTTCCTCTTCTTCCTGAAAGTCGGCGCCTTCGTCTATGGCAGCGGCTATGTGCTGCTGGCGTTTCTTCAGAGCGGCCTGGTCCGAGCCGGGTGGCTCACCCAGCGCCAGCTGCTCGACGCGATCGCGATTGGCCAGGCGACTCCCGGCCCGGTGTTCACCACCGCGACATTCGTCGGGTACCTGCTCGACGGCGTGCCCGGCGCCCTCGCCGCGACCGCGGGGATCTTCCTGCCCGCGTTCGTCCTGGTCCCCGCCAGTGCGGCGCTGCTGCCGCGGCTCCAGTCGGTCCCGGCGGCGCGCAGCTTTCTCGATGGAGTCAACGTCGGCGCGGTCGCGCTGCTGGTCGTCGTCGCCGTAGAGCTGGCCAAGGGGGGGCTGCGGTCGCCGATCGCCGTCGCTGCCGCTGGGCTCGCGCTGGCGC